>SIRX01000031.1 GCA_004563715.1 Actinomycetota bacterium | reverse complement strand
GAGTCCTTGAGAACGGTCTCGGGGAGAACAGCGGAGGCCCAGGAGCGAACCCGGCGGTTGACGGAGGGCTTTTTCGCGGCCGTCACCGAAGAATTGCAGACCGGGACGGAGCGCAACAGGTAGCTAGCCCGGGAGATGGCGGAGCGTTCCAGGGCACAGCAGGAGGCGTTCCGGGAGATCTCCGAGGAGACGGCCCGCGCGTACAGGGAGTTTCTGGGCACCGTGCTCGCCTACTACCGGACGAACGCCGGGCGGACGCGGGAAGCAGCCCGGGAAGGGGCGGGCGCCGTTGTCCAGACCCCGGGGAGGTTGGCGGCCGCGACCACCGGCGCGTTGCCGATCTCCGGCTACGAAGAGATGAACGTCTCGGAGATCACGAGCCACCTGGAGGGGCTAACGGAGCAGGAGCTCCGCCGGCTGAGAGACTACGAAGTGGAACATAAGAACCGCCGGACCGTTGTAGGGCGTATAGACCGTAAGTTGGTGGCTGCCCGCTAGAGGCAGCTCCGTCACCCCGCAGGCTCGGGGTTCGGCTCAACATTCTGGTTGTTTCGGAAGAGGTTTTCGGGGTTGTAGGGGCTTTGGGGCGGGAGACGCACGCGGTTCGTGCCCCGGTGGGCGGCCATAGTCTAGCCCTCCGAGGCCGTTAGCCTCGGGCTGTAGTCCGAGAACCGGGCGAGCAGCCCGCTACTCCGATACGCCGTTCTCCTCTTCTATGGCGGGTTCTTCTTCCTCGTTTTCCCCCGCTCCGTTGCAGGCTGCGGCCAGCGGCAGGCTCAAAGCAAAGATACTGGCCAGAATGAGCGAGGCAAACCTTCTGCGGGTCCTCATCAAGTTCAACAAGTCACTTACCCCCTTGGAGAATATTGCGTTTGCTGAAAATTGCTTACCCTCCGGGCACGGGCGGGAAACCTGGTGCCGGAGGGATCCCGCTTCCCCAGGCAGAGTGTTTATACGGTTTGTATTCGGGCATCATCCAAGATTATGCTGAGACAGATGCAACAGGGTTGGCAGGAGTTCAGAGACAGCGAGCCCGGCCACCGCTTCGAGGACCGCTACCATCGCCGCCAGCAGAGAGAACAAGGCTGGCTAGACCCCGGCAGGCTCTTCAACATAGTAGGCGGGCTCGCCATAGCGGTCGGCAGCATCGTGTTGTGGGTGGTTCCAGGCCCTGGTGCGCTGACCTTTTTCCTGGGGCTGGGTATGATCGCCAGCGAGTTCGCGCCCGTGGCCCGGCTTCTGGACTGGGCCGAACTAAAGGCGAGGAAGCTGGGCCGGAGGCTTGTGGACACCTGGAGATCGTCCGCCGCGGGGAAGCTGCTGCTCGTCTTGGGGAGCCTGATCGCCGTCGCCGCGCTCGGCTACGGGGCGTACTACTTGCTCTCGAACCCGTAACGATCCCGGCCAGCCCCCCCATTGGCCGCCCTCTACCCCTGCTGTGTTACAATCGTTACTTGTATCTGATGGGAGGGTAGGAGGCACGCTGGTGGCGACGCTATATTGCGAGTGCAAGCACAGTATCTGGTCGGATCTCTGGTGGACCGAACAGGGGGCGGAGTTGATCTTCCTCGACAACCTGCCGTCGAGCGCGTCTTACGGCAAGCAGGTAACCCGCTGTCCCGGCTGCGGCAGGCATCTCACGCTGGAGATCTTGAAATCGGAGAACTACCAGCCTTACGGCCGGTCCCGCTAGTCCTCCCGGGCGGCTTCTTCCACGTCCTTGACCAGGATGCGGCCTTCGGAGCCCGTGCCCTCTACGTTCTCCAGGTTGACGCCGAGCTCCTCGGCTTTCTGCTGGGCGGCCTCCGTGACCTCGAGGTCTTCCGGCACGTCCTCTTCTTCGGCCAGGACCGGCTCGGCTTGCGGGCTCTCGATTCCGGCTCCTTCCCCCTCGGAATCTCCCGCTTCGGGTTTCCGCGCCTGCTCCAGGGCGTCGAGCCGGTGCTCCAGGCGCTGGAGCATCACCCGGTTCGACTCGGCCCCTCTCTCGAAAGCTTCCGTGATCTGCGCCGTCAAGTCCTGGTAGAACTCCTCGTTCCGCTCTTGGAGCTCCTCGACCGTCTTCGCTAGCTTCTTTACGGCTTTTCTCGTCTTTTTCGCCACCGGCGTGACCTTTCTCTAGACATACCTCGTATACGTCGCCTCACAGCATACCGCGTAGCGCAGAGCAGCGTCGAGACGGAGGACTTCGAATCACCCCCGATAACGCAGGCGGCGCAGACGCCACTTCGAGATACGTACTCAAACCGGGACGGGAGAGGGACTGGGGCGATCCAAAGTTTTTGGGTACTCGGGCCCAGCGCAAATCGTTCTCCGGAACGAGGTCGTCCCGCAAACCCTCGGCTACCTTGCCCGGTGTGGGACGCCCGGCCCGGGACGACACCCCCCGGGAGTGCACACCTCGCACCGAGGGCCGCGGTCCTCCCCCCACCGCAGGGCGGCAAAGCGAGAGAGGAGAAACTGATATGGGTTGGACACGGAAACCAGTCAGCTGGGCGGCCTCGATCCTGGCGGCTCCGGCGGGCGTGGCCGTGGGTGCGGCGGCCTTCTTCGGTTCCGCGGCGGTGGGCGGGGCGATCCCCGTTATGGCCGGGGTTGCGGCGTTCGCGCTGGTCATCACCACCGGCGGGCTGACCTTGCTCTCCGGCCGGCCCGCCTCCCCCACCCGACGCCGGGTGTTCGCGTTCCTGATCTCCGGGACGACCCTCCTGGCGGCGGTTATCGTCTCCGCCCACACGGTATTCCGGCCCCTGGATTTTCCCGGGCCGCCCGCGCCCCCTGCGGACACGAGCTACTGGGAGCTTTCTACCGGCTCGCGCCTGGCTTACGACTTCTTTCCCCCCGACGGCTCCGCCGCAGCCCGCGAGACGCCGGTGATCCTGCTACACGGCGGACCCGGCGGTCCCTACCCGCCCGAGGCGGCCCGCCGCATGGCGGAGCCCCTGACCCGCGAGGGGTTTACCGTGTATTACTACGACCAGGTCGGTGCCGGACGCTCGGAGCGTCTGCCCAACGTCTCCGGCTACACGGTAGAGCGCAACGTCGCGGACCTCGAAGCGATCCGGCAGGAGATCGGGGCCGGGCGCCTGATCCTCATCGGCGGTTCCTGGGGAGCCGAGCTAGCCGGCCACTACATGGCGGCTCATCCAGGGATCGTGGAGCGGGCCGTTCTCTTCTCCCCGGGCGGCCTGTGGCCGCATGACGACCCGGGGACAGAGCCCAGCAGCGAGAGGCAGGACCCAGGCCCCATAGGCGAACCGTTGGAAGAGAGGATCGCGAAAGCCTACGCTTCACCGAGGTTTCTAGCCTGGAACCTGCTGTTCGACATCAACCCCCGGGCCGCGCACAGGTTCGCACCCGACCGCGAGATGGACGCCCTCTTCACCGCGACGTTGGAAGCCGCCTTCGCGAACGACAGAGAGGGACGGTGCGAGGCCCCCGCCACCGCACAACCGCCCCCGCCTTTATCTGCCGGCGGATGGTACGCGGCGAACGCGACCTCCCCACCGCTCCGGGACCCACGTCCGATCCTGGCCGGAGAGCCCGCTCCGGCTCTCATCCTGTGGGGCGAGTGTGAAACCGCGCCCGTCGAGGACGCGCGCGAGTACGAACGGAGCCTCCCCAACGCGACGCTCCTGGAGGTGCCGGGCGCAGGGCACCGGATGCTGGCCGAGCGGTTCGAGTTGTTTAACCGGACGACCCGGGCTTTCCTGATGGACGAGCCCCTACCCGACGAGCTACGCGAGGTGAGGCCGTCCAGATGAGGGCGATCGGCTCCGTGCCGGGGGCCAGCTACGGGAAGCCGGGCGGAGGGGTGAGCCGCAGATCAACCCCCTCGTCCTCGCCCGCTACGGCACGAAGTTCGAGAGACCGGAGTGGGCCGGCCCTGGACCGTACTCGCGGGGATATATTCGAGGACCGATCCCCTACGTTTTGCTGCCGAACCTCTTTTCCAGAGCGTGCAGCACGGCGGCGTCCAGCTCCCGCGTCGCCGTGGCGTAGTCCATACCGGAGGCCTGCAGGAGGTCCAGGGTGGTGGCCCTTATCTGCCCGACGAGCATGTTGGTCTCCAGGTCGTTGCGCTCGTGGAGGGCGAGGGTGGCCTTGCCCGCGGCTTCCAGGGCGAAGCCGCGGGTGTCGAGGGGATGTTCGGGGTCCCCCAGGTAAGCTCCGAGCGCCTGCACCGCCCGGGCCAGCTCCAGGACGTTCTCGGCGAGCAGCTCCGGCGTGGCGTTCTCCACCCGGATCATGGCTACCGCAGCCCGGGCGAGGCCCCGGGAGTCGCGGACGGCGAGGTCGAGCTGGTCGGCGGCCCGGGCGTAGAAGCCGAGGCGGCCGAGCGCCCGCCGCCGGGCCGGGGAGAGCCGCACGGTCCCGTACCCGGCGTCGAGGGCCTCCTTGAAGCCGCCCACCCGGGCGTCCATCCGGCGTGCTTTCTCCAACGCGCGCTCGGCCTGCCCGAGGTCCGCGGTGTAGAGGGCCTCGGAGATCTCCTCCAGCACCGCCACGAACTCGTCGAAGATGGGGTGCGCCGCCCGCTCGACGCTCTGGCCCGGGTCGTGCGGGAAGACGGCCCGCACGACGAGCGCGACGCCGCTGCCCAACAGCGCCTCTATAAAGCGCTCGAGCGACAGGTCGGAGCTGGAGGTGGAGGCGAGCAGCACCATGAGCAACGCCGAGACGCCGGCCTCGGTGACCGTGAGCGCCCCGCCCCCGAAAAACGTCGCCAACCCCGTAGCCAGCGCCACCACGACGGCTATCTGCCACGCCCCGGCCCCGATGGCGGATAGGATGAGGTCGGCGACCGCGAGCCCGCAAGCCACGCCGAAGACAAGCTCCAGGGCCTGTCGCCCCTCCTTGCCGGTCACGACGGCCAGCGAGATGAGCGCCGCTATGGACGCGAACGCGGGCTGCTCGTGGCCGAGCCCGGCGGAAGCTATCCAGTAGGCCACGGCCGCCGCCAGGGCCTTCTGGAAGATCTGTCCTCCCCCAGACCACAACCTCCCGAGCGCCGCCCGGAACCGGCGCAAGAACTCCGGCGCCCAACTTCCCATCCGGCCCCGTCCCATCCAGGGACGCGCCAGCGCGCCAACCCCCACGGCGGCCCACAGCCGCCCCCCGAACTTCTCTCCGAAACCTCCGAACAAACCGAACATGCTCTTTCTCTTCATAGCCCGTATCACTTTCGGCTATGTGCTGTGTGCATATAACCGGTTCAGTTTATCCGGGTCTCCGGAGCAGACAAGGCTTTTGCCGGGCGTATTGGCGGTTGTTACCGAACTGTTTCCGGGAGTTTACGGACGTTTAACGCCCGGGGTCCGGACGGGCCCGCCGGGCGGTATCCAGCAGGTGAAGAAGCCTGTCCTCCGGTGCCGCCCTAGCCGGAGACCGAGGAGGAAAACCCGCCCCGGGAGACGGTGAAGCGTAGGTCGCCGCCGGTGACGGATATCCGGGAGCGCTGGCCCTCACCGGCAACGACGACCGCGAGGACGCTCCGGCCGGTGTTCCGGACCCTACATTCCAACTCCCGCCCGTCCAGCCTGTAGACAAAGCGTTCGCGCGTCTGCCCGGAGATGTCTCTCTACTCGCCCCCCACGGCGCACGTGCCGGAGAAGCTCGTCCCGCTATCGTCAGCGAGCCTCAGCGCGACCTCTCCGTCCGAGAGGTCGCCCTCCGCGGACCCCGGTTCGTCTGCCTCCGGCGCGGGCCTCGCTACTATCCGCCGCGGCATCACCCGCGCGCACCTCGACATCCCCGGCCCGCGCAGAAGCGCCGTCGCCGGCGGACACCGTCGCACCGGAGCTTTTCTCCCAGGTGCTTTCCGGCGCGGGGCCTGCAGGCCCGGCGTCGGTGGTCCCCGCTTCGGGAGCCTCGGCAACCTCTTCGGAGACAGTCGTCCTGCTGCCCGCCGTACCCTCGCCGGAAGACGCCTCATCCACCGCCTGGCCGCCAACCGCGAAGACGAGAAAACCAGGGCCGTCGCCCCGACCGTCGCCCCGAGCGCAGTAGACGCCTTGTTCATGCTTCTCTCCACCGCCGCCACCTTTCGGATAGTCTTCCACACCCCGGCCCGCGGTTTGTAAAGCCCGGTTGCCGCCCGGTAAAGCAGTGTTCAGCCCCGATAACAAAAGGCTTACACGAACCGCTACGCCCTGGCACCCGGGAGCGAGCTTTTACGATTCGGCACAAGATTTGAACAAAAGCTACTCGGGTGTTGCAATCTAGTTTCTATATGTTACGTTGTGGTTACTGGTGGTTATGTCTGGGAGGTTGGTAGTAGGCGTGATCTTTGACCTAAAAGTCTGGTTGCTGGCTGTTTTTGGCGGGGTCGTGGCTTTGGCCGTCCCCCTCGCCGTGCTGGGCGGCGAGGAGGAGACGCCCGTTCGTCAGGTGGCGGAGGTGCGACACGCCGCCGCGCCGGGCGCGCCGGACGTGGACGAGGCGTCGCAGGATGACTCCGGTGACACGATGGTCGCCTCCTACTACGGCCGGGCGCTAGAAGGGCTGCCGACGGCCAGCGGCGAGCCCTTCGACGCCGACGCGTACACGGCGGCCCACAAGAGCCTGCCGCTGGGCACGGAGCTTGAGGTCCGCCGTGGCGGGGAGTCCGTCCGGGTCACGGTCAACGACCGTGGTCCCTACACCCCCGGCCGGGACATAGACCTCTCGCTGGCCGCGGCGCAGGAAATAGGCCTTACAGGTCCCGGCGTCGGCCGAGTGGATACGGTCGTGGTCTAGGACTACCTACTCGTCCCAGGCCTGGACTTCGATCTGGCGCGAGATCCTGCCGTCCCGCAGCTCGCAGGTCACCGCGCCGAGGACCTTCGTGCCGTCCGGGTACTCGCAGGCCTCCGTAAAAGACAGGCGGCCGTCGCCAACGACCTCGTTCTCGACCCGGTGCGTCATCTCCCGGCCGAACACGTCGCCGAGATGGCCGGAGATCTCCGCCTTACCGCGCAGGACTTGGGGCGAGCTCGGCGGGGTATTGCGGTCCACCGTAAGTATCTCGGCGTCGTCCGCGTAGAAACCGAGCATCGTCTCCAGGTCGCGTTCCTCGATGGCCCGGCGCAGGGCCTCGATATCCAGCCCGCCGGGAGCCTGGATGGTCATCGTCCACTCCTTTTCTCGCCTGCACAAACTTGTCACTTGAGTAACAACCAGATCATAGCGCCACCCCGCGGACATTGGAACCCGGTAGGGACGAATTACCTACGCACCTGCGCGCCGGACGGCTAACGGAGTTGGGGCAGGACGCCGGAGGAGATCTCCTCCAGGCTCTCCAGGTCGTCCGGCTCCATGTACTGCAGCATCACGCGCTGCACCCCGGCTTCGGCCAGAGCGCCGAGGCGCCCGGAGATATCGTCTGCCGACCCGGTGACGATGCCGGCGTCGTCGGCCTGCGCGCGCGAGGCGCCGCCGAGCTTGCCCTCGATCTCCGCGTCGTTCCTCCCGAACACCACGCGGGTCATCAGGGTGCGCCGGACGTCTCGGGCCGGGCGTCCGGCCTCTTCCAGAAGTTCGTCGAGGCGGACGTTCAACTCCGCGAACCGCTCCGGCTTCAGGAAGACAGCGTTCCACTCGTCGGCGTATCGGGCGACGAGCGGCAGCGTCCGGCGCGGGCCGTTGCCCCCGATGACGATGGGGGTCCCGCCGGGACGCGGGGAGCGCGGCGAGATGCTGGCCTCCCGCAACCGGTAGAACTCGCCCTCGAACGAGACGGGTTCCTCGCTGCGGAGCAGCCGGGTGATGACCTCCAATCCCTCCTCGAAGCGGGCGAAGCGGCGATCCATATCGAGCAGGTCGAAACCAAATGCTGTGTGCTCCCGCTCCTGCCAGCCCGCTCCCAGCCCCAGGCGGAGGCGGCCACCGGAGAGGTTATCCACCGCGGAAGCCTGCCAGGCGGTGATCACCGGTTGCCGGAAAGAGACCGGCGAGACCAGCGGCCCGAACTCTATACGCTCCGTGTTGTCCGCGAGCCACGCCAGCGACGCCCACAGCTCCAGCGCGTCCTTATACGGCCCCTCGGGGTTGGTGAAGTGGTCGGAGCGGTACAGGCCCGCGAAGCCCAGGTCCTCCGCGGCCCGGCCCATCCGCTTCCAGCGCTCCCAGTCGATGCCGTCCTGGCCCTCGATCATCAAGGCGACCTCGATCATCCGTGCTCCTCCCACCCAGGAATGTTGACGCTAACAATTCTAGCCTGTAGTCACAGCATCGAATAAGATGAGCTATGTATGACGAAGCGTATCTTCGGTCATGTACCGGGTTATCCTGAAGGCAGCCTCTTCTGTGATCGAGAAGAACTATACGAGGCTGGGGTACACAGGCATCGGCAGGCTGGTATTGCCGGAAGCCAGAAAGAAGGAGCCGAGTCAATAGTTCTCTCTGGCGGTTATGAAGATGATCAAGATTTTGGTAATACGATCATCTATACAGGATACGGTGGGAGAGATTCCAAAACGGGACAGCAAACACATGATCAGCCATTTACTCGCTGGAACCGGGCTCTCGCGTACAGTAGTCAGAATGGCCTACCAGTACGAGTTATCCGAGGCTCCAATCATGACTCACCGTACTCACCGCCTACAGGCTACAGTTACGATGGACTCTACACGGTAGAAAGCTTCTGGCACGAGATCGGAAAATCCGGCTTTAGAATTTGGCGCTTTCGGTTGGTTAGAATTTCCGAGCATTTTGCACCCGGTCAGTTGATTGAAGAAGAACAAGCTGACTACTCTGTCAAACGCCAAGAGGTCCGAGTAGTCCAAATTGTGCGGGACACAGCGAAAGCCAAAGAGATCAAAGCTCTCTACAGATACAAGTGCCAGATGTGCGGAACACGTCTGAAATGCCCAGCCGGACCATATGCAGAGGCTGCACACGTTCGCCCACTCGGCGTTCCACATAGCGGGCCTGACTCCGCAGATAACATCTTGTGTCTGTGTCCGAACCACCACGTGCTTTTCGACAATGGCGCTATCTCCATCGCAGAGGATTTCTCCTTAATCGGTGATCCTGGAAATCTCACCGTCCATAGAAACCATCACATCAGTAAAGAACACCTTGCCTACCATCGTGAACACTTACTTGTAGGCTTCTATGAAGATCTATAGCCGCCTGCAGGCAGATTCTTGTACCAACACTCCTCGCTCTGTTTGTTGCTCGCCGGTTGCCTGGCATCAACCCTTGTACGGGTCGTGCCGCCGGTAGAATGCCAGGTTCTCGGCGATGATCTCCCTTTCCTGCTCGATGTAGCGCTCTATGGCGGGCCTGAACGCCGGGTACCGGATCTCGTGAACGCTATAGGTGAGGGTGGGCAGGAAGCCGCGGGCGAGCTTGTGCTCTCCCTGCGCCCCGGCCTCGAAGAGGGCGATCCGCCGCCCGATGGCGAACTCTATCGGCTGGTAGTAGCAGAGCTCGAAGTGCAGGTTGCGCCGCTCCTCAAGTGCTCCCCAGTAGCGGCCGTAGAGCGCGTCGCCCTTGAAGAAGTTGAGCGTTCCCGCCACCGGCCACCCCTCGCCGTCGCGCGCCACGACGTACAGGATGCGGTCGGCCATCGTCCGGAAGACCTCGTCGAAAAAGGCCCGGTTGAGGTAGGGACTGCCCCACTTCCGCTCCGACGTGCTGATGTAGAAGTCGTACATCGCCGCGGCGTTGGCCGCCGCCCGTTCGCCGCCCGCCGCCTCGCCGGTGAGCCGTTGTATGGTGAGGTCTTCGTCTAGCTGGCGGCGCTCGCGCAGGATCTGTCGCCGCCGCTTGCTCTGCAACGCCTCCAGGTAATCCCCGAAGCCGTCGTAGCCCCGGTTGCGCCAGTGGAACTGCATCGAGTGCCGCACCGCGAAACCGCGCTCCGCGAACGCGGGTGTCTCCGCCTCCGGGAGAAAGAGCGCGTGCGTCGAGCTGGCGCGCAGCTCCTCGGCCAGCTCCCGGGCCGCGTCGAGCAGGGCGGCATTTATCCGGGACCGCTCGGCGGCCCCGGCGCCGGGCCGGGTGAGGAGCCTGGGACCTGTGGCGGGCGTGAACGGGACGGCGGCCACGAGCTTGGGGTAGTAGGGCAGCCCGCGTTCGTGGTAGGCGTAGGCCCAGTCCCAGTCGAAGATGTACTCCCCGTAGCTGTCCGTCTTTACGTAGAGGGGGAGCGCGCCTTGCAAGCTCTCCCCCTCCCGGCAGACGAGGTAGACCGGCTCCCAGCCGGTGCCAGGACCCACGCAGCCCGAGCGCTCCAGCGCCCGCAGGAACTCGTAGTCGAAGAACGGGAAGTCCGGCGGCTCCAGGGCGCGCCACGCCTTCTCCCCCACCTCCTCGACGCTCGTGAGGCGCCTTACCCGCATCGTCCCGGCGCCCGGCCGATACCATTGTGAAGAGGTTTAGCCACCGGCGAGTATTCTACCCGCCCCGGCCACAAAGACCGCGACCACCGGTCTCCAGCACAGGCCCGCCGGGCGGTATCTTACCGGAGCGGGAGATACCGCACCTGCCCTTCCCACTCTCCTTCGAGGCTGAGCTCCGCGAGAAGCAGAACCTCCTCGATAGCGACTCCCACGGGAACGTTTCGGCTTACCTCGAAAACACCGGGCATTGTCTCGCCGGCACGGACTCTGTCGTAGGCGTACCGCGTCATCGTCGTCACGTCATGCGTCAGTAGAACCCGGCCCTCTCGCGCCGTCCATTCGAGCACCGCAGGGTCGTCCGCGCCGGAGAGCCCGGCGTCCTGCACGCGGACGATGTCCACGTCCGGGTTCCGCCGCGAGACGCCGCGAAGGACGTCGTTGTTGAAGTTCTCGTCGGCGACCAGAGGCAGCAACCTTACCGGAAGCGGCGGGCCGCGAGGCGGTCGCGAACGCCCTCCGGGTCAAACCGGCCTTCGTTCTCCCGGCGCGTGAGGTCCGACCGGCGTCCCCGCTCCCGGAGGTACTCTTCGACCTCGCCTCGATGCCGCAGGTAGTAGCCGATCACCGAGTACACGTCCGCCAGCCGGAGCGTCGGGTACTGTTGCGCTATCTCCTCGGCGGTCGCGCCCTCGCGGAAGGCGGCGACCAGGATGTCGAGCGTAACCCGCGTACCCCCCACGCGCGCGACGCCATCCCGGTCAATCGCCAGGGGAACGGGCTCGGAAGTGGGCGCGAGCTTCATGCCTGAGATTGTAGCCGGAGGTTCACAGCACGCTCGGCAGGTAGCCCGGCCGGGTCTTCTCGAAGGACTCTATGTCGTCCGCGTGGGCGAGGGTGAGGCCCACGTCGTCGAGGCCGTTCAGGAGGCGGTAGCGGGTGAAGTCGTCCACGACGAACTGCTCGTTCACGCCGGGGCCGCCCACGGTGCGTCCTTCGAGGTCCACCGTGACCGTGGCCTCCGGGTCCTCGCGCACAGCATCGAGGAGCATCTTCACGGTGTCCTCGGGCAGCTCGACCGTCAGCACGCCGTTCTTGGTGCAGTTATTCTTGAAGATGTCGGCGAAGCTCGGCGCGATCACCGCCCCGAAACCGTAGTCCTTCACGGCCCACACGGCGTGCTCGCGGCTGGAACCGCACCCGAAGTTCTCCCCGGCGATGAGGACGACCGCGCCCTCGTGCTCGGGCTTGTTGAGCACGAAGTCCGGATCCTCGCGCCACTCGGCGAAGAGGAACTGCCCGAAGCCGGTGCGCTCGATGCGCTTGAGGGCGTCGGAGGGTACGATCTGGTCGGTGTCCACGTCGGAGTAGCCGAGCGGCAGCGCCTTGCCCGATACGGTCTCTACGCGATCCATCTAGCTCACCTCCATCGGTACGCCGAGTTCGCTGGGAGAGGCGAACCGCCCCACCACCGCCGTCGCCGCCGCCACGACCGGGCTCACCAGGTGCGTCCGGCCGCCCTTGCCCTGCCTTCCCTCAAAGTTGCGGTTGCTGGTCGAGGCGCACCGCTCGCCGGGCGCCAGGATATCCGGGTTCATCCCGAGGCACATCGAGCAGCCCGCGTTGCGCCAGTCAAAGCCGGCCTCTATAAAGACCTCGTCGAGCCCCTCCTCCTCGGCCTGCTTCTTGACGCGCATCGAGCCGGGGACGACCATCGCCCGGATGCCCTCTTTCACCTTGTGGCCCCGGAGCACCCTCGCGGCGGCCCGCAGGTCCTCGATGCGGGCGTTGGTGCACGACCCGAGAAAGACGGTATCAACCTCTATCTCACGTATAGGTGTACCCGGCTTTAAGCCCATGTACTTGAGCGCCCGCTCGTGGCCCTCGTTCTGCGGCTCGGGGACCGCCTCGTCGAGCCCGACGGTCTGGGCGGGGGTCGTGCCCCAGGAGACGTAGGGCACGAGGTCTTCGGCCGCGATGACGACCTCCTTGTCGAACCCGGCGCCCTCGTCGGTTTTGAGCTGGCGCCACTCCTCGACCGCCACGTCCCAGTCCGCGCCCTTCGGGGCGTGCTCGCGGCCCTCCAGGTACTCGAAGGTGGTCTCGTCGGGCGCGATCAGGCCGGCCCGCGCGCCGCCCTCGATGGACATGTTGCACACCGTCATGCGGCCCTCCATAGAGAGTTGCCGCACCGCCTCTCCACGATACTCGATGACGTGCCCGACCCCGCCGCCGGTCCCGATGCGGTGCAAAATACCGAGCATCAGGTCCTTGGCCGTTACGTCCGGCGGAAGCTCCCCCTCGACGGTTACGGCCATCGTCTTGGGCCGGTTCTGGGGCAGCGTCTGGGTCGCGAGCACGTGCTCGACCTCGCTGGTGCCGATGCCGAAGGCAAGCGCCCCGAACGCGCCGTGGGTCGCCGTGTGCGAGTCGCCGCACACGATAACGAGCCCCGGCTGGGTGAGGCCCATCTCGGGACCTATGACGTGGACGATGCCCTGCCCGAGGGAGCCCCACGGGTGGAGCTGTATGCCGAACTCCTCGCAGTTCTTGCGCAAGGCCTCCATCTGCTTCGCGGAGACCTTGTCCTCCACGGGCCGGTCCGGTCCCCAGGTGGGAACGTTGTGGTCCATCGTCGCCAGCGTGAGGTCCGGGCGGCGGACCGGGCGTCCCGCGAGCCGCAGGGCCTCGAACGCCTGCGGGCTCGTCACCTCGTGGACCAGGTGCAGGTCCACGTAGAGCAGGTCCGGCTCGCCCTCCGCGCTGCGTACCACGTGACGGTCCCAGATCTTCTCTACCAGCGTCTTCGGTCGGCTCATGCTATCTCCTCCGTTGCTTGTACCCGCCGTACACGGCGAACTGGTGGTCCCGGTAGACGCAGTCCACCGCCTCGAAACCGGCCTCCGCCAGCCACCGGAGCTGCGAGGCCAGAGTGGCCGATTTGTCCTGCTTCATCCTTTCGAGGGCGGCCGCCAAGTCCAGCTCCCCGACGCCCGCCTCTCTCGCCCGACGGAGCCAGTATCTATGGTATCGCGCCTCCATCCCGGGCGTCGCCCCGAGCACCTGGTCGGCGTTGACGAAGACCCCGCCCGGCGCGAGGCTCTCGTAAGCCCGGCGGAAGACCTCCTTCTTGCCGGCATCCTCCAGGTGGTGGATCGAGAGCGCCGAAACGGCGATGTCGTGCTCGCCCCAGTCCTCGTCCCCGGCGTAGTCCAGGACCCGAAACTCGAAGCGCCCCGGCTCCGCCGAAAAGCGCCGCCGGGCCACCTCCAGCATCCCCTCGGAGAGGTCCACGAGCGTGACCCGGGCCTCCGGGAACCGGCCGGCTACCATCGCGCTCAGCAACCCCGTCCCCGCCCCGAGGTCCAGGACCCGCAGCCGCTCCTCCCGCCCGTAGGACACCAGGAACTCGAAGACCGCGCCGTAGAAACGGTCGAAGCCCGGCACGAGCTGCCGGCGCGCCCGGTCGTAGTCCCGGGCCGCCGCGTCGAACACCGCCCCGACGCTCATACCGCCCACCACTTGTTTTGTCTCACATGTTGAGATATGCTGCTCATCCAATGGACAGGGTAAATGAAACCGCGGTAAAAAGCAAGGGTGCGCCGGCGAGCGGGGTCGGGGTTCTGGACAAGTCGGTGGCGCTGCTCGCGTTTCTGGCGGAGGGTGGTCCGGCGAGCCTGGCGGCGGTGGTGGCGGCCACGGGGGTTTCGCGGCCGACGGCGCACCGGCTGCTGGCGGCCCTGGAGGCGCACCACCTGGTGGTTCGTAGGAACAGCCGGTACGCGCTCGGGCTCCGGTTGTTGGGGTGGGGCGAGAAGGCGGCGGCGGGGTCGAGCCTGGTAGAGCTGGCGCGTCCGGCGCTGGAGAGGTTGCGGGACGCGACGGGCGAGAGCGTGCAGCTCTACGTGCGGGAGGGGGACCACCGGGTGTGCGTCGCTTCTTTCGAGCGGACAGGCGGGGGCCTGCGGGACGCGGTGCCGGTGGGGGCGGTGCTGACGCTGGAGCGCGGCTCCGGGGGCCGGGTGCTCCGGGCGTGTGCGGAGTCCGGGGATACCGGTGGTGGCGGCGCGGAAGTTGAGGAAGAGCTGGCGGAGGTCCGGCAGCGGGGCTGGGCGGAGAGCATCGCGGAGCGGGAGCCGGGCGTGGCGAGCGTCAGCGCGCCGGTCTTCGGGCCGGGCGGGGAGTTGTGGGCCGCGGTGTGCGCCAGCGGCCCCGACGCGCGGCTGGGCGAGAGCCCCGGCGGACGGCTGGCGGGGGCGGTGGTCTCGGCGGCGCGGGAGATAGAAGCGGCTTTGAGGGCCTGATCTCACCGATGGCGTTGAGGCTGGCGGATAAGTGGGTTTGGGACTTCTGGCTGGCGCGCGAGGACGCCAGCTACCACGTCTTCTACTTGCAGGCCCCGCGGAGCGTCGGGGACCCGGAACTGCGCCACTGGCACACCTCCGTCGGGCACGCGGTTTCCCGCGACCTGCGGACGTGGAAGGTTCTGCCGGACGCCCTGCGGCGCGGGCCGGCCGGGGAATGGGACGACGGAGGAATATGGACCGGAAGCGTGGTACGCCGCGGGAAGACGTGGCACATGCTCTACACCGGCATAAACGCGGCGGAACGGAAAACAGGGTTTATCAACCAGCGGATCGGGCTGGCTACCTCGCGGGACCTCGTATCCTGGCGCAAGCATCCCGGCAACCCGGTCCTCGTCGCGGATCCCCTCTACTACAGCCAGGAAGACGTCGGGCCTCTCGGGCCCGAGAGGGTGTGGCGCGACCCGGGGGTCTTCCGCCACCCGGAGACGGGAGATTACCACGCCCTGATCACCGCCCGCTCGACCAGCGGGCCGTCCGATGGCCGCGGGGTGATCGCCCACGCCCGTTCGGATGACCTCGTCCGCTGGGAGACGCTGCCGCCGCTGACAGAGCCAGGACCCTTCTGGTGCATGGAGGTGCCGCAGCTCGCGAGGCTCGGGGACCTCTACTACCTGTTGTTCTCGACCTGGGCCGGGGCCCACTCCGCCGCCCGCCGCCGGGAGACCCGCCTGGAGCCCGTGGGCGGTACGCACTACCTCGTCGGCGAGGGGCCTCTGGGGCCGTTCCGCTACGCGACCCAAGACTTTCTTCTCGGCGACCCGTTGGGGAAGCTCTACAGCGGCAAGCTGGTGGACGGGCCGGACGGGAACCCATGTTTTCTGGCGTGGCACAACTTCGCGGCCGACGGCTCGTTTGTGGGGGAGCTGGCCGACCCCGTGCCGGTTGCGACCGGGGTTGACGGCGGGCTCGGGCTCGCGCGGTAGACCAGACCGGCAAGCCGCGCTCGTTTTCGGCGAGCGGCCCGGCCGGCCGGGTCCGGACGTCATTCCGGTGCGAGTTCGTTAGAATAACCGGCATGCGAAACGGACACAGGGTATTCAGCGGCATACAGCCGAGCGGCAACCTCCACCTGGGGAACTACCTGGGGGCGCTAAAGAACTGGGTTTCGATCCAGGACGACTACGAAAACTACTTCTGCATCGTGGACCTGCACGCGCTCACGGTGCCCCAGGACCCGAAAGTTTTGCGGCAGAAAGTGCGGGAGCTGGCGGCGATCTACGTGGCCTGCGGCATAGACCCGGAGAAGTCCGTGATCTTCCGCCAGAGCCGGGTCTCCGAGCACACCGAACTCGCCTGGCTCCTCGATTGCGTGGCGAAGGTCGGCGAGCTCTCGCGCATGACGCAGTTCAAGGACAAGGCCCGGAAAGGCGGGGCCGAGGCCGCGAGCGTGGGGCTCTACGTCTACCCCGTGCTACAGGCCGCCGACGTCCTCCTGTACAACGCCCACCTCGTCCCCGTGGGGGAGGACCAGCGCCAGCACCTGGAGCTCATGCGGACGCTGGCGCGCCGCTTCAACGGGCTCTACGGCGAGACCTTCGTCGTGCCGGAGGTCTTTATCCCGCCGGTCGGGGCGCGGGTCATGGCGCTCGACGAGCCAACCGCCAAGATGAGCAAGAGCGCCCCCGCACCGGGGAGCTACATCGCCATCCTCGACGAACCGGACGCGATCCGGCGCAAGATCCGGCGCGCCAAGACCGACTCCGGAACGGAGGTCGTCGCGAGCCCGGAGAAGCCGGCCATCGCCAACCTCCTGGGCATCTACGCCGCCATTACCGGGAGCGCCGTGGAGGAGATAGAGCGCCGGTACGAGGGAAAAGGCTACGGGGACTTCAAGAAAGACCTCGCCGAGGTCGTCGTCGAGGGGCTCTCCCCCATCCGCGACCGGGCGCTGGAGCTGCTCGACGACCCGCGGGAGCTGGACGAGATACTGGAAACCGGAGCCGAGAAGGCGCGGGCGGTTGCCCGCCCGAACCTGGAGAGCGCCTGGACCCGGATGGGCCTCTCCTAGTGGACGAGGCGGGAGAAGAGACCAGAGAAAAAATCCTCACGGTGCTCGACGCCATCCCGCAGGGCGTGCTCTACTCAACGACCGACTGGCACCGCATCCTGGGCGGGGACAAGCGCGGGATCCGTCACGCCCTCGACGACCTCGAAGCGGAGGGTAGAATCGAGGTAGTCCGGAGCGCGGAGGGCCGCCCGGACAAGCCGCTCTACCGGCTCAAGTAGATGAGGCGCCTCAAGTCCACCCTCGACCGCATAGACCGCAAGGGCTACGGGGCCTACAAGGACCTCCAGGGCTCCCATGACCTCGGGGAGTTCACCCTCTATATAGACCGGGTGCAGCGCGACCCGTTCGCCCCGCCCTCGCTCGTCCGGGTGCGGACGAGCGAGAACCGCTTCGACCCCGCGCTGTTCGAGAACCCCGTGCGGCGGGTGGCCTTCGAGGACTTCCTGACGCGGGAGGTGGCGCGGGCCGTCCGGGATACGGTGCGCGGCAACCGGGGCTCGGGCGGCAGCGGCCGGGTGGAGATACAGCGTCCCTCTCAGGTCGTCCTGCCGCGCACCTCGATGGTGGTGGCCGAGGACTACGTCGAGGCGCGGATGGCCGTGGGGCTCCCGGCGCAGGGGCGGAGCGTAGACGCCCGCGCCGCCCGCGCCGTGCTGCTGGAAGAACTGCCGGAGGTCGTGCGGCGGGGCCTGACCCCCGCCGGGGTGGACCAGGGAAAAGCCCGGCTGCACGTCGAGACGGTGGAGGACACGGACCACCTGCGGAGGCTGTTGCCGGGGCTGGGGCTGGTCGCGTTCGTGGCGGACGGGTCGGTGCTGCCGCGCGAGAGCGGGGCGAGCGACCTGCCGCTGGGCGAGGGTGCGGTGCCGTTCGAGAGCCCGGCGGAGTTCCGGGTGCGGGTGGAGCTGCCCAACCGGGGCGAGGTCTCGGGGATGGGAATTCCCGAGGGGGTTACGCTCGTGGCGGGCGGCGGCTTTCACGGCAAGAGCACGCTGCTCTCGGCGCTCGCGTGGGGCGTCTACGACCACGTACCGGGCGACGGGCGGGAGCTGGTGGTAGCGCGGCCGGACGCGGTCAAGATAAGGGCCGAGGACGGCCGGAGCGTGGCGGGGGTGGATATCTCGGCCATGATTGGGGACCTGCCCGGCAGCAAGCCCACCAGGGAGTTCTCGACCCCGAACGCCTCCGGCTCCACTTCTCAGGCGGCTAACATCGCGGAGGCGCTGGAGGTCGGGACGACCCTGCTCCTGGTGGACGAGGACACCAGCGCGACGAACTTCATGATCCGGGACGAGCGGATGCGCGAGCTGGTACGCAAGGAGCCGATAAGCCCGTTTATAGAGCTGGTGCGGCCGCTCTACGAGACCCTGGGCGTCTCCACGGTCGTGGTCGTCGGCGGCGTCGGTGATTACCTGGATGTGGCGGACCGCGTGATCCTCCTCGAAGACTACGCCGCCCACGACGCCACGGGCCGCGCCGCCGAGGTCCGCGAGAAGTTTCCCGGCCTCGCGCCACCCGGGCCCGGAAAGCTCCGCCCGCCGGCCCCGCGCCGGGCGCTGCCGGCCTCCATAGACCTGCGGCGCGGCAAGCGGGAGACGGCCCGGGGCCGGGGCCTGCACGCCATCGAGCTGGGCCGGGAGCGGGTGGACCTGGCCTACCTGGAGCAGCTCGCCGAGCCCGGACAGACCGAGGCTGTAGCCCGGATAATCGGCGGGTTCGCCGGTGGGAGGTCCGGCAGGCCGGCATACGAGATACCGGCCTCCGCGCTCGCGGACATCGCGGAGAACGGGCTCGACACCCTGGGCGGCTACCGGGGGCACCCCGGCGAACTCAGTTTGCCCCGGGCACAGGAGATAGCGGCGGCCCTCAACCGCGTCCGGTCCTTGCGGGTAGAACCCGACTGAGAGCCTCCGGCGGCGGGTAAGCTTCCGGGTAGAGCCGGAATGCTCGTTGCTGATATTATTAGCCGCGCGTCGCGAACAGGAAAGGAGAACCCGGACGCAGGATGGATAACGCGGGCATGGAAGAGAGGGACTTAGAGGAGAACACCCCTCCCTGGTTCAGGCTCAAGGCCGCCTTCGTCCACCTGTACACGGCGAGCGGCGCGGTGCTGGCGCTCCTGATCCTGGTGGCCGCCTACAACGGCGAGGCGGTCACGGCGCTGTGGCTAATGCTCGCCGCGCTGCTCGTGGACAGCACGGACGGCCTGCTCGCCCGCCGCTTCCGGGTCAGCGAGGCGCTGCCGTTTTTCGACGGCGCCCGCCTGGACGACATCGTGGACTACATGACCTACACCTTCGCCCCCATCGTCCTCCTGTGGACCGAGGGCTACCTGCCGGAAGGCGCCTGGGGCCTCGCCCTGGCGGCGGTCCCCCTCCTGACCTCCAGCTACCAGTTCTGCCGGGTGGACGCCAAGACCGACGACCACTTTTTCCTGGGCTTCCCCAGCTACTTCAACGTTATAGCCTTCTACGCCATCGTCTTCGGGCTCAGCACCGGGGCCGTCGCCGTGCTCCTGGTCCTCTGCTCCGTGCTCGTCTTCGTTCCCATCCGCTACATCTACCCGACGCGCACCGTCGCTTTCCGCAAGCTCTCGATACCGCTCACCGCGCTGTGGCTCCTGGCCTACGCGGCCATCCTGTTCCAGATGCCCGAACCGGACCCGGCGATCCTGGCCTTCTCCGTCCTGTACCTCGTCTACTACCTGGGCCTGAGCTTCTATCTCTCCTTCAAGATGCTCCTGGAGCGCCGCACCGAACGCTTCGAAAAAGCGTAGCCCGCGAACGCCAGCCCGATCAGGCAGATCAACACGGGGATCGGGACCAGCGTCCCGGCCTGCCCGCCCCGGCCGGCTATACGGGACCGGCCAGGCAAGACTTTGACGCCCCGCCGCGGCGTTGCTACGCTCCGGCGTGGCCCGTACGAAAACCAGAACCCGACGCGTGAGGTGGACAGATAGTGACGCTCAACGAAGAACTTCTAAAACGGCTCGTGGAGACGCCCGGCGTACCGGGCCGGGAGGAGCAGCAGCGCGAGATCGCCCGCGAGGAGCTCGGCGCGCTCACCGACGAGGTCCGCACCGACCCCCTGGGCAGCGTTATCGGGACGAAGAAGGGCCGGGAAGACGTGCGCGTCATGGTCGCGGCGCACACGGACGAGATCGGCTTCCTGGTCAAGTACATCGACGATAAGGGCTTTCTCCGCCTCCAGACCCTGGGCGGCCACGACCCGGCGAACATGACCTCCCAGCGCGTGATCGTCACCACCTCCGGCGGCGAGGCGCTGCGCGGCGCCCTCCAGCCCGCCCGCAAGCCGCCGCACCTCTCGAAAGGCGAGGAACGGAAGCTGCCGAAGGCCGACGAGTTCTACGTGGACCTCGGCCTGGAGGCCGACGCGGTGAAAGAGAAGGTGCGTGTCGGCGACTACGCGACGATGGACCGCACGCTAGAGAAGGTCGGCGGCTGCTACATGAGCAAGGCGATGGACGACCGCATCGGCCTGTTCGTCATGTACGAAGCCCTGCGGGCGATGGGCGGCCACGAGGCGACGGTCTTCGCGGTGGCGACCTCCCAGGAGGAGGTGGGCCTGCGGGGTGCTGCGGCCAGCGGCTCGGCGCTCGCCCCGACGGTCGTGGTCGCGCTGGACATCACGCTCGCGATGGACGTGCCGGGCGGCGGCAACGAGAATACCATCTCGGAACTGGGAAAGGGAGCGGCCATAAAGATCATGGACTCCTCCTTCATCTCCCACCCGAAGCTCGTCGAGCACTTCCGCGAGATCGCCGAGCGCGAAGGCATCCCGCACCAGATGGAAGTCTTACCCGCCGGCGGCACGGACGCCGGCGGCGTCCAGCGGCTCCACGGCGGCATCCCGGCCATCACCCTCTCCATCCCGGCCCGCCACGTCCACACCGTAAACGAGATGGTCAACGAGCAGGACGTGCAGGCGTGCATAGACCTGCTCGCCCGCTACCTCGAAGAGGCCCACACGGGAGACTACGCGCTGTAAGTTTCGGGGAAGAGGGAGAGGCTCTTTGACGCCCGGCGTTTGTCGGTCGCCGGTCGCCCGCCGATGGACGCTGCCGGACCGGCAACCGGGCTAACGGTCTGGCCCCTCGACGTCGCCGCAAGAGGCTCTGGTTGCTGCCTTGTGGTAGATCAAGCGCGCCGCCGCCAGATCCTCGGCCGCCATGCCGAGCGATTTGAACAGCGTAACCTCCTCCACAGATCTCCTGCCGGGACTCGTCCCGCCCACAACCTCTCCCACCTCCGCGAATACCTGACCGGCGGCGAGGACGTCCCCAGATTCCTCGAAGGCGGCCTCGCGCGAGTCGACGTAGATCCGTGCCCGGCGCAGCGTTTCGTCGTCGAGTTCCCGCCAGTCCGGCCGGGGGGCTCCAACGGCGTTGACGTGCGTTCCCGGCAACAGCCACTCCCCGGAGAGCACGGGCGTCTCGGACGCCGTGGCCGTTACCACCACGTCGGCGCCCCGCACCGCCTCTTCGGCCGAGGAGGCCGCCCGGACGCCGAACCGCCGCGCGAAGTCTTCCGCGTGTCGCGGGCTCCACACCCGCACGTCCTCGAACCGGCGGACGAGCCTCAGGGCCTCCAGGTGGCTGCGCGCCTGCGCCCCCGAGCCGATGATCGCCAGCACGGATGCGTCGGGCCGGGCGAGATATTTCGTTGCGACCGCCGAGGCCGCCGCGGTGCGCACCTCGGTGATCCGGCGCCCGACCATGCTCACCAGCGGTTCGCCGGTCTCGGGGTTGAAGAGCAGAATCGTCGCGTGGTGGGTGGGAATATCCTCGTTGCGCGGATACAAGGCGACGAGCTTGACGCCCAGGGCGTTGCCGGCCGCGTCGGCGTAGTAGGCGGGCATGACGCCCAGAAAGGCCCCGTGTTCGGCTACGGGCACCATCGTGCGCACCGGCTGCACCACCTTCCCGTCCGAGAAGTCGGCGAGCGCCCGCTCCACGACGGCGATCACCTCCTCCACATCCAGCAGACGGCCGACGGCCGCTTCATCCAGGTTCATTTCCGTCTCCCTCCCGAAGCCAACGCGCATCCCGCCTCAACCCCGCGGCCACCGCGGTAAGGCGACGCCCGGAGCTTGTTCACTGTACCACCCGCGACAAGCGCCATCGTATGGATTCCAGCCGCCCGGAAACCCCCTCCTCCGCCGGGACCCGCGGAGGTTGTTGACCCCTCACCCTGGCATCTGGTAGCATTCATGCCGAGTACAATTAGTGTCAGCAGAGGGGGGTCCTCCCATGACGTTGGGTATGTTTATTGGCCTGATCGTTATACCCGGTCTTATCCTGCTCACGGCTTTTGTCTGCTACGCGATCGTGGCCCGCCGGGACGTGAGGGACCCGCTGCGCTTTGAGGAGCAGGAGCGTTCGGGAGGGGAGCGGTGAACGCCCACTGGTCTACGCTGGCCGTACTCGGCGTCTACCTGTTGATCCTGATTGGGATCGGTTACGTCAGCAAGAGCAGGAGCGACGGGGGCCTGACGAGCTTCTTTCTGGCCGGTCGGGGCCTGGGCAAGTGGACCGTCGCGCTGAGCGCGGTCAGCTCCGGCCGCAGCAGTTGGCTGCTGCTGGGGGTCACGGGGACGGCGTACGCCTTCGGTTTCCAGGCGGTGTGGGCCATCGCGGGTTACATACTCGTCGAGGTGTTCATGTTCTTCTTCGTGGCCCGGCGTTTCCGGCTCTACAGCGAGATGACCGACAGCATCACCATCCCCGACATACTCACCTCCCGCTACGGCGACACCCGGCACCTGCTGCGCCTGAGCAGCGCCCTGATCATCGCGTTCTTCATGACGGCCTACGTGAGCAGCCAGATAGTAGGTGGCGGGACGGCCTTCTCCTCGGGGCTGGGCCTGAGCCCCACGGCCGGCATGTGGCTGACGGCGGCGATCATCCTGGTCTACACGGTGCTCGGGGGCTTTTTCGCCGTGAGCAAGACCGACGTGCTCCAGATAGTCTTCATGCTGTTCTCCGTCGTCATCCTGCCGGTCGTGGCCGTTACCCAGCTCGGGGGTTTGAGACCCGTCTTCGAGGCCATGAGGACCGAGGGGGAGGGCTTCGTCAGCCCGTTCGCTTTCGGCTTCGGCGTGATCGTGGGCCTCCTGGGCATCGGCTTCGGTTCGCCCGGTAACCCGCAGATCCTGGTGCGCTACATGTCGCTCGGAGACATCCGGCAGATGCGGCAGGCCGCGCTGATCAGCTCGGTCTGGAACGTGGTCATGGGCTGAGGGGCCGTGATGGTCGGCCTGACGGGGCGGGCGCTCATCCCGAACATCGCCGAAGAGGACCGCGAGACGATCTTCACCCAGATGGGCACGGAACTCTTCGACCCGCTGCTCTTTGGCGTCCTCATGGTGGCCGTGCTCGCGGCGATCATGTCCAGCGCCGACAGCCAGCTGCTCGTCGGGGCCAGCACCCTGGTCCGGGACATCTACGACAAGATGATCGGCCGGGGACAGGAGATCCCCCAACGTCAGCTGGTCCTCTACAGCCGCCTCTCCGTCGTCGCGCTCATGGGCGTCTCCATAGTCCTGGCCTTCGCGGCCGAAGAGGTCGTGTTCTGGATGGTGCTCTTCGCCTGGGGCGGGCTCGGGGCCTGCTTCGGCCCGGCGCTCTTGCTCACCCTGTACTGGCGGGGGACCACCTGGTGGGGGGTCCTGTGCGGCATGATCACCGGTCTCGTCACGGTCATTCTGGTCTCGCGCGTCGAGGCCGTCGAGAACTTCTTTGCCACGATCCTGTTCGGCGTCACCTACGAAGCGGTGCCGGGCTTTCTGCTCTCGCTGCTGGTGACCGTCACCGTCAGCCTGGTTACCCGCAAGCCGGACAACGCCGAGAAGCTCCTCGACGGCATCTCCCGGTGACCCGGCCCAGCCGGTATCCGATGCAACTCAGCACCGGGACCAGACCACAGTCGCCTGCTACGCTATCATTCTCTACTCGCCGCCTCCCTGCTCTACGTCGTCTACTACCTGGCGCTCAACATCTACCTCATGGTCCGCCAGCCGGTCTCCGAACCCGCCACCGCCAGCGACTGAACTACTGAATTAAGATGCGCTTTCCGCTTGACACTCTAGGAGCAATAGTCTATATTTTTTGTTATAACTATAT
>SIRX01000030.1 GCA_004563715.1 Actinomycetota bacterium | reverse complement strand
GTATCCTCTCCATCGGTGTCTCCTTCCCGCCGACGTTGGCGCGTCGGCTATTCCGTTCGATTGCTCGAAGGGAAGGTACACCACGCTCAAAAGGAAATCCCCAATCCACAACTTTCGGTTATATCTCAGCCGCCGCGCCACCCGGGCGCTGGTCGCCTCGTCCGGTCAGGTGCAGTAGGCGACGACGCGCCGGCGTCCCCTCGTAGAGACGACCGCAAGCATCCTGGACCAGCATCTCGTCCACGCAGCACCACCGCCAGTCCTCACCCGGCTCGAATGATTTGACTATGGGATGTCCAGTACCGTGGAAGTGTTTCGTGGCGTGCTTGTTCTTGCTCGAATCACAACAACCGACGTGGCCGCAGGTCAGGCACTCGCGCAGGTGTACCCAGGAGTCGCCCATCGCCAGGCACTCCTCGCAACCCTCGGCTGAGGGCTCCACGTCCCGGATCTGATCGGTGTGGGCGCACCGTTGCACGGCTTCTCCTTCCTCTTCAGGCGGGGGCTGTCTCGCCCTCCGTCCTTCCAGCCTCCTGCTCCTGGCCTTTGCCCCGGATGATCGTCGCCGCGGCCAGCGCGCTCGCCAGCGCCAACCCCGCCGCGAGGTACATGGCGAGCCGGAAGCCCGCGACGAACGACTCGGCCACGGCCCCCTCGATGGCCGCCGCCGACGCGCCGTCTACGCCCTGCGGCGGCTGCGCCGCACCCAGTTCGACCTTACGCTCCTCCATCGCCGCCCGCGCCTCCGCCGGGAGGTCCAGGTCCGCCAGCCGGGAATCCAGGGTGCTGGAGAACGTGGCGAAGACGAAGACGCCCATCACGGCCACGGCTAGCAGGGTCGCGGTGCGGGAGACGGCGTTGTTCACGCCCGAGGCGAGCCCCGAGTGGCGGCCCGAAACGGAGTTCAGGGCCGTGGTGGTGAGCGGGGCTATAACGAGCGACATCCCGAGCCCCATTACAACGACCGCCGGGAAGAACGTCGTCCAGTAGGAGCCGCCGGTGCCCGGCAGGGTGAACAAGAAGAAGCCCGCGGCGGCGATGATCGGGCCTATCGTGAGCGGCAGCCGCGGTCCGACGCTGGTGACGAGCCCGCCGGCCCAGCGCGAGAGCAGGAACGTCAGCACGATAAACGGGAGGAAGGCGCTGCCCGCCGCCGTCGCCGAGTAGCCGTGCACCTGTATGAGGACGAACGGGAAGAAGTAGAGCGCCCCACCCAGGCCCATGTACAGCAGCAGCGTCAAGAGGTTCGCGCCAGAGAAGTTCCTCGACCGGAACAGGGTGAGCGGCATCATCGGCTCCGGGCCGCGGTGCTGGGAGTAGACGAAGGCGACGAGGGCCGCTACGCCCACGAGAAGCGGAATGAAAACCAGTGGGTCGGTGACGCCGCGGCTGGCGGCTTCGATGAGGCCGAAGACCAGCCCGCCGAGGCCGACCGTCGCCAGGGCCGCGCCGGGTATGTCCAGCCGGGCGGCGTCCGGGTTGCGGCTCTCGGGGACGTGGCGGACGCAGATGTAGAGCACTAGCAAGGCTAATGGGATGTTGATCAGGAATGCCGCCCGCCAGGAGAGGTTGTCTATTAGCAGCCCACCCACGACCGGCCCGATGGCGGCGGTGACGCCGGAAAAGCCGGACCAGGT
The DNA here is from genome assembly GCA_004563715.1 of Actinomycetota bacterium. Taxonomy (GTDB): domain Bacteria; phylum Actinomycetota; class Rubrobacteria; order Rubrobacterales; family Rubrobacteraceae; genus SIRX01. Next base: position 77,510 of record SIRX01000030.1, on the reverse strand, counting down.
GCCGATGGCCCGGCCCCGGTCCCGTTCGGAGAACGACGCGCTGATGATCGAGAGCGAGCCCGGGATCATCAGCGCCCCGCCGACGCCCTGGACGGTGCGGGCGGCGATCAGGGACTCCGGGCTCGGCGAGAGCCCGCACCAGACGGAGGCCACCGTAAAGAGCCCCACGCCGACAATGAAGACGAAGCGCCGCCCGTAGTGGTCTCCCAGGGAGCCGCCGACCAGGATCAGGGCGGCCAGCATCAGGGCGTAGGACTCCACGATCCAGAGTGCGTCCACGGCGGTCGCACCCAGGTCCCGCTGGATCACGGGCAGCGCCACGTTGACGATGGTGCCGTCCATAAAGCCCATCCCCGAGGCGACGATGGTCGCCGCCAGCACCCACGGCCCGGAGGCGCGTGGGCAGTGCGCTTCGCCGCCGCTGGAACGGATGACCCCCTCGTCGCACGGGGGCCGGGCCGCGTAGGACAAAGTTCTATCTTCCTCCGTTGATCAGGGTCTCTGGCTACTCGACGCGCCGCAGCACGGTCACGTTGTCCTGGGAGCTGGACTGGACCTGGCCTCCCAGCCGGGAGTTGTAGCCGTCGAGCATCCAGATCTCCGGCACGATCTCCGAGATCAGGTCCCCATCGTCGAACATCCGGACCATCGAGCTCTCCGAGACCACTACCGCCACCGCGTCCGTGTACCTTGAGACCGAAGCCGCCGCCATGTGCCGGCTCCCGAGGCCCAACGGGACGTTGAGGTCGTCGGAGTTGGCGTCTATGTACCGCGCCCCCGAGAGCACCACGCCCGCATTGGAGACGACGAAGGCTCCGTCGAGCTGGGCGAGCTCCTTTATAGTCTCGCGCGTGTTGGGGTCGTCTATACGCTTGGCCTCGTCGGCGTGGCCCTGCAACGGGTCCAGGATCAGGGGCTTTGAATGCTGCATAACCTTGCCCGAGTCCCCGACCACGAAGAGCGTCCCGATCTTGCGCCCCTCCCGGCCCTCGCGCGCGATCTCCACCGCCAGCGAGATCGTCTGCTTGAGCACCTGCGCGTTGACCCCGCGCCGCTTCGAGCAGATCTCGCTCAACACGTCCGGATTACCCGCCATCCACCGACCTCCTCGCTAACTCCTGGTCCGACCCTTCAGGACGCGCGAAAGCCGGAGACACCCCTGGACGGCAGCAGGCCCTGTGGACCACCGCCAACCGCGAGTATCACCGGCTATCTCCTTCCAGCGTCTCAGATGCGTTTGTCAAACCCGTCATCTCTTCTAAACCGCGCCCGAAAGCCCTCCCTCGGACGCTCGCCAGGATTCTAACATCGGGTTCAACCTGGCCGATCGGGTAGGTTATGCTGATAGAAGGGAGGAGATATCACGAAGATGCTACTACCGAACGTAGAGCACGCCTACATACCAACCGAGAAGCTGACCGACTACTTGTTATCCGATAATCACGCTGTGGGGAAAGCCAAAGCCAGGTTTTTCAGGTCTCATGGATACGATCTGGACAACGTACCCCGACTCGAACAGGATCTGCTCTCGATACCCAAGTACAATGAGATAGGTGAGCAGGTTACTTCGCCCCACGGTGCAAAGTATGTTGTGAGAGGTAACCTGGAGACGCCGAGAGGAACCGTCGTAGTGGTAAACACGGTCTGGATCGTGGAGCCGCCGAGCGAGAGGCCCAGGCTCGTAACCGCGTATCCGGTTTAGGGAGCAGAGATGGTAAAAGAGCTAGACACCGTCGTGCTGAAGCGGAACCTCGTCGAACACGGACTTGAACGGGGCGACGTGGGAACCGTGGTTCACCGTTACAGAACGGGCGAGGCGCTGGAGGTGGAGTTCGTGACGGGAGAAGGCGAAACTGTTGCCGTTGTAACCCTCGACGCGGAAGACGTGCGCCCGATGCATAGTAAGGAAGTGTTGCACGCGCGGGATTTGGGGTCTGTGTAACTATTGCATAAGGCGCTGGCTGGCATGAAGAAACCGATCTAGCCCGCGGCGCGAGCGTAACCGGCATTGCGTTGTTCGAGAACCTCAAAGAAGGCGCGCAGGTCGCCCGGTTCGGGCAGTAGCTTACGCGCATCGCCTCAAACAGGGGTAGGGACGCGAAACACTGCTGATGTAAACTTACCTGTGGGCCGATAGACCGAGGAGGTGTCGTGGCCGAAGCCTTGAAGAGTCCGCCAGAAGGGAGGGTGACGCTGCGAAACGTAGGCTGGGAGACCTACGAACGGCTCGTGGAAGAAGACCCCAACCGTTCGGCGCCGCGCTTCTTCTACGACCGGGGGGAGTTGGAGATCGTGAGCCCGTCCTTCGAGCACGAGCAGATCGCGCGGGTAATAGCCTCGCTGGTCGAATACCTGTTGGTGGAGCTGGACGTTGACGTGGTGAGCGCTGGCTCGACCACGTTCAAGCGTGAGGACCTTTTGCGCGGCTTCGAGCCCGACGCGAGCTTCTACTTCCCCGGGAAGATCCCGCAAGTCCGCGGGAAGCGCAGGCTCTCCCTCGACGCCGGCGACCCGCCGCCGGACCTCGTCGTGGAGGTAGACATCACGAGCCCATCCGGGAGCAAGCTCCCCATCTACGCCCGACTGGGAGTGCCCGAGGTGTGGCGCCACGATGGCGAACGGCTGGCGATACTCAGGTTGCAACGGCAGGAGACCGGGGAGGAACGCTACGACGAAATCCCCGAAAGCGCTTTGCTGGCGCCATTCAGAGTGCCCGCCGGGGCGCTCTCGCGCTTCGTCGAGGAAGGGTTGACCTCGGAACGGCCGGCCTGGATGCGCCGGGTGCGCGAGTGGGCCCGGGAGCTTCGTGAAGGCTCCTAGTTTAGTTCGGCGCTCCGTGGCGAGTAGCAACCCGGACGCTGCGGAACCACGGCTCTTACCGTCGCGGCGCTCACCTGGCTGGCCGAAGGCTCGCCCTGGGCGGTGTTCACCGTCGAGGAGGTGGCGTACAACGCCGACGTACAGGAGCACATCCGGGCCAAAGGACCGTAACGTGGCGGGTCGCCGGGACCGGCGGGGTTAAATCTGGCTTAAATATACGGGGAACCGTTGAGAACCGTCCCGCCGGATGTTAGGCTCGTTTTTGCAATATGACTTCCATGATGTCTGAAAAGCGGAGGACGTCGGCGTGAGCGGTGAGGGGGAGCGGCGGGAACCGGGAGCGGCGGTCGCCCTCCGGCGGCTCGTCGTCATCACGGGGCTCTCGGGGGCGGGAAAGTCCAGCGCGTTGCAGGCTTTCGAGGACGCGGGATACTTCTGCATAGACAACCTGCCGCCTCGCATGATGAGGGCCGTGCTGGAGACCGCTGGCCAGGACGGGCTGGACGGCGTGGTCGTCGTCATGGACGGCCGGGGGCGGCGGTACTTCGGCGGGGAGCTGGAGCGCAGCCTGGAGGCGTGGGGTAGCGGAGGAGGTTGGGAGCGCCGGATCATCTTCGTCGAGTCCGACGACCCGACGCTCGTGCGGCGCTACAAGGAGAGCCGGAGGCCGCACCCGGCGGCCCGCAACGGCGACGTGCTGGAGGGCATCCGGGCCGAGCGGCGGGACCTTGCCAGCGTGCGCGAGAAGGCGGACCTCATCGTTGACACCTCCGGGTACTCGGCGCTCGACGGCCGCGTCAGGTTCCGGAAGCTCGCCGAGTCGTTTTCGGGGAGGTTGACGGTCAGCCTGATCTCCTTCGGCTTCAAGCACGGCGCGCCGCTGGACGTGGACATGCTGCTGGACGTTCGCTTTCTCCCGAACCCGCACTACGACCCCCGCCTCCGGCCCCTCACCGGCCACGACGAAGCCGTCCGCGACGCCGTGCTCCGCGCCGAGGACGGGGGGGAGTTCGTGGACCGGGCCTGCGGCCTGATCTCCTTCCTGATACCCCGCTACGCCGCCGAGGGCAAGACCTACTTTACTTTAGGCGTCGGTTGCACCGGCGGCCGCCACCGCTCGGTCGCCATCGTCGAGGAGTTGGCGCGCCGGCTGCGCGAGGACGATAGCCTGGAGCTGGACCTCTTCGTGCGGCACCGGGAGTTGGAGCGGGAGGCCCCGGCGTCTGTCTGAGCGCCGCGCGAGCGGCGTTCGACGGCTGTGGTAGTCTCTGGCGGCGAATCGAAGAGGAGGTCTGGCTTGGCTCTGGGCATGCTGGTAGACGGCGAGTGGACCACGCGCGGGATACCGAAGGACAAAGACGGGCGCTTCGTCCGCTCGGAGACCACCTTCCGCGAGCGGGTAACGGCGGACGGGAGCAGCGGTTTCCCGGCGGAGAAGGGCCGCTACCACCTGTACGTCGCCGCCGCCTGCCCGTGGGCGCACCGGACGGTGCTCCTGCGCAAGCTAAAGGGTCTGGAAGAGGTGATCTCCCTCTCCATCGTGGACCCGTTCATGGGCTCCGGCGGCTGGGTGTTCTCCGACGCGCCGGGCGCGATCCCCGACACGGTCAACGGCGCGTCCTACCTGCGCGAGGTCTACCAGAAGGCAGATCCCAACTACACCGGCCGCGTCACCACGCCCGTGTTGTGGGACAAAGAAAAGGGCACCATCGTCAACAACGAGTCGCGCGAGATCATCCGCATGCTCGATAAGGAGTTCGAGGAGCTTGCCGCCGCAGATGTGGACTTCTGCCCCGATGACCTGCAAGAAGAGGTGGACCGGACGATAGACGAGATCTACGAGCCGGTAAACAATGGCGTCTACCGCTCCGGCTTCGCCTCCACGCAGGCCGCCTACGACGAGGCCGTCACCGAGTTGTTCGAGGCGCTCGACCGCTGGGAGGTGGTGCTCGGGGAGCGCCGCTACCTGTGCGGCGGCCGCGTTACAGAGGCCGACTGGTGCATGTTCACCACGCTCGTCCGCTTCGACCCCGTCTACCACTACCACTTCAAGTGCAACCTGCGGCGCGTCGCCGACTACCCGAACCTCGGCGGCTACCTCAAAGACCTCTACCAGTACCCGGGCGTGGCGGAGACGGTCGACTTCGACCACATAAAGCAGCACTACTACACGAGCCACGAGAGCGTAAACCCGAGGCGTATAGTTCCCAGGGGCCCCCTCCTGGACCTCGAAAGCCCCCACGGGCGCGAGAAGCTCTCTGCCTGAAGGCCGGCAAGAGAGGCCCGGAAGGTTCAGCACGCCGCTCTCCGCCTCGGAGCCGGCCCCTTGATTAGGTGATCCTCATGGGATTTACTGGATACGTCCAGCGATCACGACTAGAAGGCGCTGCGTGGAAGACCTGAAAAAAGAGTTCCTCGAAGTGTTCCAGGCTGTCTTGCCCGTGTCCCTGCTCATCGTGCTACTGCAGGTCACGCTCGTCCGCATGCCGCTGGCCGACTTTGTGCAGTTCCTGCTCTCCGCCGCCCTGGCGATCGTGGGTCTCGCTCTGTTCCTCTACGGCGTCAAGCTGGGCCTGCTGCCCCTCGGTGAAATGCTAGGGTCCGAGCTGCCCGGCAGGGGGGTCACGGTGCTTCTCGTTTTCGGCTTTATGCTGGGTTTCGTGGTAACGGTCGCGGAGCCCGACGTCCGCATCTTCACCTCGCAGGTCAGCCAGGCTTCCGACGGGTTCGTCTCGCAGAACGTCCTCATATACTCCATCTCCCTGGGCGTGGGGATCTCCGTGCTCCTCGCGATATTGAGGACGCTGTTCAACCTGCAGCTGGCCCACGTACTGCTGCCTTGCTACGCGCTCGTGTTCGCCCTCAGCTACTTCGTGCCGCGGGATTACTTTCCCATAGCTTTCGACGGCGGGGCCGTGACCACCGGGCCGATCACCGTTCCCTTCCTCCTCGCCCTCTACGTGGGCGTCGTCTCGGTTTTGGCCGGGCGCAGCGAGGTCTCGCAAGGGTTTGGGCTCGTGGCTATCGCCTCCATAGGGCCTATTCTGGCCGTTATGCTGCTAGGGGTGTTCTTCGGGTGAGCGTCCTGCTCGGCATCTTCGAGGGCTACTTCGGCACCCTCCTGGAAGTCGTAACCGCCCTGGCGCCGTTGCTCGTCCTGTTCGCCATCTTCCAGGCGTTCGTGGTCCGGGCGGCACCGGCGAACCTGCTCAGGATCGTCTTCGGAACCGCCATGGCCGTGGTGGGGCTCTCGCTCTTCCTGCAGGGCGTCCACGAAGGGTTCCTGCCGTTTGGAGAGTTCACCGGGAACGTGCTGAGCGCCGTCGAGTATAGCTGGATCCTGATCCCGGTCGGCTTCGCGCTGGGGTTCGCCTCTATCATCGCCGAGCCGGCGGTGCGGGTCCTGACCTACGAGGTCGAAAAGGTGTCGACCGGCTCCATAAAAGGCACGCCCCTCCTGATAACGCTCTCTATCGGCGTGGGGATAGCGGTCGCCGTGGCGATGGCCCGGATACTCTACGGGATACCGCTGGCGTGGATCCTGATCCCGGGCTACGTCCTTGCTTTTGTCCTGGTCCCGTTTTCGTCCAGGTCCTTCGTCTCGATAGCCTTTGATTCGGGCGGGGTAGCCACGGGACCGATGACCGTGACGTTTATACTGGCCCTCGCCGTAGGCGCGGCGACCGGTATCGAAGGCCGGGACCCGGTGCTCGAAGGTTTCGGCCTGGTTGCGCTGGTCGCCCTGGCCCCGATCCTGGCCGTCCTGATCCTGGGAGCCCTCTACAAGCTTCTCGAACCCAAAGGTGATACAACCGCCGAAAAGGAGGAAACGCCCGTTGGAAGCCCCGAGTAACCTCGACCTTATAGTAACGATCATCCCGAAAGGCCAGTCCGACAAGATCGTCACCGCCTCCAAAAGAGCCGGGGCGCAGGGCGGTACCATACTCCACGGGCGCGGAACGGGCATACACGAACACAAAAAATTATTTGGGATCTCCATTGAACCCGAGAAGGAGGTTATCTTCACGCTCGTCCCCCCGAGCAAGACGGACGAGATACTGGAGGCGATCGTGGAGGCCGGCAGGCTGAACGAGCCGGGCACGGGCGTCGGGTTCGTCCTGGAAGCCAAGAAGATAGTCGGCATCCACCATCCGGTTGACACGTCCGGATAGAGGCTCCTCTCTACCTGACCTCCCCGAGCCTGGTGACGCGCTCCGTAGCGTCGATGATGTAGAGTATGTCCTCCAACTCGATGTCTTCGATTGTCGAGTGCTGGCCGCCGACGTTGACGTGCGACCGGACGCCGTGATCCGGGTAGAGCTCGATCCAGGCCAGGGCTGTCTCTTCGACCGCCGTGGTCACCCGGCTGCATACCACCAGGTGAGCTTGAAAGCTCTGTACGGTCTGGCAGAGTTCTTCCGAGCAGACCGTACAGACTTCGGCGGCGGGCCGCAGGATCCGGCAGACCGCGGCGAGCGTTTCGCGGTAAGCGCGGGGCTCGTTCGCCAGCAGTAACCTGAAGTCGCTCATGGACCGCATTATGCAGGCTGCGGGGGCCGCCACCATCACTCAAATAGGGTATTTTCGCCGTTCGTGTCGGGCTGCGGCAGCCTGCCGGGAGGGTTGGTAAAAGAGACCAAACCCCTCCGCGCGGCTATCAGAAGGGCGTGGAGCCTGCTACGTGCGCCCAGCTTCGTGAGTATTGCCGCCAGTTGCGAGCGCGCTTTCTCTACCGGAACGCGGAACCTGGCGGCTATGTTCGCGTCGTCGAGGCCGTCGGCCAGCGCCCGCAGCATGTCTTTGTCGCCCCGGGTTAGTGGGTCCGGGTGCGGGCTGCGGTCGGCGGCTCGCTGGCTTGCGGCCTTCAGTACCTCTTCTACCTCGTCGTAGGAGAGTACTACTTCCCCGGCCCGCAGCCGGGGTATGGCCTCGCAGATCTCGCGCACACCGGACAGTTTGTCGAGTACTCCCGAAGCCCCGGCTTCTATTACCTCGCACAGGTTCTGCTGCTCCAGGGTGGCGCTCAGGACCAGTATGGTCATCTCGGGATTTTTAACCCGCAACTCCCGAATAAGGTCTTTGCCGCTGCCATCCGGTAGCGTGAGATCAATTATGGCTGCGTCGCCCTCGTCGAGCATCCCTCTCGCCTCGGACAGTGTCGCAGCCTGCCCGCTCACCACGAATCCCGGCTTGCTATCGAAGACGTACGCCAGAGCCTGACGGAAGGAGACGTGATCTTCTACCAGCACGATGCTTATTGGCTCGGGGTTTTCCTGGCTCATCTTCGTCTGTTCTACCCTCTGGCTTCGGTAGGCTCGACTTTTTCTGCTTTTCCTGGTCCTTCGCCTTCCGGTCTTTTACCGGATTTTCCGCCCTTCGGATAGAGTTCGGAGGCGCCATGTAGTACTTCGGCTATTCGAGCCCGGAACTTTACCGTGGTTCCTCTTTCGGGAGCGCTGTTTATCGCGAGGTTTCCCTTGAGGGCGGCTGCCCGCTCCCTCATGCCGACGAGTCCTATGCCCGCCGGGGTGTCCGGCGGGAACCCGCGACCGTCGTCGGAGACCTCTGCGACCACCTCCTCGCCCTCGATCTTCAAGCACACCCGGACGTGCCGGGCTTCCGCGTGCCGCCGGGCGTTGGTCAACGATTCCTGCAAGATACGCAGGAGGTGCATGCCGCTGCTGCCGAAGGGAGTGTTGGGAAACTTCTCGTGGACGTGCAAAGAAAGGTCACATTCCGGGTGCATCCTGCGGTGGGCTGCGACCAGCGACTCCAGCAACCGCGGGAACGGCTGGTCGTGCTCGGCTTTCAGCCGGAGGTCGTAGACGGCGCTGCGCAGTCCGTGTCTCGCTCGCCGAAGGGCTTCGGACGCCGCCTCCAACCGGAAATCCGCATCGGATCGGTCCTCCGAGACCGCCTGGAATATCTGAACCTCCTGGAGGGCGTAAGCCAGGTCTTGCAATACCACGTCGTGAAGCTCGCGCGCCATGCGGAGCCGCTCGTCCTCCCGCACCGCGCGCAGCACTTCCTCGGCCCGCTTGCGCTCGGTGACGTCGTGTAGCGCGACGCACACCATCGGCGTGTCGTCGTGGGAGATCGTACTGGCTCCCACCTCCACGTATACCGGGGAGCCGTCCTTGCGCCGGTACCGGCGCTCCCCGACAAAGCGTTTTCTCTCTTCGAGGGTCCGGCGCAGGTTGTATTCGACGTCCTCTACCGGGTGAGCAATGATGTCGTAGAGGCTCATGCCGCGCAGTTCCTCGGCGGTGTAACCGAGCATCTGCTGCAAGGCCGGGTTCGTCTCCACGATGCGCCGCTCGCTGACATCGATGAGGTATATGCCCTCCGTGGTCTGTTCTATAACCGCCCGGTAACGCTCCTCGCTGTCCCGCAATGCCTCCTCGGCCTCCTTGCGGGCTGTGATGTCGTGCCGGATGGCCACGTACCGGTAGGGTTTCCCCCGCTCGTCCAGAAACGGCACGATCGTGGTGTCCACCCAGTAGATCGAGCCGTCCCTGGCCCGGTTACGTATCTCCCCATGCCAAACCCTGCCCCGGGCTATGGTACGCCACAGGTCCTTTATGAACTCCTTTGGGTGATGGCCGGAGTTGATGATACGGTGGTCCTGTCCGATGAGCTCCTCTCGCGAGTACCTGGAGATCTCGCAGAACTTGTCGTTGACGTAGGTGATCCTGCCCCGCTGGTCGGTGAAGGCGACGATAGCCGACTCGTCCAGGGCGAACTTGAGGTCGGCGAGGTCTTTGACCGACCGGCGCAGTTGCTGATCCGCTTTCTCACGGTCGGCTATTTCCTTGCGGGCCGCTTCGTAGAGCCGGGCGTTGTCCACGGCCAGGGCCACGCGTCCGGCGACCTGCTCCGCTAGCCAGAGATCCGCCCGCGTGTACCGCCGCCCCGGACCGGTGGATGCCAGGGTCATGGACCCCAGCGTCCGGCCCCGCGCGCTTATGGGCACGATTATCGCGGAGGCGAGGCCCGCGTCGTGTGGCGCCTTCCGGCGGTCGGCGCTGGTCTCCTGGTACAACTCCGACTCTCCGCCGCGGATAACCCGTGACGGATCGGGCAGACGGCCTTCGTGTGACCCATAGCCCACAGCGACGCTCTCCGGGGCCCGGTGGTCCGCCAGGCGCTCCGTCGAGCCTTTCTCAGACAGCACATCTATAGTGCACCGGTCGGCGATCCGGGCCACCATGAGGCGGGCGACGTCTGGCAGCGTCGCCCGGTAGTCGAGCGAGGAGGACAGCTTCGCGCTGACCTCCGAGAGAAGCTGCAGATTGTCGCGGTCTTGGCGGGACCGGCGCGCGCTCACCTCGGCCCGGTGTCTGGCGGAGACCAAACCGGCCCCTATAAAGCTTATCGCCAACCCCTGCGCGAGAAAGAGCCCCGTCTGCGCACCGTGCTCCGTGTCTGGTGGAGAGAACGTGCCCACCGGGGAGACGAAGAAGTAGTCTCCGACCGTGGTGGCCAGCAGGGTCGCGAATATGCCCGGCCCCAGCCCGCCGAAAGCCGCAGCGACCAGCACGGCGGCGGAGAGCAGGAGGAAAGAGGTTCCTTCCTGCACAAATGGGTCGAGGAGCACCTTGACGAGGGCTGTCGCGGCCACGGCCGCCGTGGCGGCTCCATAGCGCACCATCCAACGCTTCTTCCGCGGCAAGCCCGGTCCTGCGGTGGGTTCTACGGGGCTTTCGGGAGAGCCCACGTCTTCTCCTTTATGCCTCCGGGGGCTCGTGTGTTACGTACGGCTCGAAAACCGTACAGACGACGCCCGCGGCGGACGTGTCCGGGAGGCTATCGGCCGAAACGCCCATCCTCTACGAGACCTGGCGAGGCATCTGACATCTGTCTCTCCTTCCTGCGTCCGGCTCTTGTGCGGCTCCTTTCAAAAGTGTTCTCCAATCCCGGGCCCGGCGCATCCCGCAAATGAGTGATTTTAAAGACTGTTCATGCGCCGCCCGCGTAGCTGATTTGGGGTAGTGCAAACGTACTGGTCTGATTGGGCTATGAGAAAAATACCCCGTGCGGGCTAGAAAAAAATCATTCATTCACGCGATGGCAAAAGCTCCCCGAAACGGCATTCTATAGCTATAGAACGCTGGTTTAGAGAGGTGAGTTCCCGTGAAAGCCGTTCTCCGGAATGAGATCAGCCGTAAGGACATGCTGAAGCTGGGGGTATTGGGGAGCGCGGGGCTGCTTCTGCCCCTGGAGCGGGCGGCGCGGACCCAGACGGTGTCGCGGCTCAGGGACTTCCCGGACCTCTTCGAGGCGAAGCTTCCCGTGCCGACGGTCCACAGGCCCGTCAGGCGCGCCCCCAAAATGGATTACTACCGGGTCACCATGCAAAAGGCCAACGTGGAGATCATCCCGGGTCTCCAGACCCAGATCTGGGGCTACAACGGGCAGTTCCCCGGTCCGACCTTCCGGGTAAACAGCGGTCGTAAGATGAAGGTCCGCTACATCAACCGGCTGCCCGAGTACACGACGGTTCACACCCACGGTGCCTACGTGGACGGTGACTCCGACGGCCACCCGTCGAAGCTCATTCCTCCGGGCCGGTACCTGGACTACTGGTTCGGCAACCAGCAGGTGGCGCGGACGATGTGGTACCATGACCATGCCGAACACACAACGGCGCAGCACGTCTATAACGGGCTGGCCGGTTTCTACCTCGTAGAAGACGGCTTCGAGAAGCTCCTCCCGCTCCCGAAAGGCTACGGCAAGTACGATATACCGCTCGTGATCCAGGATCGCGCCTTTAACTCCGACGGCTCCCTCTCATACACCGAGACGGATGACAGCAGCTCCAACGGTATGTTCGGGGACGTGATCCTGGTGAACGGCAAGCCGTGGCCGAAGCTGGCGGTGGCGAACCGCAAGTACCGCTTCCGAATCCTCAACGGCTCCAACGCCCGGCCCTACGAGCTCGCGCTGGACTCGGGCGAGCCTTTCACCGTTATAGCTTCGGAGGGCGGCATGTTTACCCGGCCCCTGCGGGTCACCCGCCTCCCGATCAGCATGGCGGAGCGCTACGAGGTGGTTATCGACTTCTCCGGCCATAAGGTCGGCGACCGGGTCCTCCTCAAGAACCTCATGAACGATAAAGGGACCGCATCGAAGCCGGAAAACCTCCACAGCGACGGGTCCACCGCCAACGTCATGGCCTTCGAGGTCGTCCGCAAGGAGAAAGACGACAGCCGTATCCCGGCCGTCCTCCGGCCCGCCCGCCACAACCTGGATCAGACGCATCTTCCCGCCAGGCTGGAGGACAGCGCCCACACTCGGCCGTTCGTCTTCAAGCGCAACGGGGGGAAGTGGACCATAAACGGCAAGACGTGGAACGAGAACCGCGTCGACGAGCTCTGCCCCGAGGGCGAAACGGAGGTCTGGCACGTTAAGAACAACGGCGGGGGATGGGTCCATCCGGTACACCTCCACCTTGTAGACTTCCGTATCATCGAGCGCAACGGCCGGGCGCCGCGTCCCTGGGAGCGGAGTTGGAAGGACACCGTCTTTCTGGGGGCCAACGAGGAGGCGAAGCTGCTCATAAAGTGGCCGAAGGTGCCGCTCGGACCCAGAAAGGGCCGCACGAAATACGTGCGGAGCTACCCGTTTCACTGCCACAACCTGGAGCACGAGGACCACGACATGATGCTCCAGTTCAAGGTCAAGAAGACGTAGGGCGGAGGCGCGGACCGTGGAACTCGGCGGGAAAAACACGCTGCCCGGAGGCCGAAGGGTGTACGGTGCTGGAGGAGTGGGCTCTCGCCGCGACACGGCCGCCAGCGGCTTCGCGGTGCTCTTGTGCGACGCCTCCGCGCTCTCCGTGGTAGCCGCGCTGGCTAACCTCTGGGTTGTGCCGGCGTTCTTCGTGGATGCCTGGGGCTACGATACCGTCCTGTGGTGGTCCTACGCCGCCTTGTACCTCCTGGTCTCGGCGGGCCAGGGCCTCTACGGGGTGGTTCTGCTGCGCTGGCCGTCCCAGCCGCTCTTTCTCGCCGGTATCGGGGCCAACCTGCTGGTGGTCGTGCTGTACGTAGCGACCCGCGCCCGGGAGGTTTCCCTGCTGGGTCCGGGCACCGGATATGCCGGAGCCGGTGCCTGGGCCGAACTGCTGGCCATGGCGGCGGAGGTCGGCGTTATCTTCTTTCTGGTGCTGCTCCTGCGCGGGCGCATGCGGGAGCGGGTCATGACCGGTCTGCTGGTGGTGGGCTTCGGAATCTGGGCCCTGTGGCTTCTGGAGTTGCTCTCTTGAAGCCCGGTTGCCGCAACGGGCTATCGCATCTCTCGTAGCCGATTCGCGTCGGCCGGCCGAGCGTCGGGCTCCGGTGGGGCCTCTCGAAAGATAAACACCCAACGAAAAAGGAGCCGCCCGGGGAGGATGGGGAGAACAGGCGACTCCAAAACTCATTATACACTGGGACGTAAAAACCAGAGTATATTTTGTTACAGCTGGTGTCGGAGGGGGGACTCGAACCCCCACCCCCTTATCGGGGACTAGGCCCTCAACCTAGCGCGTCTACCAATTCCGCCACTCCGACGACGGCTCTCGGAGTATATGGCACGGCCCTGAAAGGGTCAACGACCCGGGCGACCTGGGATCACGGGGCCGCGGGAGAGGCCGGGGCTGTTGTGTTAACTTCTAGCCGTGAGGCCGAGGAGGACATTGCTGGCGGCAGCCTGCGTCGCGGCGCTTTTCGTCGCCGTCCTGGTGCGCCGGGGGAACAAACGGGCGTGTAGCAAGGACTGGCCGGTGAACCTGGCCCACCGGGGCGCCTCGGCCCGGTGGCCGGAGAACACCTTGGAGGCGTTCCGGGCTGCGGGCTCCAGCACCTGCGGGCTGGAGCTCGACGTTCATGTGACGCGCGACGGCAGCGTCGTCGTGGTGCACGACGAGACCGTGGATCGTACCACCAACGGCACGGGCGCCGTGAGGGAGATGGACCTGGCCGAGGTCCGCGCCCTCGACGCCGGGTACCGCTTTACGCCGGACATGGGGCTCAGCTACCCTTATCGGGGCCTGGAACACCGGGTCCCAACCCTGGATGAGGTGTTCCGGAGGTTCCCGGACTCCGCGGTGAACATAGACATAAAGGAGGCTTTGTCGGGGGCCGAAGCGGCCGTCCTGCGGGTTATAGAGCGTTGTGGGGCTGAGGGGCGCTCGCTCGTGGCCTCCCAGAACCACGGCGTTATCCGCCGGTTCCGTCGGCTGTCCGGCGGGCGCGTCTCGACCTCGGCTTCCAAGCTGGAGATCGGGGCTTTCTACCTCCTGAGCCGGCTGCGGTTGCAGTGGCTGCTGAGACCCGCCTACGACGCCCTGCAGGTCCCGGTGGCACATCGGGGAATCCGTATCGTTACGCCCCGGTTCGTAGCCGCGGCCCACGAGCGGGGCGTGCGGGTGGACGTCTGGACCATAGACGACCCCGGGGACATGCGACGCCTGCTGGACCTTGGGGTAGACGTCATAATGACCAACCGTCCGGAACTGCTAGAACAGGTGCTGCAAGAGCGTTACCGGCTCCAGGATCGCAGGGTCCAGGAGGCTGGTGGGGAAAACCGCCAGGGTTACCGAAGCGATGCCGAAGAGCGTGTAGGCGACGCCCAGGGGTAGGTAGAGCTCCGGGTTCGGCCGCGAGGGGACGAAATGCCGGAAAGCGGGGACCGTGGTCACGACGCGCTCGACCAGGGCGTTATACTCGTACCGGAAGTACGTCAGGTGCAGCCCCCCGGCGACCGTTACGCAGCCGAAGGGGAGCGCCCATACCCTCGACGGGTACAGGCTCATCGCCACCGGCGTCAACAGGACCAGCAATCCCCACACCACCTGGATAGCCAGGTAGCTCGCCAGCGCGCTGCGATCCCGGTGTTTGACTCCTATCCTCACAACGCCCGAATTATACACATGCTATCCATGTAGTTCACATGCTTCTGACCGGCGGAAGCCTGCGCCCGACGCATGTAAACTACGGTACGCGTGCCAGTGACAATCATAGGAGGCCGGAGAGCAGTGACCCGAGATTCGATCGTCAAGGACCCTACCCTCGCGCCCGAGGGGCACCGCAAGATAGACTGGGCGGCCCAGCACTCGCCGGTGCTGAACACCATATTCCGGAACCAGCTCGCCGACGGCTCGTTGCGGGGCCGGAAGGTCGCCATGACCATCCACCTGGAGGCCAAGACGGCCTACCTGGCTATCCTGCTCGCCGAGGCGGGGGCCGACGTCACCGTCTCAGGCAGCAACCCTCTCTCCACCCAGGACGACGTGTGCGCCGCCCTGGCCGAGCGCGGCGTGCGGGTCTACGCCACCCACGACCCCTCGGACGAAGACTTCGAAGGGTATTTGATGCAGACCATCGAGACCGCGCCGGAGGTCATCATCGACGACGGGGCCGAGCTGGTAGGACGCATGATCGTCCACCGCCCGGACCTGCTCGACGGCGTTATCGGGGCGTCGGAGGAGACGACCACCGGCATCCTCAAGCTCAAGGCGATGGACGCCGAGGAGGTCCTGCCGTTCCCGGTGCTGGCCGCCAACGACGCCCGGATGAAGCACCTCTTCGACAACCGCTACGGCACGGGGCACTCCTCGATCGTGGCCCTGCTCTCCAACACCAACCTGTTTATCAGCGGCAAGGCCGTGGTGGTGATGGGCTTCGGCTGGGTGAGCCGCGGGCTCGCCAAGTACGCCGCCGGAATGGGGGCGCGCGTGATCGTCTGCGAGCCCGACCCGGTCAAGCTGCTGGAGGCTTATGCAGAAGGTTACGAGGTGATGAACTCGCTGGACGCCGCCGGGGTGGGGGACGTGTTCCTCACCGGGACGGGCAACATCCACGTCTTGCGCCGGGAGCACCTCGAAAGAATGAAGGACGGCGTCTTGCTGGCGAACGCGGGCCACTACGACCACGAGTTCGACCTCGCCGCGCTGCGGGAAATGGCCGTGGCGGAGCGCGAGGCGCGGCGCAACGTCACCGAGTACGAGCTGGAGGACGGGCGGCGTTTCCACGTGCTGGCGCGCGGGCGGCTGGTGAACATAGCGGCGGCTGACGGCCACCCGGTGGAGATCATGGACCTCACCTTCGCCGTCCAGGCGCTGGCCGCCCACCACCTCGTCCGGAACGCGGCGAGCATGCCGGCCGGATTGCAGACCATCCCGGAGGAGATAGACGACCTCGTCGCCCGCACCAAGCTCGCCACTCTGGGCGTCGAGCCTGAGGAGCTGACCGAGGAGCAGATCTCCTACCAGCAGAGCTGGCGGTAGGCCCGGACGGTAGACCAGCCCCGAAAATAGTCAATTTTGATCATGACCGACTACCGGCCGGTCATGTAAATTGGCGGCTCCATAATGGTGTCGGCGAGAGGAGAGCCGGATGAAAGCCGCCGTAGTTCACGACTTCACGGAGCCGTTGCGCGTCGAGGACGTGCCCAAGCCCGAGCCGGGACCGGGCGAGGTGGTGGTGAAGATCGAGGCCTCCGGGCTCTGCCACACGGACATCCACGCCGCCCACGGCGACTGGCCGGTAAAGCCGAAGCTGCCCCTGATCCCGGGCCACGAGGGCGTGGGGATCGTGGAGAGCGTCGGCTCCGGGGTAACGGAGGTTGAAGAGGGCGAGCGGGTGGCGGTCCCCTGGCTGGGCTACGCCTGCGGGGCCTGCGAGTACTGCGCCTCGGGCTGGGAGACGCTGTGCGAGAAGCAGCTCAACACGGGCTACGCCGTTGACGGCTCCTACGCCGAGTACGCCAAGGGCTTCGCCAAGTTCGTCGGCCGGGTGCCGGAGGGTGTGAGCCCTCTGGAGGCCGCCCCGCTGACCTGCGCGGGCGTCACGACCTACAAGGCCGTCAAGGTGTCGGGGACCCGGCCCTCGGACCTGGTCGCCGTCTTCGGCATCGGCGGGCTCGGGCACCTGGCGATGCAGTACGCCCGGGTGGCGGGCGCGGCGGTGGTCGCGGTGGACATCTTCGACGAGAAGCTGGACCTCGCCCGGCAGCTCGGGGCCGAGTACACCGTCAACGCCCGGGAGCAGGACCCGGTCGAGGAGATCAAGAAGCTCGGCGGGGCCGACGCGGTGATCGCCACCGCCGTCTCTCCGCGGGCCTTCGAGCAGGGCTTCAACGCCCTCAAGCGCGGCGGCACCATCGTCTTCGTGGCGCTCCCGGCAGACAACTACGTACAACTCCCCATCTTCGAGACGGTGCTGAACGGGATCAACGTGGTCGGCTCGATCGTCGGCACCCGCCTGGACCTCCAGGAGGTCTTCGAGCTGCACGCGGCGGGCCGGACCCGGGTGATACACCAGGAGCGCCAGCTCGACGCGGTGAACGACGCCTTCGAGGAGGTCGAGGAGGGCAAGGTGGACGCCCGGCTCGTCTTTAACTTCGGGGTTGAGGAACCCTCCGGGCAGGCCGAGGGCGTGCTGACCCAGGAGGCCGGGGGACCCTCCGAACAGCCCACCGGCACGGTGAAAGAGGAGCGCGGCCCGATCCCCGGGTAAAAGCCGGGGCTGACGTTGGCACCGGCGTTCGGCTACAATCCGGCCGAGCGCCGATGCCCCGCCGAACCCTTGCCATCCGCTATACGAGCTTTCGCGAGTGCCCCAACTGCGAGGGTCGCGGTGACGACGGCGCCGCCTGGCGGCCGATGCCGTGCAGGCGCTGCGAGGGGCGGGGCCGGCTCGTGACCGGCGTGGAGATCGAGGACTCGCTGGAGGGCGTGCTGCCGCGTTCGCGCTACGACTTCAACGCCCGGGGCGAGGTGTTCCTGCTGGACTTCGACGAGGACGAGGACTTCGAGGTCGTGGGGCCCGAGGATCAATCCTCCCGGTAGTGGTGCTGGGCTTCGGGCCCGAAGTTCATGAGGATGACCCTCAGCCCCTGGGTCGCGGCGGCGGCGATGCCGACCGCGAGCACGTCGAAGAGCGCCCACATCACGTAGGGGGGCCTCGCAACCGTGCCCAGGGTCTCCCGGTAGCCGGACGGGTCGCTCAGCGCCGCCCAGGAGTACGCGGCCGGCAGCAGCCACCACTCGGCCGTCGTGGCCACGGAGACCATAAAGAGGGCGCCGGCCAGGCCCCGCCAGCCGCCCTTGAACACGAGTATGATGGCGAGCACCACGTAGACGGTGATGCGGGCCAGCAGGATGAGCACCTCCCGGCCGCTCTCCTCGTAGGCGCTCCGGAAAGAGAGCACGTTCGCGCCGAAGCCGAAGAGCGCGGCCGCGGCCGTACAGCCCAGGATCAGGATCAAGAGCGATTTGGTCTCCTGGCTCATATCGTCATTATACGTCGGGAGCGGCGTCCTCCCCGAGCGCCCGGAGCACGGCCTTTACTTCCAGGCGGTTCTTGAACGGCACCACCTCGCCGCCCGCCGCCTCCGCGAGGACCTCGGGGGCGGCCCCGAGCTTCTCGGAGGCGGCGATCAGGAACCGGTGCCCGCGCCTGCGCGCCTCCCGCAGCAGCGCGACCCGGTCTACGAGGTGCCGCTCGGACCAGAAGCCCAGCACCTCCAGGTGAGCCACCTCGCCCGTGCCGGCGTGCCGGAGGCTGAAGTCCGGGACGAGGGCGGTCTTCAGCTCGGGGAGGGGCAAGACGCCGGGGCCGGGCTCCATCTCCCAGCTCCCCGTGTCCCGGGCCCGCTCCCAGGCCCGGACGAAGGCTTCGTTTACCTCCCGGCCTTCCTCCCGCGGCCCCCGGTAGTGGCTCGCGAGGTCCGAGGACTCCGAGTCCAGCTCCAGGGTGGTATCGCGGCCCCGCCACTCCACGGCCGCCGAGAGCCGCCATGGCGCGGTGAGCAGCAGCCCGGGGAGGAACTTGGCCAGCCGGAGCCCGTACTTGCGGGTGCCGCCGAAGATGGAGAGCGGCCCGTCGAGGTGGATCCTGTAGCCGCGGCCGGTCGTCTCCAGGCGGTAGATCAGGTCCATCAGCTTTACGTAGTGGAAGACCAGCCGGGCGTCGGCCTCCCGTCCGAGGTCCACGGTAAGCTCCCGGGCGCCGTAGAGCACGCCCTGGACCTGGGCGACGTTGTACCTCCCCAGCAGCTCCTCCGGCGCTGGCTCCTCGAAGGCGCCGAGCAACTGCGCCCCCTGCCGGTCGGCGTACATCACGGAGGCCGGGTCTTCGAGCCCGGTCTCCCGCGCCACCCGGGAGAGGACTTCATCTCTCGTTGGGGCTTCGAGGAGCCCAACTTCTTCCGATGGCAGCTCCGGCATCGCGGCGGCCAGCTCGAAGACGCGGGTGCGGACCGTGTAGGGGTCCGCCGGCGTGGGCGCGGCCCACCCGCTGCGCTCTTCGAGGAGCTTGCCTAAGGCGCGCACGATGCGGAAGCCCCGCCGGGGGTCGAGCCGGGGCCCCAGCTCCTCCTCGGCGGCGGCGAGCCTCTCCTCCAGCTCCGCGCGGGGCCGGTCCCGGTGGGCGGCGTAGAGGCCGCTCAGCTCCGCCGCGACGTCCAGGGCCCGCCGGTCGCTCGTGGGTAGCCGATGGGGCACCAGCCGCCCCCGGAGGACGCGGGCCATGACGTGCTCGCCCCGGAGCATCCTACACTGCCGCCTCCCGGCGCCGCCGGGAGGCGAACTCCTCGTTCGTCTGGGAGGTTACGAGCTCGTAGAGGACGGCTTGCTTGCCGTCTTTCGGGCGGAGGATGCGGCCCAGGCGCTGGACGTACTCCCGGTGGGAGGCGCTGCCGGCGAGGATGATCGCCACGTTCGCGTCCGGGACGTCCACGCCCTCGTTCAGCACGTCGGAGGCTACTATCGTGCGGTAGCGGCCCTCCCGGAAGCGGTCCAGGATCTCCTTGCGCTCCCGCGCCGGGGTCTCGTAGGTGATGCCGGGGATCAGGAACCTCGCGGAGATCGCGTACACTTCCTCGACGCTCTTGGTGAAGACTATGCACCGGTCGTTCCAGTGGCGTCTGAGCAGGGACTCCAGGGTCACGCCCTTGCGCAGCGCCCCGGACTGTATCTCGCGCCGCCGCCGGGCCGCCAGCAGCGCCTCCCGGCCCCCGGAGTGGCTCGTGGCGGCGACCAGAATAAAGCGCTGCCAGTCCTCCGGAGATCGCATAGAGAGGTTGTGCTTGCGCAGGAAGTCCCGGTAGATGGCGTCGGCCTGGGCGTACTCGTAGCGCTCGTGGGCCGTCAGTTCTATCGGGATGCGGATCAGCTCGTAGGGGGCCAGGTAGGTGCCGGCCAGGTCCTCGGGCGAGAGCCGGTAGCAGATACGGCCCACCAGCTCCGGCAGCAGCGCGTGGCCCCCGTCGGGCCGCTCGGGGGTGGCGGTGAGGCCCAGCGAGTACGGGGCGAGGAGCATCTTGGGGATCATGGCGTACTTCTCGGCGGGCAGGTGGTGGACCTCGTCGTAGACGGCGAGCGCGAACCGGTCGCCATAGCGCTCGGCGTGGATGTAGGCCGAGTCGTAGGTGGTCACGGTGAGCGGCGTGACCTCGTGGTAGCCGCCGCCGAGCAGGCCGACCTCCACCGAGCCGCCGAAGGCATCCGTGAGGACCGAGTACCACTGCTTGAGCAGGGCGAGCGTCGGGACCACGACGAGCGCGCTGCGCCCGACCCGCTCGACGGCCCGCACCGCCACAGCGGTCTTGCCCGCCCCCGTCGGGAGCACCACCACCCCGCGCAGGTCCTTCCGGCGCCAGGCGGCGAGCGCCGCCCTCTGGTAAGGCCGGGGCTCCAGGGAGACCCTTGATTCCAGGGAGAGCTTCTCGAAGCGGGCGGCCCGGTCCTCGTGCGGCGTCCCGGAGCCCCGCAACCCGAGCATCGTGTTGCGGTAGGCGTTCGCCGGGGCGCGCCACTGCCGGGTGCGCCCGTCCCACACAAAAGGCTCGGGCGGGGGGGCTTCCCCGCTGGCGATGAGGGTGCCGGAATCGTAGCGCAGCTCGATCACTGCCCTCAGGATACCCGAGCCCCGGGTCCGTCTCAGCGGTAAACTGCACCGTTGATGGAGAGGAGCCTCTGAGAAGCGGAAAGTCAGCCGGGAGCGGGGACGCGCGGCCGTGATGTGCCGGGCCGCCCTCCTGCTGATCTGCGCGGGACTCCTGCTCGCCGCGTGCTCCGGAACGGAGCCTCGGGGGTCCGGTACGGACGGCCCGGAGAGAGGTGAGACCCCGGGGACGACCGCCGTTACGCGGGCCGGAGGACAGCAAGCCCCCGAGCCGGGAGGGCGGACGGTGGAAGAAAGCTCTATGAGCCTGGAAGAGATGGTCGGCCAGATGTTCCTGGTGGGGTTGCCCGGCACGCAACCAGACCCGCAGATCGAGGCGCTGGTCCGGGACCGGAACATCGGCGGCGTGCTGTTGCTCGGCCACAACATGGAGAGTGAAGGGCAGACGGCCGCGCTCGTCCGCTCCCTGCAGGAGCTGGCGCTGGACAACGAACCTTCCACACCGCTCCTCGTCGCCGTGGACGAGGAGGGTGGCGAGGTATCCTCCGCCCCGTGGGTGACGCCGCAGCCCGCCGCCGCGGAGGTCGGGGCTGGCGGAGACCCCGCTGTGGCCCGCCAGATTGCCGTGCAAACCGGCCGGGAGTTGCGCCGCGCGGGCGTCAACACGGACCTGGCCCCGGTGGTGGACACCGGCTACGGGGCCGCCATCGGGAGCCGGTCCTACGGCGAGGATCCGGGCCTGGTGGCGGTGATGGGCGCGGCGGCCGTGGAGGGCTTCGAGTCGGCGGGGGTCGTCTCCGCGGCGAAGCACTTCCCCAACCACGGGGTTGCGGCCGCCGACTCGCACGTGGACCTGCCCGTGGTGGAGCACGCCCGGGAGACGGTCCTGAACTACGACCTGCCGCCGTTCCGGGCGGCGGTGGCGGCGGGCGTGCCGATGGTCATGGTCGGGCACCTGCTCTACCCGGCCATAGACCCGGAGCGTCCCGCCAGCCTCTCGCCTGACGCCGTAAGCCTGTTGCGGCGGGAGCTGGGCTTCGAGGGCGTCGTCGTCACGGACGACCTTGGCATGGTGGGCGCTTCGGGGGAGGAGCCGCCCGGGAGGGTGGCGGTCGAGGCCGTAAAAGCCGGGGCCGACCTGCTCATCGTCGTCGGCCCGTACGAGGACCAGGTAGAAGCATACGAGGCCGTGATCGGGGCCGTCGAGGCCGGGGAGATACCGCGCGGGCGGGTAGAAGAAGCATTTCGACGGGTCCGGGAGGTCAAAGACCGCTATCCGCTGTATGCAGCGAATTCCCGTTAGGGTAGAATGTTCGCCAAACTGCTGGGGTGAGCGGACTAGAAAATGAGATAAGTAAAGGGGTCGGCGCGATAGCCGGTCGTCTATACAAAAGGAGGTCTTCGAGGTGGCGGAGATAACGTTTGAGGACGTAAAGAAAGTCTACGGCGAGGACGTGGTCGCGATCCAGGACATGAACCTGGACATCCCGGACGGGGAGTTCGTCGTCTTTGTCGGCCCTTCGGGATGCGGCAAGTCCACCGCCCTACGCATGGTGGCCGGCCTGGAGGACATCACGGACGGCAAGCTCTTTATCGGGGACGAGGTGGTCAACGACGTGCCGCCCCGGGAGCGGGACATAGCGATGGTCTTCCAGAACTACGCCCTCTACCCGCACATGAACGTCCGGGAGAACATGGCCTTCGCCCTCAAGCTGCGCAAGGTGGACTCGGACGAGATAGACCGGCGGGTAAACGACGCGGCCAAAATCCTGGGCCTGGAGAACTTCCTCAACCGCAAGCCGGTGGCCCTCTCGGGCGGCCAGCGTCAGCGGGTGGCCCTCGGACGGGCGATAGTCCGGGACCCGAAGGCGTTCCTCATGGACGAGCCGCTCTCCAACCTCGACGCCAAGCTCCGGGTCCAGATGCGCACGGAGATAGCCAAGCTCCACAACCGCATCGGGGTCACGACAATCTACGTCACCCACGACCAGACCGAGGCCATGACGATGGCCGACCGGATCGTGCTGCTCAAGGACGGCATCGTGCAGCAGATCGCGCCGCCCCAGGAGATGTACGAGTATCCCAACAACGTGTTTGTGGCGGGCTTTATCGGCAGCCCGGCGATGAACTTCGTCAAGGGCCACCTGGAGAAGGACAATGGGAACATTGTCGCCGCTTTCGGCGAGGCCCGCGTCCCGCTCTCCCGCGAGAAGCTCGAGAACGTCGACCTGGACCCGTACATCAACAACGACGTCGTGGTGGGCATCCGGCCGGAGAACATAGAAGACGCCGAGGTCGTCGAGAACCCGGAGGGGACCACCCCGATCACCGTGGAGCCTCAGGTGATAGAGAGCATGGGCAACGAGAAGTACGTCTACTTCGAGCTCTCGCAGGCTGAAAAAGCCCACATGGAGAGCCTGGCGGAAGAAGAGGCCGAGGTCGGGGGCGAAGACGACGATGCCGGAGAGTTGCTGGTCGCCCGGGTCTCCCCGGAGACCGTTGCCCGGGAGGGCAAGGAAGTCCGGCTGCTGATCGACTCTAGCAAGGTACACCTGTTTGATCCCGAGACGGAGGAGGCTATCTTGCAGTAACCCTTGGCACGTGCGCGTGACGGACGCGCCGGCCAGAAAAGACGGGCGTGTATTGGGCGCCGGTCCGGCGCCGCTACGGAGGTGGACCGGTATCCTGAACGAGCGGTGCTTTCGGAAGAAAGCCCTAGATAAGGAGTACAGGTGAGGAGAAGGATACTGAGAGCAGGAGGTGTGTCCGCCGGACGGTCGATGAACCGGCGCGATTTCCTGAAGTTGAGCGGGGCAGGCCTGGCTGGCGCGACGCTCCTCGGGGCTGCGGCTTGCGGCGGTGGCGGTGGCGAGGCCCAGAACGGCGACGGGCCCATCGAGATCATCTTCTCTTTCGGCCCCGACGACTCCGGGACCCTGCAGGAGGTAGTCAGCCGGTTCAACGAGGAGCACGAGGGCGAGATCCAGGTGAACTACCGCGAGATGCCCGCCGACACCGGCCAGTACTTCGACCAGCTCCGCACAGAGTTCCAGGCCGGCGGCGGGGACATAGACGTAATCGGCGGGGACGTGATCTGGCCGGCCCAGTTCGCGGCTAACGGCTGGATTCTCGACCTCTCCGACCGCTTTACCGAGGAAGACCGCCAGGAGTTCCTGGAAGGCCCGATCGAGTCGAACACCTACGACGGCTCTGTCTGGGGCGTTCCGTGGTTTACGGACGCGGGGATGATGTACTACCGGCAGGACCTGCTGGAAGAAGCCGGCTTCTCCGAGCCGCCCGAGACCTGGGACGAGCTGAAGGAGATGGCTCTGGAGACGGCCGAGGCGACCGGTACCCAGTTCGGCTTCGTCTTCCAGGGGGCGCAGTACGAGGGTGGTGTCGTAAACGGCCTGGAGTACATCTGGACCCACGGTGGCGACGCGCTCTCCGAGGAGGGCAGCGAGGTCACGATAAGCGAGCCCCCCGCCGTCTCGGGCCTGGAGACCCAGCGGAGCATGATCGACGACGGTGTTTCGCCGGACGCGGTCTCCTCGTACAAGGAGCAGGAAAGCCACGAGGCCTTTTTGCGGGGTGACGCGGTCTTCCTGCGCAACTGGCCCTACGTGTACGCCCTGGCTGGCGACGAGGGCGAGTCCGAGGTGAGCCAGGACCAGATCGGCATCGCCCCGATACCGACGGGTCCCGACGGCGGAAGCTTCAGCGGCCTGGGCGGGTGGAACTTCTACATAAACGCCGCCTCCGACCCGGAAGTCCAGGACGCGGCATACGAGTTCATCCAGTTCGCCACCTCGACAGAGATCCAGAGGTTCCGGGCGCTGGAAGGCTCGTTCCTGCCGACCCGGACGGAGCTCTACGACGACCAGGAGATCCAGGACACCGTGCCGGTGATAGCCCTCGGACGCGAGAACCTGGAGCGCTCGCGCCCGAGGCCGGTCTCGCCGGTCTACTCGGACATGTCCCTCATAATGCAGGAGCAGTTCAACTCCTCCCTGCGCGGACAGAAGCCCCCGCAGCAGGCGGCGGACGACGCCGGCAACGAGATGCAGAGCATCGTGGATCGGGCGGAGAGCCTCTAACGGCGGACGCAAGGGGGGTGATATGCCCCCCTTGCCGTACCTAGAAGGAGTCCAATGTGGCCCAACAATCGCAGAAAAAAGAGCCTGGATTTTTCGGCAAGATAAAAGAAGAGTTTACCACCGCCGAAAGCCGTACCGCCTACTACATGACCGTGCCGACCCTGGCCGTCATCCTGATCGTGGCGTTCTTCCCGATCATGTACTCCATGATCCTCAGCTTCCAGCAGGTGACCCCGCAGCAGACGTTCGGGACCTTCGTGGGCTTGCAGAACTACGTCGCGATGTTCCAGGATCCGTCGTTCCGGGACGCCTTCTTCAACACTACAGTGTTTACGGTGGTAAGCGTAGCCCTGGAGTTCGTACTGGGGCTCGCGATCGCGCTGGCGATAAACCGGCAGTTCCGGGGGCGGGGTATGGTGCGGGCCGCGGTGCTGGTGCCGTGGGCCTTCCCGCTGGTCGTCTCGGCGCTCATGTGGCGGCTCATGTACCAGGACCAGATCGGCATTATCAACTACGTGGCGAACACCCTGGGGCTCATAACCCAGCCGATCCTCACCGACGAGGGGCTGCTCCTGATCGGGGCGATCGTCTCCGACGTGTGGAAGACGACGCCGTTCGTGGCGCTCCTGCTGCTGGCCGGGCTCCAGACCATCCCCGGCGACGTCTACGAGGCGGCGAGGGTGGACGGCGCGAGCCGGGTACAGCAATTCTTCAAGATCACCATGCCGCTTCTTAAGGGCTCGATCCTGGTGGCGCTCCTGTTCCGGACGCTGGACGCCTGGCGGATCTACGACCTGTTCTGGGTCATGAGCGACCGGCAGCTGGAGTCGTTCTCGACCTATGTGTACAAGGCGGTGCGCATAAGCCAGCTCAACTTCCCATTAGGGAACGCGGCGGCGGTGTTCATCTTCTTGAGCGCGCTGGTCCTGGCGTTTATCTTCATCAAGGGCTTCGGTATGCAAACCTCACCGGGAGGTAAGTAGCGGTGGCAGCGGCGACATCATCCGGAAGCGGTAACCTGTGGCGGTCCGTGGCCTTCTACGCCTTTATCGCCTTTTTCTTGCTGGTAGCCCTGTTCCCCCTGCTGTGGGTGTTCAAGATGAGCATCATAACCCGGGCGGAGATCTTCGCCTCGCCGCCAACCATCCTGCCCAACACCCTGACAGGCACCTCCTACGAAACGATCTTCAGCGACGCCCGGTTCCAGCGGGCGATACTCAACAGCGTCATAGTCGCCGGGGTCACGACGGTCATCTGCCTCTTTCTGGGTTCCATAGCGGCCTACGCCATAGCCAGGCTCAGGTTCCGCTTCAAGAGCCCGTTCCTGACGTTGATCCTGGCCATCGCCTTCTTCCCGCCGGTCGCGATCATCGCGCCGCTCTTTGTACAGTTCAGCCAGGCTGGCATCATCAACACCTACGCGTCCCTGATCATCCCCGACGTGGTGTTCGCGTTGCCGCTGACGGTGTGGTTGCTGGTGGCGTTCTTCAAGGAGTTGCCGTTTGACCTGGAAGAGGCGGCCAAGGTAGACGGGGCCACGACCCTGCAAGCGTTCTGGAAGGTGATCGTGCCGTTATCGGCGCCGGGGGTGTTCACGACGGCGATCCTGACGTTCATCTTCGCGTGGAACGAGTTCCTCTTCGCCAACACGTTCGCCTTCGATATCAGCGTCCAGCCGGTAACGGTGGTCATACCGCAATTCGCGACCATCTATACGGTAGACTACGGGGCCCAGGCTGCGGCCGCTGTGGTGGTGACGATACCGCTGGTGATACTGGTCCTGATCTTCCAGCGCCGGATCGTCTCCGGGCTTACCGCGGGCGCCGTCAAGGGCTAGAAGGGCAGTTCCCTGAACAAACAGGAGTTTTGGGCGCGGGATCTCAAGCCAGGCTTGAGCCTGCGCTCAACTTTCCTGGCAACCGAGGCCGCCGTCCGCAACGACAGCCGCGGCGTTCCCTACCTCTCGATGAAGTTGGTCGATTCGACGGGCGTCGTCGACGCCCGCATGTGGAACCTGCCGGCCGAGCTACGGGAGGGCTTTTCGGAGCCCGCGTACGTGTACGTGGAGGGCAACACCCACGAGTACCGGGGGACGCTGCAGGTCAAGATAAACCGCCTCCGGCTTCTGAAGCGCGAGGAGGTCGTGGAAGAGGACTACCTGCCCGTCACAGACAAAGACCGCCAGGCTCTGGCGGCGGAGTTGCTCCTGGCGGGTGAGGAACTGGAGAACGGGCACCTGAGAGAACTGTTCGTTTCCATGACCTCGGACGAGGGGTTTTGGGACGCTTTCTGCTCGGCCCCGGCGGCAAAGTCCATGCACCACGCCCGCATCGGGGGGTTGCTGGAGCACTCGCTCCAGTGCCTGCGGATCGCCCGGCACCTGGCCGAGATCTACCCGGTGGACCGGGACCTCCTGTTCTTCGGGGCCGTCTTCCACGACGTGGGCAAGATCGAGGAGCTTTCGTGGGGGGGTGGGGGGTTCAATTACACCACGGAGGGCCGTCTCCAGGGCCACGTGGTCCTGGGAGACCGGCTGGTCGCTTCTTACATAGCCCGGCTACCGGACTTTCCGAGAGAGCTGGCGCTGCAAGTCTCGCACATCCTGCTCTCGCATCAGGGGGAGATCGAGTACGGTTCTCCCGAACAGCCCAAGACCCTTGAAGCCCTCCTGGTGCACCTCATAGACAACCTCGACGCCCGGACGGCGATGTACTTGGAGACCACCGGCAACGTCAGCCCGGAAGGCTGGAGCCACCACGAAAACCCACTGCGGCGCGCCCTCTACGTTCCTTCCGTGCCGGAACCGCGGCTTCCCGCGAGTTCTTAGCCCGGCCTCGGCGAGGCTTCCTGGACCTCAGAAGTCGTGCTCCTCCTCTTTCTTCGAGAGGAAGCCGTCTTTTTCGGCGTCGTCAACTCTGCGGTCCCGGTCCGTTTTTTTCCGGGCCGTGACCTTCTTCTTGCTGCGGGGCCGGGATTCTTCCTCTTCTTCCACGGAGGAGGTGAGCTCGTCCTTGAACTCGTCTACGGCGCGCCGGGCTTCGGTTACGAAACGTCCGAAGTCGCGGGCCATCTGGGGCAGCTTGCTGGGGCCGAAAAGCATCAGGACTAGCAGGAAGATAACCACTATCTCCGTGGGCCCGAAACCGAACATGGGGTAAATATACTCCCTGGATAAACGGCTTACAATGACTTCGTTACACCAGAGTATATACTCACTTCCATGAATCAATCTCCGAGGAGCCGACCATGATAGCCTGGGGCGCGGCCCGCACGATCGCCGTGGCGCTCGCCGCCCGCACGGAAGGCGGCGCGGACGCCGGGGACTTCGATTACCGGGGGGCTGTGGAACGGACGCTGGACCCGCTTTCGGACTTCACGGGCATCGAGCTGCCTGAAGGACCCCCCACGGGACGCCAGCTGCGGGTCGCGGATCGGGAAGAGTGGATCGACTTCAACATAGAAGGTTTCGGGACGCTCATGGAGCCCGTGCTCCAGCGGGCCGCCGCCGAAGCCAGCAACGTGACCTGGGCCCTGGGCGGTGTGACGCTCACGGCGCAGGTCGGGGTGTTGCTGGGCTTTCTCTCCGCCCGCGTGCTGGGCCAGTACGACACCGGGCCGCTGCTCACGCGCCGTAGGGCGGACGAACCGGGCAAGGTCTTTTTCCTGGACGGCAACATAGTCTCGGCGGCGGGACGCATCGGGGTGCCGGTAGACGGGCTGCGGCTCTGGATCGTGCTCCACGAGATGACCCACGCGCTCCAGTTCGAGGGATACCCCTGGTTGCGGAACCACCTGGGCGGGCTCCTGGAGAGCCTGCTCCAGCCCCTGACCGACCGGCTCGGCGTCCGCGAGACCCTGCGCCGGCTTACGGAGAACCTGCGCACCGGCGGGCGCTCCGTGGAGCTGATGATGAACCGCGAGCAGCGGCGTAACTTCGACCAGATGCAGGCGACCATGGCCCTTATCGAGGGGTACTCCGACTACGTCATGCATCACGTCGGCAGCGAGCTGGTCCCCAACTACGACTACCTGAGCCGCCGTATGGCGGCGAGCCGGGCCCACCGGCCACCGCTGGAGACCGCAATATTCCGCATAACGGGCCTGGACATGAAGCTGGAACAGTACCGGCTCGGCGAGCGCTTCGCCGACGCCGTGGCCCGCCGTCAGGGCATGGAGGGCCTGAACCGCGTCTGGGAGAGGCCGGAGAACCTGCCCACCCTGGCGGAGATCCGGGACCCCGGCCTGTGGCTGAACAGGATGGACTTCGTTTGAGATGTCCGGTAGAGGGCACAACTCCGTAGGTTACGAGTTCGTGACCGAGCAGGATGCCCGCGGCTGCGCGGCGGAGCTCGACCGGCGTTTTACGCAGCGGGAGCTGGTGGGGTTGCGGATTTTCCGTATCCGCTGGAACGGTAACTACCTCGTCGAGGCTGCTTTCTCGGAGAGTACTCCCGAGACCCGTCTGCAGGACGCCCGGGCGCTGCTCGGCGAAGCCGGCTCGCCGGTGCACCCGGAAGACCTGGAGGACTACAAAAAGGCTATGGAGGCCGGAGAGGCTGGCCTGCCCGGCTGGCTACAACGTTTCTTCGGCCGCCGCTACTGAGCGGCCGAAGAAAACGGGTGTCAGGCCGCCGGTGTTTACCGCTGAACTACCGCTGGTCGCGGTAGTCCGTTTCGTCTACCTCGACCTCTTCCTTGCGCACCTCTTCCTCGACGACCGCTTCTTCCTCGACGACGCGCTTGCGGAGCCGGATCTCTTCTTTCACGACGGGCCGTTTCTCGACCACGACTTCCTCTTCGACCACGGGGACGCGGATATCCTCTTCGGACTCGGACGGTGAGATCCCGCCCCCGGTTTCCGTGGAGGCGGTCTCCGCATCTCCTTCGACCGGCACGCGCTCGACTACCACTTCTTCTCTCTTTTTGGGTACCTTTATCTGCTCCTGGTCCGTGCGGACCCGCTTGCGCACGTTGACCTCTCCGGCTTCCCGCTCGCGCGTCCCGGCCCGGAGCTCTTCTTCGGCGCGTTGTATGCGCAACTCTTCTTCTCTCTCGGTGGTCCCGGCGGCCTCTTTCCGCAGAGCGTCTTCGCGGCTTGCGCCCGGGCTTTCGCCCGCTACCCGCTCTTCTTCGGCGCGTTCCGCCTCCGAAGCCTCGTAAGACCGTCCGGCGGCTGGCTCCGGGCGCGGCTCCTCGGCGAAATCCCGGCTCTCGACGTACTCCGGGGGGCTGGCGGGGCGCTCTGCGGGGGGATCCGAGATGGATTCTCCGGTGGAGCCGCGGCGCTCCCCGTACCCCAGGTCAACCCTCGGGCGCTCTTCGAAAGCGGACTCCGCAGGACGTTCGCCGGCCGCCGGTCGCTGGCCGCGGGCCGGCAACCCGTAGTAGCTGCGGACCTCGGTCTCCTGTGCTGCCGTAAGCTCGTCGACGTCGTCGAACTGGGGGGCGCCTTCTATGGCTCCCTTGGAATCAGCAACCTCTACCAGCTCCCGGCGGTCGTTGACGCGGACTAGGTCCATCGGGATCAGGGTGTACTTCGTGCCCAGGAGCCCTATCTTGAGGCCCAGGTACGTGGGACGATCGTTTTGATCCACAAACATCTCGTCTACCTTGCCGACCTCTTCGTAGTGCTGGTCGTACACCTTGTAGCCGAAGTAGGACTCCTTTGGGCCCCGGCCGGGGTCTCCGCTTCTTCCATCGCTCACGGCAAGCCTCCTTGCGGTTTGTGTATCCCTGGCGGCACGCTTACCCCGGGCCAGCGGTAAGTAAACAGGTTCTTGGAGAAGAGGCTGGTTAGTCCGTCCGCTGTTCCAGGCGGGTGATCTGCTCCCGAAGCTCCTCGATCTCCTGCTCCAGGTAGGCTTGCCGACCCCGCAGGCGGGTGTAGCTGAGCTCCAGGGCGTTGCCCAGCACGCGGGCTGTTTTCACCGTCTGGCGTCCCAGAAAGCGGACCGAGGCTCCTGCGCCCCCGAGCGCCGAGTTGCCGAAAGATTTGGCCGTGGGCGTGGCGACAAAAGATCCTACCGCGAAGCCGCCGACGGCTCCGACCACCGTGCCTATGAGAAATTTGGCCGAACCCTCACCTAACAACGAACTCCTCCGTACGTCTCCGCGCGTCTGTGGGCTGCGACCACCCAAGTTTAGCATAGGGGCTCTGCCGCGCGGCTTGCCAGGGTGGCTCGCCAGCGCGCTCTGCGAATGCGGTCTCGGTTGTAGGCCAGGTTCGAGGTTCGGGGGGTATACTGGCCGGGGATGCCGGAAACCGGGAAAAGAGATCTGTTACGACGGCTGCCGGCGGTAGACGCCGTACTGCGGAACCCGGCGTCGGAGAAGGCCGTCGGGCGTTACGGCCGGACGGCCTTCTCCGACGCCGTTCGGGAGGCCCTGGACCGGTTGCGGCGTGAGACGCTGGCCGGCGCCGCGCCGGCCGTGGACGAGGAGTCAGTAGTCTCAGCGGCGGCGGCGCTGCTCTCCAACCGGGGGCTCCGCCGCGTGGTGAATGCTACCGGGGTGATCCTGCACACCAACCTGGGCCGCTCGGTCCTCTCGGAGCGGGCCGTGGAAGCCGTCGTGGGGGCGGCGCGGGGCTACTCGAACCTGGAGTACGACCTCGGCTCCGGGGCCCGGGGCTCGCGTTACGATCACGCGGTCCCGCTCCTGCGGCAACTTGCGGGGTCCGAGGACGCGCTGGTGGTCAACAACTGCGCGGGGGCGACGCTGCTGGCACTATCGGCGGTGGTGTCTGGGCCGGAGGGTTGCGGGGCTGTCCCGGAGGTGATCGTCTCCCGCGGCCAGCTCATCGAGATCGGGGGCGGCTTCCGCATCCCGGAGGTGCTGGAGCTCTCCGGGGCGCGGCTCCGGGAGGTCGGCACCACCAACCGCACCCGCCGCTCCGACTACGAGGCCGCGATAAACGAGAATACCCGAGCCATACTGTGGGTCCACCACTCGAACTTCGAGGTCCGGGGCTTTACCGAGTCTGTGGGCGTCGCGGAACTCTCTGATCTCGGGCCGCCGGTGGTGGCGGACGTCGGCAGCGGCGCGCTCGTGGCGGTGGGGAACGAGCCGCGGGTGCGGGAGGCGGTCCGGGCCGGGGCCGCGCTGGCCGTCTTCTCCGGCGACAAGCTGCTCGGGGGACCACAGGCCGGGATAATCGTGGGTTCTTCGGCCTGGATCTCCGCGATGCGCCGCCACCCGCTCGTGCGCGCCCTCCGGGCCGACAAGCTCTGCCTCGCCGCCCTCGAAGCGACCCTGGCCTCCTACCAGGAAGGCGCTGCCCCCGGGGAGTTGCCCACGCTGAGAATGCTTCACGCGCCGCCTGAGGAGGTGAGAGACCGGGCTGCAGAGCTGGCGGAGGAGTTGAAGAAGGGCTGGCCGGCGGCCCGGATCGAGGTGGTCTCCTCCGTGGCGCGCAGCGGCGGCGGCACGCTGCCGGCGTACGAGATCCCCTCGTATGCCGTACGGGTCGAGGCCCCGGACGCCGACGCCCTGGCGGCGGGGCTGCGGAGGTCCGACCCGCCGGTGGTCGGGCGCGTCTCCGACGGCGGGCTCTTGCTCGACGCCCGGACGCTCCTGCCCGGCGACGAGATGGCCGTCGTGCGGGCCGTGTCGGAGGCCGTGCGTGACGCCTGACGAGCGGCCCATCGCCCTCACCATAGGTACGGCGGGGCACGTAGACCACGGCAAGACCACGCTCGTCCGCTACCTGACCGGCACGGACACCGACCGGCTGGAGGAGGAGCACCGGCGCGGCATCTCCATCGTGCCGGGCTACGCGGAACTGAACCTGCCGGGAGGCCGCCGGGCGAGCCTGGTGGACGTGCCCGGCCACGAGCGGTTCGTCAAGAACATGGTCGCCGGATCCAGCGGGGTGGACGCGTTCCTGCTCGTCGTGGCCGCCGACGACGGCGTGATGCCCCAGACCCGGGAGCACCTCGACGTGCTGCGGGTGCTCGGCGTGGAGCAGGGGGTGGTGGCTGTGACCAAGACCGACACCGTGGACGCCGAGACGGTCGAGCTGGCGGAGCTGGAGGCCGCAGAGCTTCTGGGGTCGGCCGGGATCGAGGCCTCTATCTTGCCGGTGAGCGGCGTTACCGGCGAGGGTGTCGAAGAGTTGCTCGCCGCCCTGGACGCGCTGGCAGAGTCGGTAGGGGCTACCCACGACGGTAGCGGGTTGGTCCGGTTGCCGGTGGACCGCTCCTTCGTGCTAAAAGGGATCGGGGTGGTCGTGACCGGCACTCTATGGTCCGGGGAGGTTCGGGCCGGCGACACGCTCTACACCACCGCGGGCCTCCGGACGCGCGTCCGCGGCATCCAGAACCACGGCCGTCCGGCGGAGGTGGCCCGCGCGGGGGCCCGCACGGCGCTGGACCTCGCGGGCGTGGAGGCTTCGCAGGTGGAGGCAGGCGAGGTGTTGCTCTCCCGGCCCGTCGCGGAGACCCGGAGCCTCGACGTCCGTATCCGGCTGCTGGAGGGCGCGCGGCCTCTCGGCCACGGCGCCCGGCTGCGGCTGCACCACGGCACCCGCGCCGTCAACGCCCGGGTCCGGCTGCCGGACCGCGAGGAGCTGCGCGGCGGAGAGAGCACGCTGGGGCGCCTGATCCTCGCGGAGCCCCTGGTCGTGCTGCGGGGCGACCGCTTCGTCCTGCGCTCGCTGACGTCCCAGGTTACCGTGGGGGGCGGCACCGTGCTGGACCCGTACCCGGCCGGCAGGAAGCCGGATCCCCGCTGGCTGGAGGCCCTGGAGAGCGGGGACCTGGCGTACCTGATCCCGCAGGTCCTCTCCCGCAGGTCCGGAGAGGGCCTGGAGGCCGGCGAGGTCTCACAGGCCGTCGGTGGCGAACCCGGAGAGGTGATCTCTGCGCTCGAGAGCGTCGCCGGCGTCGTCCGGGTCGGCGGGCTCTATGCGCCCGAGGCGGAGGTGACAGCGGCCCGCGAGCGGCTCCTGGCGGTGCTCGAACAGCGCGCCGCCAAACGTCCCGAGAGCCCGCGCCTGACCATCGCCGAGGCCCGGACGGCGACCGGTTTCGGCGACCGGCTCGCCGACGCCCTGCTGGGCGAGCTTGCGGGCTCGGGGGAGATCCGGGCTACCGAAGCCGGCGTGAGCCTGCCCGGCGCCGACGAGGTTCCGCCCGAGCTGGAGCGGGAGGCGGAGAGCCTCCTGGACGAGCTGCGCCGGGCCGGGGTGGAGCCACCGGCCCTGGAGCCGGGTCCGGCGGTGCGGCTCCTGCTAGAGCGTGGCGCGGCCGTCGGGCTGGGACCGAAGCTCTTCGCGGCCCGCGAGGCGGCGGAGGACGTACTGAAGGAGGTAAAGACCGTCTGCCGGGCGGAAGGGGAGATCTCGCTCGGGGGCTTCCGCGACCGGCTCGGCACCAGCCGCAAGTACGCCCAGGCCTGGCTGGAGTATTCCGATTCCGCCGGCGTTACGAGCCGCACGGGCGACGTCCGCGTCCTCACCCGCCGCTACCGCTAGGCCGTGTACTAGAATGGAAACATCCGGAATGCGTGGGCCTGGTGGCCCGGCCGGTCTTCAAAACCGGTTTGCGGCCCGCAAAGGGCCGTGGTGGTTCGATTCCCCCGCATTCCGCCCGCCGGCGGAGAGAGGCCCGGTGTCCCCGTGCCGCGCCTGAAGGTGATCACCTACAACACCTACCAGGAGAAGAACGGCCGGGACCCCGTTCTCGACCGGCTCCCGGACGGGAACGGAGCCCTGTTCTGCCTGCAGGAGGTAAGCCCGCTCCGGGCCTGGTGGTTGCTCCGGCGTCTCGGCGACCGGGCCTTCGTCTCCCGCGCACGCCACGGCTTGCAGTACCTTGCTCTCGTCTTTCCCCGCGAGGCCACCCTCTTCGCGCGCCGGACGGTACAGCTCAACGGACACCGCGGCGTAATCCCCGCAGCCTGGTCGGTCCGCCGGGGCTACGCCCTCTACCGGGCGAGCCGCCCCCGCTGGCGGGACTGCTTCGAGCCCCGGGTGGCGCAGGCTGCTCTGGTGCGGTGGGCGGGACTGGAGTTGCGGGTGGTAAACACCCATCTTCCCCTGGAAAGGGGGCTCCGGAACCGCGCCTTCTCGCGGCTGGAGGTCCTGCTAGGCCGCGATAACGTTCTCTTTGCCGGGGACCTCAATACCCACCGGAAAGACCTGTTCCTGGGCGACCTGATGCTCGCCGGGGGCCTCCACGCGGCGGGCTCGGGGGAGGCCACCCACGACAGCGGACGCCGCCTGGACTACGTCCTGTACCGGGGCCGGTTGCGGGAGGTGGGGTATGCTGTCGAAGAGGGGATGAGCGATCACCGCCTGTTGAACGTAGAGCTGGAGGTCTCACGATGAAGGAGTTTTCGCACCTGGACGAGGAGGGCGCCGCCCGGATGGTGGACGTGGGGGAGAAGTCGGTGGTGCGGCGCACCGCCACGGCGGGCGGTAGCGTCCGCATGTCGCCGGAGACCGTCGGGCTGCTCCGGGAGCGGGCGATCCCCAAGGGCGACGTCCTGAACACCGCCAGGATCGCCGCCGTGCTGGCGGCCAAAAAGACCCCGGAGCTGATACCGCTGTGCCACGGGCTCAACCTCACCCACGTTGACGTGGAGTTTGAGGTGACGGAGGACGTGGTCGAGATCTCCGCCACGGCCCGCGCCAGCGACCGGACCGGCGTCGAGATGGAGGCGCTCACGGCGGTGAGCGTCGCCGCCCTGACGATCTACGACATGTGCAAGGCGGTGGACAAGAACATGGTCATAGGCGAAGCCCGGCTGCTGGAGAAGACCAAGGAAGGCTAAGGTTCGCGGAACCTCGTCGCGGGGCCGGTCGTGAAGGTTCATACGGCCCTCTTGAAAGCCTTATGTAACACTTTGACAGGCGCTGATAAGGGCATGCCGGGTATGCTAGACTCGTAGTTTAATCGGCGGCCCGGAAAGCTTTTAGGAGAGAGAGATCGAGGGCGAGCACGCTGTTCTTTACCCTATATTCCTGGACCTCGCCGGACGGCGCTGCGTAGTCGTTGGCGGAGGCCGGGTCGCCGGCCGGAAAGCCCGGAAGCTGCTGCAAGCCCGGGCAGAGGTCGTGGTGATCTCGCCGGAGGTCCTGCCGGAGCTTGCGAGCATGGCCGTCGAGGTGCGGCGCAGGCCTTACCGGAACGGAGACCTGGAGGGAGCTTATCTGGCGTTTACGGCGACCGACTCGCGGGAGGTCAACGCGGCGGTGGCGCGCGAGGCGCAGGAGCGGGGCGTCCCGATCAACGTTGCGGACGAGCCCTCCGAGGGAGACTTCGCGCTGCCCTCGACGCTGCGGCGCGGCAAGTTGCAAGTGGCGGTCTCGACAGGCGGGGCCTCCCCGACGCTGGCGCGCACGATCCGCGGGGAGCTGGAGAAGCTCTTCGGGCCTGAGTGGGCCGGGGTCGTCGAGGAGTTGGACCGTCGCCGAAAGGACGGAGCCGGCCCGGACGGGCGCCTGGAGGAGGAGGTGAACCGGTGCTTATCGCGGCTCTCGGGATGAACCACCGCTCGGCGCCGGTCGAGGTGCGGGAGAAGGTGGCCTTCGCGCCTTGCGCGGGCCGCAACTTCCTGCGGCGGCTAAAGGACGATGGCGTGGCCGCCGAGGCGGTCCTGATCTCGACCTGCAACCGCACGGAGCTCTACGCTGTCGTGGAGGACGAAGGGGCGCGGGGCCGGCTGCTCGACGCCATCGCCGGCGAACGCGCCGTGAACCGCGAGGTTCTGGAGCAGGGTACCTACTGGTTCACGGACGCGGCCGCCGTCGGACACCTCTACCGGGTGGCCTCCTCGCTGGACTCGATGGTGGTGGGGGAGAGCCAGATCCTGGGTCAGGTCCGCGACGCCTACCGGGTGGCGACCGAGGAGCAAGCCACCGGGCAGCTGCTCAACCGGCTCTTCCACACCTCGCTGCGGGTCGGCAAGCTGGTGCGGTCGGAGACGGGGATCGGGGACAGCTCCCTCTCCGTGCCGCACGTGGCGGTGAAGCTGGCCGAGGAGGTCTTCGGGTCGCTCTCCGGGCGGCGGGCGCTGGTGCTCGGGGCCGGGGAGATGAGCGAGCTGGTCATAAAGCACCTCCGGAGCCGGGGCGTGAGGGAGGTCCGCATCGCCAACCGCACCGCCGAGCGGGCTCGGCTGCTCGCCGACCGGGTCGGAGGCCGGGCCGTGGGCTTCGACGCGCTCGCCTCCGAGCTTGCGGAGGTAGACGTGGTGGTCAGCTCCACGGGGGCCGGCGACTGGGTGGTGGACCACGACACGGTCGCCGGGGTGCTCGCCCGCCGTGGGACCCCGCTGTTCTTTATGGACATCGCCGTGCCGCGGGACGTAGACCCGGCGGTGCAGAACCTGGACGGGGCCTACGTCTACGACATAGACGACCTCCGGTCGGTGGTGGACCACAACACCGAGGGCCGGGAAGAGGCCGCCCGGCAGGGGGAGGCCCTGATCGGCCCGGCGGTCTTCGAGTACATGGGATGGCTCAGCTCGCGCCACGTCGTGCCCCTCATTCAAGAACTGCGGGACGGGGCCGAGGAGATACGGCGCCACGAGACCTCGCGCACCCTGAAACGGCTGGACCTCTCCCCGGAGGAGGCCGCCGCCGTCGAGCGTATGAGCCACTCGCTCGTGAACAAGATGCTCCACGGCCCGATCTCCGAGCTGAAGGCCCTCGCCGAGGCCGGAGCCCCGCTGGAGAGCGCGGAGGTCCGCCGGCACCTGCTCGGCATCCGGGGGATGAAGGTAGAGCTTCCCCGCTCGCGAGACCTGGAAGCGCCGTGACCCCCCTGCGGCCCGTGACCCTCGGGACGCGCGGCTCGAAGCTCGCCCTCGTCCAATCCGAGACGTGCGCCGAAAAGCTGCGCGCCGCGGGCCTGGATGTCGAACTGCGCGTGATCCGGACGACCAGCGAACACCACCCGGAGACACCGCTCTCCGTTATAGACCAGCGCGACGTCTTCACCCGCCAGCTCGACGAGGCCCTGCTCGCCGGGGAGATCGACCTGGCCGTCCACTCTCTGAAGGATGTCCCCACCGAGCCGCCGGAGGACGTCGCCATCGCCGCCGTTACCGAACGGCACGACCCGTCCGACGTGCTGGTCTCCGAAGAGCGCCACGGCGTGTACGGACTGCCACAAGGCGCGGTGGTAGCCACCTCCAGCCTCCGGCGGCGCGCCCAGCTGCTCCACCACCGCCCCGACCTCCAGATAATCGATATCCGGGGCAACGTGGACACCCGCGTCCGCAAGATGCGCGAAGGAGCGGCGGACGCGCTGGTGCTCGCCCGGGCTGGCTTTGCGCGGCTGGGCCTGGACGCGCCGCACACCGTCCTCCCGCCGGAGGTCATGCTCCCCGCCGTCGGCCAGGGGGCCCTCGCCGCCGCCGCCCGCGAGGACCACCCGCTGCGCGACCGTATCCGGGAGGTCCTCAACCACGGGCCCACGGAGAAGGCGACCCGTGCCGAGAGGGCCATGCTCCGCGCCCTGGAGGGCGGCTGCCGGGTGCCCGTCGGGGGCCTGGCCGTCGCCGGCGAGAACGGCGTCCGCCTGCGGGGCGTGGTGGCCTCGCCGGACGGCATCCTAATGTATGAAGGTGAAGTAGAGGGCAAGGTGCCGGAGGAGGTTGGGGAGCGGCTGGCGGGGTGGCTGCTGGAGCGGGGTGCGGCGGTGGTGCTCGGCGAGGTCCGGGAGGCGAGGGCGTGATCTTCCTGGTCGGCTCCGGGCCGGGGGACCCGGGTCTCTTTACCCTCAAGGGCGCGCGGTGCCTGGAGAAAGCCGACGCGGTGGTCTACGACCGGCTCGCGCCCGAGAGCCTGCTGCGGTACGCGAGGCCGGAGGCGGAGCGCGTCTACGTCGGCAAGAAACCCGGCGCGCCCTCGATGTCGCAAGAGGAGATCAACGGCCTCCTCGTCGAGCTCGGGCGGGCCGGCAAGACCGTGGTGCGCCTGAAGGGGGGCGACCCGTACATCTTCGGGCGCGGGGGCGAGGAGGCCCTGGCGCTCATCGAGGCGGGCCTCCCGTTCGAGGTCGTGCCCGGCGTCACCAGCGGGGTGGCCGCCCCGGCCTACGCGGGCATCCCCGTGACCCACCGCGGCCTCTCCACGAGCGTCGCCTTTATCACGGGCCACGAAGATCCGACCAAGGGCCGCCAGGATGTGGACTGGGACCGGCTCGCGAACGCCGCCGACACGCTGGTGCTCTACATGGGCGTGGGGCGGCTGGCCGGAATCTCCGCCGCCCTCACCGCCGCCGGCCGCGACCCGGAGACGCCCGCCGCCTGCATCCGCTGGGGCACCGTGGCCGAGCAGCGGACCGTCACCGGCACGCTCGGCGACATTGCCGACCGGGTCTCCGAAGCCAATCTCAAGCCACCGGCAATAACCGTCGTCGGTGATGTGGTCTCCCTGCGGGAGTCAGGCCTCGCCTGGTTCGAGGACCGGCCGCTCTTCGGGCGGCGCGTCGTCGTCACCCGGGCGCGGGCCCAGGCCGGAGAGCTCTCCGGCCAACTGGAAGCGCTCGGCGCCGACGTCTTCGAGTTCCCGACCATCGAGATACGGCCCCCCCGGGACTTCGGCCCGCTGGATAAAGCTATACGTAAGCTCGACACTTTCGACTGGCTGGTCTTTACCAGCGTCAACGGGGTAGAGGCTTTTCTGGACCGCCTCGCTTACCACGGGTACGACGTGCGGGCCGTGCCCCGGGAGGCCAGGATCGCCGCGATCGGGCCCGCCACGGCCGGTAAGCTCCGGGCCGTCGGGCTGCGGGTGGACGTGGTGCCGCGCGAGTACCGTGCGGAGTCGCTGCTTGAGGAGGTCTCGGGTTCCGCGCTGGCGGGACAGCGGGTGCTCATCCCGCGGGCGCGGGTGGCGCGGGAGGTCTTGCCGGAGAAGCTGCGGGAGGCCGGGGCCGAGGTCGTGGTCCCCCCAGCCTACGAGTCGGTACCCTCCAATGAGGGCCGGCAGGCGCTCGTCGGGAGGCTGGAGGCCGGGGAGGTGGACTGCGTAACGTTCACCGCCAGCTCCACGGTCGAGAACTTCGTTCGGGCGCTGGGCGAGAACGAGGCCCGGCGGCTGCTCGCGGGGGTGAAGGTGGCGTGCATCGGGCCGATCACGGCCCAGACCGCCGACCGGTACGGCATCCGGGTGGACGCGGAGGCCGAACAGTACACTATACCCGGGCTGGTGGAGGCGGTCGTGGACCTCTTCGCCGTCCGGCAGGCGACGAAGGATGGTTGATCTCATGTCATTCCCCCTACAACGGCTCCGACGTACGCGCCGCACGGCGGCCCTGCGCGGCCTGGTACGCGAGACGTGGCTCTCGCCGCAGGACTTTATCTACCCCATCTTCGTGACCGTCGGAGAGGACGTAAAGAAGCCCATCGCGTCCATGCCGGGCATCTCCCAGCTCTCCATAAACCACGCCGTCGCCGAGGCGCGGCGGGCCCACGGCCTCGGGATACCGGGCGTCCTGCTCTTCGGCGTCCCGGACGAGAAGGACGAGGCCGCGAGCGGGGCCTACGACCCCGAGGGCATCGTCCAACTCGCCACCCGCGCCATAAAGGAGGCCGCGCCGGAGCTGCTGGTTATCACGGACGTGTGCCTCTGCGAGTACATGAGCCACGGCCACTGCGGCGTCGTACAGCGGGACTCCGGCGAGGTCCTGAACGACGTGAGCCTGGAGCTCCTGGCCCGCACCGCAGCCTCCCAGGCCGAGGCCGGCGCCGACATCGTCGCCCCCTCGGACATGATGGACGGCCGGGTGGCCGCCATAAGGAGCGAGCTCGACCGCGAGGGCTTCGAGAACACCCCGATCATGGCCTACGCCGCCAAGTACGCCTCCGCCTTCTACGGCCCCTTCCGGGAGGCCGCCGAGAGCGCCCCGCAGTTCGGCGACCGCCGCAGCTACCAGATGGACCCCGCCAACGCCCGCGAAGCCCTCCTGGAGGTCGGCCTGGACATCGAGGAGGGCGCCGACGTGGTGATGGTCAAGCCCGCCCTGCCGTACCTGGACGTAATCCGCAGGGTTAGAGAGACCACGGACCTGCCGCTGGCGGCGTACAACGTCAGCGGGGAGTACGCGATGGTCAAGGCCGCCGCCGGCAGCGGGTGGTTGGACGAGAAGGCGGTGGTGCTGGAGGCGCTCACCGGTATAAAGCGGGCCGGGGCGGAGATCATCATCACCTACCACGCGCCGGACGCCGCCCGGTGGCTCGCGGAGTAAGCGACGTTACTACAGGTTGCGGCCGGTTCGAATAAACTACAGGTAGAGACTTTCTAGCAGGGGGAAGCACGCGGTTGCGAAGCAGTTCAGAAGAAGCGAAGGCCAGGATGAGGATCTCGTCGGACCGCTCGGCCCGGTTAATGGAGCGGGCGGTGCGTCGCATGCCGGGCGGGGTCAACAGCCCGGTGCGGGCGTTCCGCGCCGTGGGCGGCGACCCGTTGTTCATGGAGCGGGGCGAAGGCTCCCGCATCTTCGATGTGGACGGCAACGGCTACGTGGACTACGTGATGAGCTACGGCCCGCTCGTGCTCGGGCACGCGCACCCGGAGGTCGTGGCGGCCATCGGTCACACCGCCCGGAAGGGCACGACCTTCGGCGCGCCGACGAAGCTGGAGGTGGAGCTGGCGGAGCTGGTCTGTAAAGCTGTACCTTCGCTAGAGGTGGTGCGGATGACCAACTCCGGCACCGAGGCGACGATGAGCGCGATCCGGGTCGCCCGAGGTTTTACGGGGCGGGAGGGGATCCTCAAGTTCGACGGCAACTACCACGGCCACGGCGACGCCCTGCTGGTCGCCGCCGGCTCCGGCGTCGCCACGCTCGGCCTGCCCGACAGCCCCGGCGTTACGAAGGGGGCGGCCCGGGACACCGCCGTCCTTCCGTACAACGACCTCGGAGCCGCGCGGGAGCTTTTCGAGGAGCGGGGCGAGGAGATCGCCGCGGTCATCGCGGAGCCCGTCTGCGGCAACATGGGGTGTGTACCTCCACTAGAAGGTTATCTCGAAGGGCTGCGGGATGTAACGCGGGAGTACGGGACCGTGCTCATCTTCGACGAGGTAATGACCGGCTTCCGACTCGCGTACGGGGGGGCGCAGGAGCGGTACGGGGTCGTGCCGGACATGACGTGCCTGGGCAAGATCATCGGCGGCGGGCTCCCGGTCGGGGCGTTCGGCGGTAGAGCGGAGATCATGGAGCAGGTCGCCCCGGCTGGTCCGGTCTACCAGGCCGGGACGCTTTCTGGGAACCCGCTGGCGATGGACGCCGGGCTCGCCACCCTGCGAGCCGCGGGAGAACCGGGCTTTTACGAGCGTCTGGAGCGCCTCGGCGAGCGCTGGAGAAAGGGCATGCGCGAGGCCACCTCCCCCGGCGGCCTGCCAGTCGCCATCAACCAGGTCGGCTCGATGGTGAGCCTCTTCTTCGCCGAGGGGCCGGTGGTGGACTTCGCCTCGGCGGCCCGCGCGGACGCGGAGGCGTTCACGGACTTCTTCTGGCACATGCTGGGCCGGGGGATCTACCTGGCCCCGAGCCCGTACGAGGCGGGCTTCATCTCGGCGGTCCACTCGGAGGAAGACCTGGAACGTACCTTCGAGGCCGCGCGCGAGTGGTTCGAGGGACGGGCCTAGGTGGAGAGCGCCACGCCGGCCGTCTCTCTCAAAGAGACGTTTCTGCGCGCCGCGGCGGAGTTGCCGGAGGACGAGCGGAGCGCGGTGGTGGCCGAGGCGCTGGGTTACTTGCAGCAGGGCTTCGACGCCCACTACGCGGACCACGCGCGGGATGGGGCGGCGGCGACCGACGACGACGTTCTGCTCGGGGACAACGCCTACGCCTGGGCGGTCGAGACCATAGCCTGTCTCGACGAGCCGCAGTTCGTGGCGGTGGCGAGCCGCATGATCCGGGACGGGGCCGGGGAGATCTCCGCCGGAAACAACGTCCGGATAGGGCTCTGGGTCCCGCACCTGGCGGATCTCCTGCGCATAATCTCCGGCGAGAGCGCCGAAACGTCCCGGGAGCGCATCCGCCGGGCGGCAGGAGCGTTGGAAAAGGAAACTGTATGAGCCAGCCGGGCGCGCGGGCAGAGGAGCGAAACGGAAAACCCGCTGGCGGCCGGCTGCCCGGAGGCGAGGAGCGGGCGCGGCTCGTGCGCGAGATGTTCGACCGCATCGCGGGCCGCTACGAGCTGCTCAATACGCTGATGACCGCCGGGCTGCACCGGATCTGGAACAGAAAAGTCGTCCGGGCCACGGGGCTCCAGCGCAACGGCTGGGCGCTGGACCTCGCCTGCGGCACCGGCAGCCTCACGCGGGACCTGGCGAAAAAGGTCGGCCCCGGGGGGTACGTCCTCGGCATAGACTTCTCATCCCGGATGCTCGCGGCTGCCGAAGCCCGGCCCCAGCCGAACATCGAGTACCGCCTCGGCGACGCCACCGACCTGCGAGAGATCCCCACCGGCAGCTACGACACGGCCACCATAGCCTATGGCGCCCGCAACATACCCGACCTCGACGCGCTCTTCTCCGAGATGGCGCGGGTCGTCGCGCCGGGTGGGACCGTCGTGTGCCTGGAGATATCCCGGCCCACAGGGAGAGTGTCCTCCACCTTCTACGGGCTCTGGTTCGACAAGATCGTGCCCTGGCTCGGGGCCCGGATCTCCGGGGACGCCTGGGCGTACTCGTATCTGCCCCAATCCGTGAAAGAGTTCGTGTTGCCCGGCGAATTAGCTGACATAATGAGGCTTAATGGACTACAAGATGTTACA
Organism: Actinomycetota bacterium; assembly: GCA_004563715.1. Taxonomy (GTDB): domain Bacteria; phylum Actinomycetota; class Rubrobacteria; order Rubrobacterales; family Rubrobacteraceae; genus SIRX01. The sequence goes on along the minus strand of SIRX01000030.1, from coordinate 33,970 downwards.
TGGCAGAAGCTCGCGGGCGGCGTCATCACACTCCACCGCGGAAGAAAGCGGTCCGGGTCGGGAAGCAACTGAGCTGCGGACCGGGCTCCCGGACGAGGCGTTCGAGACGGTCGAGGAGATCGAAGAGCTGCTCGACGCCGTCGCGCGCCGCGCCCCGGAGGCCCTGGTCGAGCCGGCGCTGGAGGCGCTGACCTCCGGCGGCAAGCGGCTGAGACCGCTGCTCCTGATCCTGAGCGCCAGGATGGGCGAGCCGGACCGGGAGGCCCTGCTCAAGGCTTCGACGGCCATCGAGGTGCTGCACACGGCGACGCTCATCCACGACGACATAGTGGACCGGGCCGAGACGCGCCGGGGGTTGCCGACCACGATGGCCCGCTACGGCAGAAAGCTGGCGGTCGCCACGGGCGACTACCTGTTCGCCGAGTCCTTCGCGGACATAGCGGCGATAGGCGACCCGCGCCTCGTCCGGGCGTTCGCTGAGGCGGCCGAGGGGCTGGCGGCGGGGGAGCTGGAGCAGTACCGGTCCAACGGCGCCCACGTCGAGGTCGAGGCCTACCTGGAGCACATAAGGAAGAAGACGGCCGGCCTTTTCCGGGCCGCGTGCGTGGCGGGCGGGAGCCTGGGCGGGCTCTCGATCCGGCAGATAGACGCCCTGGCGAGCTACGGCCAGGCGCTCGGCATCGCGTTCCAGATGTCCGACGACGTGATGGACCTCGTCGGCAAGCCGGGGCTCATGGGCAAGGGCATCGGGACGGACCTAGCCGAGGGAACCGTGACGCTGCCGGTCATCTTCGCCCTGCGCGAGGGGGACGCCGCCGTGATCCGGGAGGTGCTCGCCACCCCCGACCCCGCGCCGGAGCTTCTGGAGGCCGGTATAGAGGCCGTGCTCGCCACGGACGCCGTCGCCAGGACCGAGGCCTGGGCCCGGGACGAGGTCACCGCGGCCATCAGAGGCCTGGGCCTGCTGCCCCCCGGCCCGGAGCGCGACCTGCTGGAGTTCGTCGCAACCGAGGTTGTCGGCCGGGATGCCTGAGACGGTCTACGCCGCCGACCTCGTGCTGCCCGTTACCGCGCCCGGCATCCGGGACGGCGCGGTGCTCGTCCGGGACGGCCGCATCGCCGCCGTCGGGACGCTGGAGGACGTGCGCCGGGAGAGCCCCGGGGCCGAGGTCCGGCGTTTCTCCGGGTGTACGATCGTACCCGGCGCCGTCAACGTCCACGCCCACCTGGGGTTTCGGCGTAAAGACGCGCCGGAGGGCGGCACGTTCTCCGGGTGGCTCTCGCGGCTCATCGAGAAGCTCCCGGAGAAAGAAGCCTGGACCGCCGAGGCCGCCCGCGACTCGGCCCGGGAAGCCATCGAGTCCGGCACTACGTTCATGGCCGAGTCCTCGCCCTACGCCGAATGCCTGCCGCAGCTCGCCGAGAGCGGTATGTCCGGCACGGTCTACGCCGAGTTCTTTCCGCACGAGATCGGCCCCCCCGAGGAAGCCGTCGAGTTCATATTGAACAAGGTCTTGGGGCTGAGAGAGGGCTTGCCGGAACGGGTGGACGCCCAGGTCAGCGTTCACTCCCCGTACACGGTGGACCCGGAGTCCGCCCGGCTGGCGGCGCGCCGGACGCGGGAGGGAGGCGGCCGGCTCGCCATCCACCTCTCCGAGAGCCCGGAGGAGGTCGAGTTCGTCCGGGAGGGGACCGGGGGGCTCGCGGACATCTTCGGCAGCAACGACTGGGGCGGCGTGGGGGTCTCGCCGGTGCGCTACGCGCAGGATATAGAGTTGCTCGCGCCCCAGACCATAGCGGCGCACCTGGCGACCGGGGTCTCCGAGGAGGACGTCGAGGTCCTGGCCCGCACGGACACGGCCGTGGCCCACTGCCCCCGGTCAAACGACTTCCTCGGTTGCGGGGTCTCGCCCGTCCCGCGGATGATGGCCCGCGGCATCCGGGTGGGGATGGGCACGGACGGGCTGTGGAGCAGCCCGAGCATGAACCTCTTCGAGGAGACGCTCTTCGCGGTAAAGCTGCACGGCTTCGACGGGGCCACCGGGCTCAGGCTCGCGACGCTGGAGGGGGCGCGGGCGCTCGGCATCGAGGGCGAGGTCGGGAGCGTCGAGGCCGGCAAGCGGGCGGACCTCGCGGTGGTCGAGGAAGCCCCCGCGGGGGAGGAGCCGGAGCTCGCGGTGCTGGAAGCTGCGGCCGGGGGTGGCGTGGGGGCTACGCTCGCCGGCGGCGACCTGATATACAATCGGGTCGAAGCGTAATACGTCGGAAGGACCCGTACCTTGATGATGGACCGCGAGAGGCTGGGCTGCTGGGCGAGGGGAATCGCCATAGGGCTCGCTGTTATGTTCGTGGGTTCGTTCGTGTTCTTCGGGATAGGCTCCCTCGCCAGCTACAACCTCTTCGAGCTGGTCTTCGGTAGTGACCAGGACCAGCAGCAGGCGGGCCAGACCGTGGGGCTCGACGAGCAGATACAGAGCGCCCGGCAGGAGGTGGAGGAGAACCCCGAAGACCCGGAGGCCATAACAACGCTCGCCGCGCTCTACTACCAGGACAACCGCCTCGAAGAGGCCGAGGAGGTCCTGGTCCAGGGCCGGGAGGTGGCCCCCGAGAACGAAGACATCGCGATGCTGCTGGGGCAGGTGTACTTCCGGCAGGCACAGACGGCGCCGGAAGACGACCGGGAAGAACTGTACGCGGAGGCGGGGGACGCCTTTGCCGCCGCGGCCGAGATAGAGCCCGAGAACGAAGACGCCCACCTGGCGGCGGGAGAGGCCTACGAGCAGGCCGGCCAGCCCTCTGAGGCCATAAAGCACTGGAACGTTTACCTGGACCTGGAGCCGGAGGGCGAGCAGGCCGAAGCGGTAGAAGAGCGGATCTCGGCCCTGCTGGAGGGCGGACAGACCACCGGCGAAGCAGAGGGAGAGGACGCCCAGCCGTAGGACGCGGTGATCCAGGATAGTACAATGTTGCGTAAGGCTGAGTAACGGCCACGACACAAGGAGGAAGTAGATGGGTGTACCAGGACCGACAGAGTTGATCATACTCCTGGTAATAATCCTGTTGTTGTTCGGAGCGAAGCGCATACCCGAGCTCGCCAAGGGCCTCGGGACCGGCATGAGGGAGTTCCGGAAAGGTTCCTCCGGGGATTACGACGAGGTAGAGGAAGACAAGAAGAAGGAAGAAGAGCTCGACGCGGGCGAACCGGGTAAGGACCGGATGGAGAAGGACGCCACCGCCGAGGCCGACCGCGAAGAGCAGAAGCAGAGCTAGGCGAAACAGCCTTAACATCTCATGGCTAGCCGGCTAAGAAGCCCCCTGCGGCCGTCCGACGAAGCTCGGATGACCCTCATAGAGCACCTGGACGAGTTCCGGTCCAGGATCATCAAGGTCGGTATAGCCTTCGTCCTGGCCGCCGTCGTGGCGTGGATATTCCGCGTCCGCATCTACAACGCGCTGCTGGAGCCCTCGGGCCTCGAGCAGCTCCAGTTCACCTCGCTTACCGCCCCGTTCCTGACGGACGTCAAGCTCACGCTCTACTCCGCGATGGTCCTGACCATCCCGGTCATCCTGTACCAGGGATGGGCCTTCGTGGCCCCGGCGGTCGGCGAGGTCGGCCGGATCTTTACCTACACCCTGATCACGCTGGCCTCCGCCCTGTTTCTGGCCGGGATCGCGTTCGGCTACTACCTGGTCCTGCCGGTGGCGACGAACTTCCTGCTGGGTTGGGGCGGCGACCGCTTCGAGGAGATCATCACCGCCGACAACTACCTGTCGTTCGCCACTAGGTTCTTGCTGGCGTTCGGCATAGGTTTCGAGATGCCGGCGGCGACGTTCGTGGGGGCGAGGCTCGGGCTCATATCCGCGCCGATGTTGCGAAGGTACCGGAAACACGCCGTGGTGGTGAACACCATATTGGCCGCGGTACTCACCCCGGCGGACGTGTTCAGCATGTTGCTGCTGGCGTTGCCGTTAGTACTCCTGTACGAGGTAAGCATCCTTATCGCCCGCTACGTGAACCCCGTCTCCGAGGAGGACGAGCTGGAGCCCCTCGATGACGACGACTACGACGATGACGACTACGAGGACCACGAGAACGGCTACGAGGACCGGGAGCGCTAGTCCCGCCGCCGGGCGCCGCTCTCTCGGAGATGCTGTTCGAAACGGCGCATGGAGCGCCGCAACAGGTCCTCGGCTATGCCCCGGAAGAAAGGCCGGTGCGCGATCCGGTTGAGCCAGCCGGGCTTGACCTGGTAGTCCGTGAAGAGCGTCATCCGGACCGCACCGGTCCCGGCTTCCTCCAGAGACCAGCCGCCCGTGCCGACGGCCCCCTCTACGTAACGCCACGCGAGCTGCTCGGGCGGCTCGACCACGGTGACCGCGCTCACGACCTCGTGGGTCAGGCCCGCGGCGCTCAGCGTGAACTCGAAGCGCGTGCCCGGCCGGATGCCAGGATATTCCGCGCCGGGCTCGTTTACGACCCGCGCCCGGCGGAGGCCGTAGCCCCACTCCGTAAAGCCCGGCACGTCCAGGAGGGCGGCGAAGACCTCGGGCCGTCCGGCGCCGGAGATGAGGTAGCTGGCCCGGACCGGATGGTTCGTTTCGCTCACGCCGGGACCGTCAGAAGGGTAGTAGTACTCCGAGGGTGTAGAGCAGGCCGAAGACGGCGTGCAGCCCGGCCGTGCCCTTGACCACGGGGTCCAGCCTCTCGGGCACGGTGCTCGACGAGATCCTTCTCCAGACCCGAACCGCCAGGGGGAGGCTAAGCACGACGAGGAGAGATCCTACGGGCACAGTGCCGAAAGCGACGAGCGCGAGCAGGGAGAGGTACGTCGCCAGGAGCATCCCCCGGTAGACGGCGACGCCGCCCCGGCGTCTCAGGGCGACGGGCAGGGTGTTGCGGCCGCCCCGCCGGTCGGACTCCAGGTCCCGGATGTTGTTGGCTAGCAGTATCGCCGCGACCAGGACCCCGATCGGGACGGCCGCCAGCGGCGCGGAGAGCGGGTAGCTGTCCGCCTGCACGCCGTAGGTTATGACCACGATGATCAGGCCCATAAACACGAACACCGTCGCCTCGCTCGCCGGGGTATAGGCTACGGGCCGCGGCCCCGCCGAGTACACGTAGCCGCCGAGCGCCGAGAGGCAACCGAGCAGGAGTATCGGCCATCCTCCCACGTAGACCAGGTAGAGCCCCAGGAACAGCGCCAGCGTGTAGCAGAAGAGCGCGCCCAGCAGGACGTCGCGCGGCCGCATCCGCCCCGCGACTATAGAGCCGGCGATGCCGACCGACTTCGCGGTGTCCAGGCCGCGCCGCTCGTCGTAGAACTCGTTGAACATGTTGGTCGCGGCCTGGATGAGCAGGCTCGCGAGGAGCATCGCCAGAAAGGGCCCGGCGGAGAAAGCTCCGGCCCTGTAAGCCAGGGCCGTCCCGAAGAGCACCGGAATGGCGGCGGCCGTCAGGGTGAAAGGCCGGGCCAGTGAGAACCATTCGGCCAGGAGAGACCTCCCGGGGCTTGCGGAGCTCACGCTCTCACCGGCGGGGCGGCGCAGGCTCTGGCGGCTGGTCCTGGTTTCTCTGCTTTCCGGTTCGTGTACACGGTCACCTTATTCCGGGAATACGCTGGGGCAATTCTGGAGGCGGCGGCGGCGTTTTTCAAACGGCGTGTTCACAGGTTCCCGTTTCCGGTGCAGACTTGGCGCCCACTTTGTGGTAGAAACCGCTCTCGTATGCAGGCGAAAGTCAAAAGAGGAACGGTGGGGGCTTACCTGCACCTCGCCCGGCCCAAACAGTGGACGAAGAACGGCTTCGTGCTGGCCGGGGTGGTGTTCTCCGAAGAGGCGTTGTTGCTGCCCTCGGTGGTCTCGGCGCTGCTGGCTTTCGTCGCCTTCTGCGCGCTCTCCAGCTCCGTCTACGCGGCGAACGATGTGCTGGACGTGGAGGAAGACCGCCTGCACCCGCTCAAGAAGCTCCGGCCCGTGGCCAGCGGGGAGGTCTCAGCGGGGGCCGCGATAGCTCTTGCTGCGATCCTGGCCGCCGGGGGTCTCGCGCTCGCCTTCGCCGTGGACGTCGGGGTGGGCCTGGCGGGGCTCGCTTACCTGGTCCTGCAGGCCGTCTACACCACCTTCCTGAAGCACATGGCGATCCTGGACGTCATGAGCATCTCGGGGGGGTTCGTGATCCGGGCGCTCGCCGGGGTCGCGGCGGTGGACAGCCCCGTGTCGCCGTGGCTGATCGTCTGCACGGGGCTCCTGACGCTCTTTCTGGGTTTCTCCAAGCGGCGCCACGAGCTGGCCGCGCTCGGCGGGGGGGCCGCCGGGCACCGCAAGAACCTCCAGGACTACTCCGTCCCCATGCTCGACGAGATGATGAACATCATGGTCTCGGCCACCATCATCGCTTACACGATCTACACCTTCACCGTCTACGACGACGTGTACATGATGGCGAGCATCCCGTTTGTGATCTACGGGGTGTTCCGCTACATGCTGCTGGTCCACCGGGACGGCGGCAACAACCCGGACGTTCTCTTGCTCCAGGACCGGCCGTTGCAGGTGACGCTGCTCCTGTGGCTCGTGGTGGTCATGACCGTTATCTACGTCCTCTAGGATGGGAAAGCTCGGGCGGAACTTCGTCCTCGCCCTCCTCCTGGGCGTGGGCGTCTACCTGATCCTCACCGTCTTCGCCGGCTTTGACGACCTGAGGGAAGCCCTGGGCCGGTTCCGGTGGCCGCTGATACCGGTGATCCTGGGCCTAGTGTTCCTCTCCTACGTGGGCCGCTTTTTTCGCTGGCTCTACTACCTGCGGCTCCTGAACGTCTCGGTGCCGCTGAAGGAGAACACCGCCATCTTCGCCGCGGGCCTCTCCATGACGGTCTCGCCGGGCAAGCTGGGCGAGGTGCTCAAGAGCGTCTTCGTCCGGCAGGTGGCCGGCGCGCCCATAGCCCGCACCGCCCCGACGGTCGTGGCCGAGCGGGTCACGGACGGGACGGGCATGATCCTTTGGGGCCTGCTCGGGGCGCTGGCGTTTAGCTTCGGGCCGGGCCTGCTTTTCCTGTTCCTGGCCCTGACGGTCGCGGGCGTGGCGGTCCTGCGCTCCAAAAAGCTCTCGCTGCTGGCCGAGCGGGTCCTCTCGAAGCTGCCCCTGCTGGACCGGCTCGTGCCGCACCTGGGCGCCTTTCACGGGGCGTCGAACGAGCTTCTGGGGACCCGGGCGATCCTCGCGGCCACCGTCATATCTTTCTTCTCGTGGGGCCTGGAGGTGCTGGCGGTCTACCTGTGCGTGGTGGGGATCGGGGCGGAGGTCCCGTTCCTCATGGTGGTCTTTATCTTCGCCGTGAGCTCCATCCTGGGCGTCCTGAGCATGCTGCCGGGCGGCATCGGGGCGGCGGAGGCCGGGCTGGCGGGCCAGTTCATAGCCATCGCCGGGCTCGCGGGCGGGCTCGCGGCGGCGCTCACCATCGTGATCCGGCTGGCCACCCTCTGGTTCGCCGTGGTTATCGGGATGGCGGGCCTGCTGGCGCTGCGCTTTATGCTCGGCAAGGTGGAGACCCCGTCCGAGAAAGCGGAGATATAGTGAGATGCGTTGCAAGAAAGTGCCAGCCCGATAATGCGCGCACAAGCCCCGCCATTGTGTTTTAACCGGGATCAACGTGCGATTTTTCCCGAGAGAAACCTTCGCTACCAGACAAGAACGGCAACTTTGTCTTGACCGGTCCCGGCTCGGGAACCGAGACCTCCATCGACGCCTACGGGTGAAATATTCGTCGGCGGCATTTCGTTGACGGTGATGGTTTTCCCGGACGCTCCCGAGGCACTCGCAGAGCGCCGTCGAGAAGGAGTTGCCGGACCACTTCTCCGAAAGGTCGAGGACCTGCTGGGGAGCCCAAGTTCAGCGACGAGCCGGGGTCCGGCCTCCCCTCCGAGAGCGAATCCAACCGCCAGGAGCGCGCTCTCCAAATGTCCGATCTTACGGACGTGTAGTCGCCGGCCACTTCGGGGGCTGCCACCGCGGCAGGGTGCTGTGGACCGCCCTCGTCGGGGCGCTCGTCGGGATGACCCTGCTAAGCGGAGGGCTCTCGACTATCGAGGCGGCTCCCGGTGGGGAGGTCTCGGCAGCAAAGCTCGCGTGAGTTCTATGTAGGCTCCTCGAACTCCACTCGTGGCGGCAGACGGCTCAAAGCACCGTTACGCTTCCCTTCCTTGCGTCAGGGTCAAGATCTTCTCCGGCGTAATGGGCAGAGCGCCTATCTTGACTCCCAGAGGTGAGAGGGCGTCCTCGACGGCCCGCGTCACGGCGGGCGGCGCAACCATCCGGCCACCCTCGCCGCCGCCTTTTACCCCGTACTCGGTAAAAGGCGAGGGGGTCTCGTGGTGAAGGACCTCGACGCGGGGTACGTCGGGCGCGCCCGGAAGAAGGTACTCGTCCAGCGAAGCGCTGAGGTTCTCGCCTTCGGGCCCGTAGCGAACCTCCTCGTAGAGCGCGATGCCGATCCCCTGGGCTATGCCCCCCCGGATCTGGCCCTGCAGCGACCGCGGGTTGACGACCGTGCCGACGTCGTGGGCCGCCAGGTACTTGAGGAACTCCACCCGGCCGGTCTCGGCGTCCACCTCGACGACGGCTACGTGGCACGCGTGGCCCATGATGGGGTAGAAGGCCCCGAGGTCCGTGCGGTCGTCGGAGGGCATGCTGGCGTAGGGGTGGTCGTAGGTATAGCTGCCTTCCAGGCCTCCCTCCATGCCTTCCGGCAGCTCCAGCTTGTGCCAGTAGGCCTTCATGCCGATGTCCGCGATGCTCAGCGACCGCTCTTCGACGGGGAACCCCTTGACCCAGACGCGCCCGTCAGCCAGTTCCAGGTCGTCGGGGCTCGCCTCCAGGAGGTGGGCGGCGATGTCGAACATCTTCTTCTTGACCTTGGCCGCCGCCCCGCGCACCGCTCCGGAGAGCATCACGGTCATGCGGCTGCCGCCGGGGCCGGCGCTTGGCAGGCCGTGCATGGTCGAGTCGTAGTCTACAGCGACCTCTTCGGGATCCACGCCGAACTCCTCGGCCACAACCTGCGAGACCACCGTCTCCGGGGAGTTGCCCCAGAAGGGGGAGAACATGGTCACGGTCAGGCCGCCGGTAGGCCCAATGCCGATGCGGACGCTCTCCGGGCTCGTGGTGAGGCCGGTGGCGGGGGCCGGATTATGGAACCAGAACTCGGTCGAGAAGTAGGTGCTGCGCTGCTGGGCGGTGGCGATCCCGATGCCGATGTAGCGGCCCTCGGCCCGGGCCCGCTCCTGCTCCGCGCGCCAGTGGTCGAGGTCGGCGTGCCCGAGCGCCAGCTCCAGGACCGCCGGGTAGTTCCCGGAGTCGTAGACGTTGCCGGTGGGGATCTTGTACGGGAACTGGTCGGGCTGGATAAAGTTCTTGCGCCGCAGCTCGATACCGTCCAAGCCCAACTCGTTGGCGGCGGCGTCCACGAGGCGCTCCAGGACCCAGTTGCCCACGTCCGAGCCGGCGCCGCGGAAGACGGTCTGCTGGTTCTTGTTGGTCAGTACCGCCTTGATGCCGGTTTCCACGCTGCTGATAGTGTATGGGCCCGAGATCTGGGCCATCATGTTCGTGTTGCCGGTGATGGCGAACATAAAGTAGGCGCCGTAGTCGTCTACGGTGTGCAGCCGCAGGGAGAGCAGGTCTCCTTCGTCTGTTACGGCCAATTCGGCGTCGTAGACTCGCTCTGGGCCCTGGGAGTCGTTGGCCATCAGGTTGTCCGCGCGGTCCTCCATAAACTTGACCGGCCGTCCGGTGGCCTTGGAGAGGGCTCCGGCGATGGCGACTTGCTTCCCGAGGACGTGCTTGGAGCCGAAAGAGCCGCCGGTGTACATGGGGTGGAAATTGACCCGGTGGGGCGGCATTTTGAGCGTGCCGGCTATCGTCCAGGCGACGAAGTTGAGCATGTTGGTGTTGGACCACACGTCCATCCGGCCGGCCGCCGAGTCGTAGGCGCACACCGCTCCCGAAGGCTCCATCGGGGCGGGGGCCGCCCGCGGCCAGCGCAGCCGCCGGCGGATCACGCGGTCGGCCCGGGCGAAGTCTCCTTCCACATCGCCGAATGTAAAGGTCTGGTCGTAGACTACGTTCGAGTCGAGGTTCTCGTGGACGAGCGGCGCCCCGGGCTCCATCGCCGCTTCGGCGTCCGCAACGGGCTCCAGGGTCTCCCACTCGACGCGCACGCGTCCCAAGGCGTCCTCGGCGACGTAGCGGGAGTCGGCGGCGACCGCGACCACGGCCTCGCCGTTGTAGCGCACTTTCTCTACCGCGATCGCCCGCTCCTCGACGGGCTCGGCGGCGAAGCACGGCACGGGATCTATGAGCTCGAGCGCGTCGCGCCCGGTAAGCACCGCGTGGACGCCGGGCAGCTCGCGGGCGGCGTCCGCGTCGATCGAGAGGATGCGGGCGTGGGCGTGGGGCGAGCGGAGCACGGCGGCGTGGAGCATGCCGGGCAGGCTCACGTCGTTGGTGAAGCGGGCCTTGCCCGTTACGAGGGCCGGGTCCTCCCGCCGCTTGAGGTCCCGGCCGATCCAGCGTCGTTCCTGGGTCTCCATCGTTCTACCTGCCTTCCCGCGCCACGACCTCGGCTGCGACATCTACCTCCGGCTCCTCTGCGAAAGTGCGCTCTCTGGCTGCCCCGTCTGCAGCGGCCAGCACGGCGTCCACGATGTGCTCGTAGCCGGTGCAACGGCAGGTGTTGCCGGCGAGGGCCGCCCGGACCCCCGCCTCGTCCGGCTCCGGGTTGCGCCGGAGTAGCTCGACGCCAGCCATCAGGAAGCCGGGTGTGCAGAAGCCGCACTGGAGGGCCTGTTTCTCCCAGAAGGCGGCTTGCAGCGGGTGCAGGGTTTCGCCCGAGGCGAGACCCTCGACGGTGGTGATCTCGCACCCGCCGGCCTGAACGGCGAACATGAGGCATGAGCGGACGCTCTCGCCGTCGACGAGCACGGTGCACGACCCGCAGACGCCCTGCTCGCAGCCGAGATTGGTGCCGGTCAGGCCGAGGTCCTCCCGCAGCGCGTCGCAGAGCAGCCGGCGCGGCTCGACCGCGAGCGGCCGCTCCACCCCGTTTACCTTCAGCGTAACGATGACGATGTCTTCCTGGTGCATCAGTTTCTCCTCTCCGCCCGATCGGCGGCGGCGGCAAGGGCCCGGGCGACGAGCACCCCCGCCAGGTGACGGCGATAACGTCCGGAGGCGTGTACGTCCGAGGGAGGCGCGTCGAGCGCCGCGGCGGCGGCCCCGGCTGCAGCCTTCCAGAGTTCCGCCGAGGGGCGTTCCCCGATCACGACCTCCTCGGCGGGGCGGGCGCGAACGGCCGTCGGGCCCACGCCCGAGAGCCCGATCCGGGCGTCGGAGATCCCGCCCTCACGGTCTAGGGCAACAACGGCCGCGGCCCCGGCGATCCCCCAGCCCCGGTCGCGCCGGGAGACCTCGATAAACGCGCTGCCGGCCCCCTCGGGGGGCAGGGGCAGGCGGACTTCGGTCAGAAGCTCCGCCGGCGCCAGCGCGGTCCGGTGCGGTCCGAGAAAGAAATTCGCCGCGCTGATAGAGCGGTCCCCGCCGGACCCGCGCGCCACCACCTCTGCGTCGAGCGCCAGCATCACGGGCGGCAGGTTGGCGGCCGGGTCCGCGTGCGCGAGGTTGCCGCCGACCGTGCCCCGGTTGCGCACCGCGACGTGCCCGACCCGGGCGGCGGCCTCCCGGAGTCCGGTCAGGCTCCCGTCAAGGGTCGCGTCGCTTTCTACCTGGGACGTTCTCGTCAGCGCTCCGATGGAGAGCGTCCCGTTCTCCTGGCGTACGAAGGCGAGTTCGGCCGCGGGGTTGACGTCTACCAGAACCTCCGGCGCCACGCGCCGGGCGTTCATCTCCTGCACGAGGCTTTGGCCCCCGGCGAGTACCCGGGCTCCGGCGCCGTGCTCGGCGAGCAGGCCCACCGCCTCGTCGGCGCTGCGGGCCGCGAAGTAGCGGAAGCTTGGCGGTTTCATCGTTCTACCTCCTCATCTCTTTCCGGGCGGTAAGTGCTAGTCTCTCGAACGTCCGCTACCCACCCCCGTCCTGATCGGCGCCTCTTCCTGCGACCCGGAATGGTCCTCGGCCATCAACTCCACCACGTAGCCGTCCGGGTCAGCGAGGTACATCTGGACCACGCCGCCCCCGCGCCGGCGCGGCCCGCCGACGACCCTGGCGCCCGCAGCCTCGGCCCGGCGCCGGAACTCCTCAAGGTCCTCGACCTCCAGGGCGAAGTGGGAGCAGTAGCCTTCGGCGAGTTCGTCGGCCCGGTAGCCTGGTTGCACCTTGCGGACGCGACCTTCTTCGGCCTCGCCGATCAGGTGTAGCTCCGCTCGTCCCCCGCGGAACCAGGCGCCCGGAAACCGGAAGTTGGCCGGGCGCGGAACCTCCTCCATGCCGAGCGCCTCACCGTAGAAGCGGCGCGAGGCCTCGACGTCGCTCACGAGGAGCGCGACGTGGTTCAGGCCCTTGATCGCCATTTGCCTATCCTTTCCGTGTCCGGGCGGCTATCAGGCCGAGCTCCGCGGCCGCCTCCTCCGCGCCGGGCGGCAGACGGCCTGGCTCCCGGCCCCTGAGCCCCAGCAGCTCTCGGGTCTCGCCGGGTGTGGCCGGCCTCCGGTCCAGTTCTCGCGCGAGGCGGACGGTCCGCTCCACGAGCTGGGCGTTGTTCTCCAGCGGCTCCCCGCGCCGGTAGAGGACGTTGTCCTCCATGCCCACCCGGACGTTGAGGCCCATAGCGAGGCCAATAGTGGTTATGGGGAGCTGGGAGGGACCCATGGAGGAGACGTTGACGCGGAGGTCCTCGCCGGGGACGGGCAGGTCGCGCAGGCGCCCGACCAGGTCGAGCAGGTTCTTCGGCGTGCCGCGCTGGCCACCCTGGGTGGGGGTGTGCAGCACAAAGTTGATAACGTAGGGTGGCTCTAGAACACCGAGCGACAGCAGGTGCGCGACCTCCTCCAGCATGGCGCTGTTGTAAACCTCGAGCTCGGGCCGGACGTCGCGCCGGACTATCTCGCGGGCGAAGCGCTCGATGTCCGAACGGTGGTTGGCGAAGAAGACTTGCTCCCCCCGGATAAAGAAGTTGAGCAAGCCCATGTTGAGGGAGCACATCTCCGGGGCGAGGAGCACGGTGTTGAGCCGCTCCTCTACGGAGAGCCGGGGGCTGCCGCCGGTGGTGAGCTGGACGACCGCGTCGGTCTCGGCGCACAAGCGCCCGTGAAGCCCGGCGTATATTTCCGGGTCCATCGTGTTGGAGCCGTCGGGTTTGCGGGCGTGCACGTGGAGGATGGAGGCTCCAGCACGCCAGGCGGCCACACCCTGCTCGACGATCTCATCGGGCTGCTCGGGAAGGTTGGGGTTTGCCTCCTTGCCGTGGATGCCCCCGGTCAAGGCGCAGGTGATGACTACCGGCTCTCCGCTCATAGCTCTACCGCTCCGATCTCTGGCTTTCCGCCCATACCCAACTCTTGCGCACCGGCCGGTCCCTACCCGTCGAGTACGGCGACGGCCCGCACCGGGGAACCGGTGCCGTCCCGAATGCGCAGGGGAAAACCGACGAAAGTGAACCGCGCTCCCACGAGCTGGCCGAGGTTCGCCAGGTTCTCGTAATGGGTCATGCCCCGGGCCCGGCACATCATGTGCAGCGGGTAGGTACAGCTCGCGGGGTTGTCGAGGCTCGGGGCGTCGACGCCGAAGCTCTTGACCCCCCTGTCAGCGATCCACGCGCTCCCCGATTCGTCTACCCCCGGGTACTGGCTCAGGTACTCCCGGGACCCGTGGTGGCGATCGTAGGTCCCCGTGTAGAAGAGCAGTATGTCCCCCTCCCTCACCGAACCCCCGGAACTCTCGGTCGCCGCGTCGAGGTCTGTATCTGAGATGTACGTCCGCGGCTCGTGGCCCGACACGTCGATGCACGTAGCCTCTCCATAGAAGAGGCCCAGGTCCAGTTCGTCTATGGAGGGCGCATCCGGGCTCGGGTCCAGATGGTTGAGCGCGTCCACGTGGGTGGGGCCGTGGTCGCTCATCAGGAGACCGCGGGAGGTGTAGGAGAACCCACCCTCGAACTTGCCCTTCGTCTCCTCGTGCGCGTCAGTCTCCCAGATAACCGTTTTGAGATGCCCCGGGTAGACGTACATGCCCTGGTAGATCTCCTGCGAGAGGTCGATCAGCCTCGCCACTAGCTCCGTCCTTTCCTTACGGTCTCCACCGGTGGACCCGCCGGGGTCGCCGGAACCCGGAACCGCGCCCAGCCAGATATTCCCGGTGATGACCTCATGCCCCTATCCCAGATAAACGATACGCGCCGTTTACTATTTACACTTTAGCGGAAATGTAACGTTTTGTCCAATGATTCTGGTAAGATTTTTCGATGAGTAAATCTCTAGAGACGGGCGTGCCCCGGGGACGGCCCCGCAGCGAGAAGGCGCGGCGGGCGATCCTCCGGGCGGCGGGGGAGTTGTTGGAGAGCGTGGGGTTCGCTGCGGTGACGGTCGAGGAGATAGCGGCCCGGGCCGGCGTGAGCAAGGCGACGATCTATCGTTGGTGGCCCAACAAGGCGGCGGTCGTCACGGACAGCTTTCTGGAGTTGACCTCGCCCGAGATCGGGTTTGTGGACACGGGCTGCGCCGTGCGGGATCTCACGGCGCAGATGCGGGGGCTGGCACACGTGCTAGGTGGCCGGAGTGGACGCTTTATCGCGGCCCTCATCGCTGAGAGCCAGACTGACCCCGAGGTCGCCGAGGCGCTTCGTGAGCACTGGATCGCCGCGCGCCGCGCGGAGACCCGGCCGCTGTTGCGCCGCGGCATGGAGCGCGGAGAACTGCGCGGCGACCTCGACCTCGAGGTTGCCATCGACGCGCTCTTCGGTCCCATTTACTGGCGCATGCTCACGGGCTACGCCCCGCTGACCGACGACTTCATAGACCGGCTAACGGACCACGTCATGGCCGGGCTCCGGGTTCCCGCCGGCGGGCCGGGCATCCGGACGAACGGCGAATAGCCGTACAGTTCCCTGGCAGTTCGTTGAAAGACCTCGCGAGCCTTGCGGGCGCGTTGGGCTTTTGAAAGAAGCAGGCACCTACTGTATTGGCTATCTCGTTGAGGTTGAATGGTGGGCATCCGGCCTTGAAGTCCAAGATGAGTCGGCGGATGCTGGACGGGCGCGTCGATGAACCTGCACTGTGCCCAGACCTCGCTGCTGGCTCTGGTCCCGCGAGATAGACGTCAGCAGCGAGCATGTAACGCTCGTCGAGCATGGTCCAAAGCTTGCCGCAGGTTTCTTCTAGCTCGCCGACGGGCTCGGGGACTATCTGGCGGACGGCTTGCGGGTTCCTGGCAAGCTCCGAGAGGTGGCGCGCTGGTTATGGCATGATGCGCCCTGGCCTTCTACCAATTGCGGTTGGCTCTTTGGGACAGCACTGTTACGTTGAAAAAGAGGCGATGGTAGTTTATAGATCACACGTACTAGACCTTAGGGCAACTAACCTCCCGAGCATTACGGGGAGACCGTAGGATGGAGATCAATGCCAGCTTGCACGAGAAACCAATTGCGATCCCGCAAAAATGAGGACGATTCAAGGTACAAGCGGCTACTATTGACTAACAAAATGTATTTTGTCGGTATAGAATCGTAAGAACATGCGACTAATAATCTCTGAAAAGGCGAACACGGCGAAGAAGATCTCGCAGTTCCTCGCGGAGGGACCGGTGAAAGAAGGCAAGCACCGCAGCGTGCCGCACCAGACCTTTACCTGGAAGGGCGAGGAGACGATGTCGGTGGGGCTCAAGGGGCACGTCCTGAACCTGGAGTACCCCGAGGAGTACTCCAACTGGCAGAAGGTCGAGCCTTCGGAGCTGATCGACGCCGAGATCCTCAAGAACGTCTCGGAGAAGGGCGTGGCGAACGCGGTCAAGGCGCTGGCGAAAAAGGCCGACCGGGTGGTCATCGCCACGGACTTCGACCGGGAGGGGGAGTTGATCGGGGTGGAGGCCCTGTCGCTCGCCTTCGAGGCCAACCCGAAGCTGATGGACCACGTCGAGCGGGCCCGCTTCTCGGCGCTCACGCCGGGGGAGGTCACCCGGGCCTTTGACGAGCTGGTCGAGGTCTCCCGGGACCTGGCCGACGCCGGCGCGGCCCGGCAGGACATTGACCTGATCTGGGGCGCCACCCTGACCCGGTGGGTCTCCCGGGCCACGAAGCGCTACGGCAACGCCTTTCTCTCCGTGGGCCGGGTGCAGTCGCCCACGCTCGTCCTGATCGCCGAGCGCGAGCGTGAGCGCCGGGCGTTCGTCCCCGAGCCCTACTGGGAGATAGAGGCCACCCTCCGGAACGGCGAGCCGTTCACCGTCCGCCACGCCCGCGGGCGCTTCAAGGAGGAGGCCGCCGCGAAGACGGCCCACGAGAACCTGGCGGACCCGGCCGTGGTTACGGAAGTGCAGCAGCGGTCGGCCTCCAGGCCGGCCCCGACGCCGTTCAACACCACGGCGTTCCTCACGGCGGCGGCGGGGATCGGGATCAGCCCGTCGCGGGCGTCCCGTCTGGCGGAGGACCTGTACACCGACGGCTACATCTCCTACCCCCGGACGGACAACACCGCATACCCGCGCTCGCTGGACCTGCGGGAGGTGCTCGGGTACCTCAAGGGCGTCGAGGGGGCCGGACCCTACGCCGAGAAGCTGCTACAGGGCGGCAAGCTCTCGCCGACGCGGGGCAAGAAAGAGACCACGGACCACCCCCCGATCTACCCGACGGCCCGCGCCTCGAAGGGCGCCCTGCGCGACGACCAGTGGAAGGTCTACCAGCTCGTCGTCCGGCGCTTTCTGGCCACCCTCTCCGGCCCGGCGAAGACGCTGCGCACCACGCTGCGCTTCGACTCCGGCGGCGAGCCGCTGGTTACCAACGGGACGGTCGTCACCGAGGAGGGCTGGCTCGGCGTCTACCCCTACAGCCGCCGCTCGGACGAGGAGCTTCCCGCTCTGGAAGAGGGCCAGGAGGTCGCGCTCCTGGGGGCGGAGATCCTCGCCAAAGAGACCCAGCCGCCGGGCCGGTACGGCCAGGGGCGGCTCATCAAGGTCATGGAGGACCTGGGGCTCGGTACCAAGGCCACGCGCCCCGGCATTATCCAGAACCTCTACGACCGGGGGTACGTCCACGGCGACCCGCTCATCCCGACCGAGACCGGCATCGCCGTGGCCCAGGCGCTCAAGGACTTCGCCTCCGAGATCGCCTCCCACGAGATGACCGCCGAGCTGGAGAAGAGCATGGACGCCATCTCCGAGGGCAAGACCAGCAAGGAGAACGTGGTGGATACCTCGCGCGACATCCTGCGCCGGGTCTACCAGCATCTGGAGAGCAGCGAGGAGCAGTTCGCCGACATCGTCCGCAGCGGCATCAAGGTGGATGAGACGCTCGGCTCGTGCCCGGAGTGCGGCAACAACCTCATCATCCGCCGCAACAGGAAAAGCCGCAAGCGCTTTGTCGGGTGTGAGGGCTACCCGGAGTGCCGGGTGACCTATCCGCTGCCCCAGCGGGGGGATATAATCCCGCTCGGCACGACCTGCGACGCCTGCGGCGCTCCGGAGATAAAAGTCCTCGGCAAGCGGCGGCCCTGGATCACGTGCATCAACATGGACTGCCCGAAAAAGCAGGAGGCGGCCAAAGAGAAGGCCGCCGCGGAGAACGCAGAGGGAGGTGGACGGCCATCCGAGAAGAGCGAACAGGAGCTGGAGAAGTCCACCACATAGAGAGCCGGCTGGACCTTGACCTCCCCGAGAAGCCCCCCGCAAAACGGACCTCGATTTACACCCGGCTGTCCGGCTACGCTATTTTGTGGACGTTGGCCGCGGTTATCTGCTATTCTGCCGCACTATAAGATTTGTTAAAGTAGATGAAGTTTTTGATTGGTGAGGTAGTTTGGCCCCGGTAATCGGCGTAACGGCGACGTTGAAAGAAGACCTGGAGACCACGGCGACTCGGCCGCTGGGCAAGTTCATAAGGACGGACTTCGATTATGTAGAGGGCGTGGCCCAGGCCGGCGGCGTGCCGGTGGTGTTGCCGCCGGTGGTGGGGCATCGCGACGCGGGAGACATCGTGGGCAGCCTGGACGGGCTGCTGTTGAGCGGCGGGAGCGACCTGCACCCCAGCTACTACGGGGAGGAGCCGCTCCCGGAGCTGGACATCGTCATCCCGGAGCGGGACGAGTTCGAGGTGGCGCTCCTGAAGGCGGCCCTGCGGCGCGGCATCCCGATCTTCGGCATCTGCCGCGGGATGCAGGTGTTGAACGCGGCGCTGGGCGGGACGCTCTACCAGGACATACCCTCCCAGCTCGGGCCGGAAGGGCTCAGGCACTGCCAGGAGACCCCCAAGTGGCAGGCGACGCACGAGGTCGAGGTGCGCGGAGGCTCCGCGGCCGCCGGGATAACCGGCGGTGACACCGTAAAGGTCAACTCGTACCACCACCAGGCCATAAAAGACCTGGCGGAAGACCTGGTGGTCTCCGCGTACGCCGCCGACGGCATCGTGGAGGCGGTCGAGTCGCGGGACCTCTCGTCGCGCTGGATCGTGGCGGTGCAGTGGCACGCCGAGGCGATGCGCGGCGCCGGTGTCGAGCACCGGCGCTTTTTCGAGGCGCACGTGGACGCCGCCGAGCGGCACGCTCTGGGCCGGGCCGCGGCCTAGAACCCGGAAAGACGGACGTTTCGCCTCCGAGGGGTGTCTTCGTAACGGTCGAGGGGCTGGATTTCTCGGGCAAGTCCACCCTGGTGCGGCACCTCAAGCCTCTTCTGGCGGACCTCGGCGTGCCGACCCACTTTACCCGCGAGCCGGGCGGCACGCCCGCCGCCGAGCGCGTCCGGGAGGTGCTGCTCGACCCGGCCCTGGACATGGACCCCTGGACGGAGGCCTACCTGTACGCGGCGGCGCGGGCGGACCACACGCGCCGGGCTATCCTGCCGCGCCTGGAGAAGGGAGAGAACGTTTTCTGCGAGCGCTACCTGGATTCCAGCATCGCCTACCAGGGGTTTGGCCGGGGGCTGGGCGCGGAGGCCGTGCGCGAGCTGAACGCCCGGGCCGTGGGCGCCGCGATGCCCGACAGGACTTTTTACCTGCGGCTGGAGGCGGCGGAGCGCGCCCGGCGCGCCCGCGACTCCGGGGCGCCGCTGGACCGGATAGAGAAGGTCGGCGGCGGGTTTGCGGGACGGGTGGAGAAGGGCTTCGAGGAGCTGGCGCGGCGGGAGCCCGGGAGGATAGAGGCGCTCGACGCCGCGCGGCCCCCGGAGGAGCTGGCGGAGGCCGTGCTGCGGGCTTTCGCCGGACGCTGCTAAACTTTCGGCAGAGACCGGACAGCACGGGGTTACAGAGGGGGGAGAGGATAACTTGAGCAGAGGACCAGAGGATCCAGGCCAGCGCAGGACAATAGGCGTTGGCAGCGGCGTGGCCCTCGGGATCGCGGTAGGCGTGGCGATGGGCCTTCTGTTGGACAACGTCGCCCTGGGAATCGGCATCGGCGCCGGCATCGGCGTGGCGATCGGGGCCGGCGTGAGCTCCGCGCTCGGCCGCCGGGGCGGGTCGGAGGACGAGTAGCCTGGAGGTTTTCGAGGGCATAGTCGGCAACGCGGCCTCCCTGCGCCGCCTGCAAAAGGACCTGGAGGGCGACCGCGCGCCGCACGCCTACCTGTTCCACGGTCCCCCCGGTGTCGGCAAGCGGACGGTGGCGCTCCGGTTCGGGGCGGCGCTGGTGACCGCCGACAACGCTCCGGCCGAAGGCCGGGCCCGCCGTGGCCTGCATCCCGATCTGGTAGAGGTAGAGCCGGAAGGCGTGTTTACAACGATCGGGCAGGTACGCGAGGTGGTTCGCCTCGCGGCGAGCCGGCCCTTCGAGGGCGTTTGCCGGGTGTTCGTACTGGAGGCCGACACGCTCAACGTCCAGGCGGCGAACGCCCTGCTAAAGACGCTGGAAGAGCCGGAGGGGATGGCGGTGTTCCTGTTGCTGGCGGCCTCGCGGGAGGGGGTGCTGCCGACCATCGCCTCGCGGGCGCGGGCGGTCCGCTTCGACCCGGTGCCGGTCCCGGAGGTGGAGCGGTTTCTGAAAGAGCGGGGGGCGGAAGGATTTACGCTCGACCCGGCGCTGGCCGCGGCGTTGGGCCGGGGGAGCGTGGGCCTCTCCCTGCGGTACACGGAGGAACCCGAGCTTACGGGGCTGCGCGCGGCGGTCTTCGAGGCGGCGTTCGCTTTCGAGGGAGACTACGAGGACCGCCGCCGCGCGGCCGCCGCCATCGTGGCCCGGGCCGAGGCGGTCGGCGCGGCGCGGGAGGCGGAGGTCCTGGGACTCTTCGAGGAGCCCGGGACCCGCCGGGCGAAAGACGCCGCAAAGCGGGCCGGACGGGCCGGGCGGGACGCGGCGGTGCGGGAGGCGCTGGAGTTGCTGGTGCTCGTGTACCGGGACGCGGCGGCCGTGGAGGCCGGTGTCCCGGAGCTGGCGGCCAACGCGGACCGGGTAGAGGAGGTCCGGGGCCTGGTAGATCGGCATCCGGGGGCGGACTGGGCCGGGATGGCGCTCGGGGTCGGGGAAGCCCGGGCGGGCCTCACGTATAATGTCTCCGCGGAGGCTATCCTGGAGGTCGCGCTATCGCGGATACGGCAGAAGATACCCGAGTATTCCCCCGGCTCGTAGACGTGCGCGTTTCCGGCTGGCGGGTGCCGAGGCTCTGCCACGCTCGGGACCTCGACCTCCGCGTGGGCTACCGGGTCGTCGTCGAGACCGAGGTGGGGGACGTCGTCGGGCGCGTCGCGCTCACGCCCCGCCGCCGCGAACCCTACGCCGAGCCGTACGAGATCTCCCGCGTCCTCACGGAGGACGACGAGCGCCGGGAGAGCGCGAACCGGGAACTGGGCCGTGAGGTGCGCAACGAGGCCCAGAAGCTGGCCCGGGACTACCGGATCGGCGGGGTGCAGTTTATCGGGTGCGACGTCTCGCTGAACGGGGAGTACCTGGAGGTCAAGTACCAGGCGGACCGGGAGGTGAACCTGGGCGTCGTGCGGGAGAAGCTGGAGGCCCGGTACGACGCCCGGGTGGAGCTGGTGCGCTTTACGTTTATCGAGCGGTCGGGAGACGCCGGCGGGTGCGACACTTGCGGGCTGCCCCTGTGCTGCGCCGTGTGGAGCGGCGCGCGGAGCATGGGGCCGGTCAACGTCCGGCTCGCCAAGCAACAGGGCGTAACCCCGAACGAGAAGATCATCGGCTGCTGCGGCGAGGTGAAGTGCTGCATGCGCTACGAGCACGAGACCTACAAGGAGTTCAAGCAGCGGGCGCCGTTCAAGAACACGGCCGTCAACCTCGAAGGCCGGGAGGGCCGGGTGGTAGACTACTCGATGGTCCGGGAGTCCGTGCTCGTCCAGTTCGGCCCGAAGCGCAGCGACCAGGAGCTCGTCCCGATCAGCCGCCTCGCAGAGGACGGCCCCGATGCCGGACCCGGAGCCCCCGGAACCGATGCCCCCGGGTCCGGGGACTCCGGGCCGGAAGAGACTGGGGAGTAGAGCTGGCCCGCCGTGCCGGATAACCTCTGCGCCGTGCCCGGCGTGCTCGTGGGCCACGCCTCCGACCCCGAAGGCCAGACCGGGTGCACGGCGGTGATCTTCGCGCGTCCTGCCATCGTCGGCGTGGACGTGCGTGGCTCCTCACCCGGAACGCGGGAGACCGACCGGCTCGGGCCCATAGGCCGGGTGCGCGAGACGCACGCCGTGCTGCTCACCGGGGGCAGCGCCTTCGGGCTCGCCGCCGCCGACGGCGTGGTCCGTTTTCTGGAGGAGCGGGGCGTCGGCCTCGACGTGGGGGTGGCGAGGATACCGCTGGTGTCGGCGGCCGTGATCTTCGACCTGATGGCCGGCTCTCCGGGGGTGCGTCCCGACGCCGCAATGGGCTACGAGGCGGCCTCGGCCGCCTCGGACGGAGACTTCGCCCAGGGTAGCGTCGGCGCGGGGACCGGCGCCACCGTGGGTAAGGTCTCGGGCCTCGACCGGGCGATGAAGGGCGGGCTCGGCTCTGCCTCCGTTGCGCTCGACGGCGGGCTGGTAGTGGGGGCGCTGGCCGTCGTCAACGCCTTCGGCGACGTCCGGGATCACGACGGTCGCATCCTGGCCGGACCCCGACAGGACGACGGCACGCCGGGCGACAGCGTGGAGCTCTTGATGGGGGCCGACGCCCGCATGCGGTGGGGCGAGAGCACTACCCTGGTCGTCGTGGCCACCAACGCCCGGCTCGACAAGCCCCAGGCAAACAAGGTGGCCCAGATGGCCCACGATGGCATGGCCCGCGCCGTCTACCCGGTCCACACCAGCGTGGACGGGGACGTGGTCTTTGCAGCCTCGGCTGGCGCGGTGGAGGCCTCGCCCGACGTGGTCGGGGCCTGGGGCGCGGACGTTACCCGCGAGGCTATCCTGCGCGCGGTGCGGCGCGCAAAAGGGGTTCCCGGCGTGCCGGGTCTCGCCGACGATGGGTGACCGGGGTGACCGGCGGGTCGTGGTCTCGTGGAGCGGCGGCAAGGACGCCTGCCTGGCGCTGCGCGAGGTCCAGGCCCGGGGCTACCGGGTGGAGGCCCTGATCACGACGGTAACGGAGGGCTTTGACCGGGTGAGCATCCACGGCGTCCGGCGCGAGCTCCTCCGGCGGCAGGCCGGGGCCCTGGGGCTGCCGCTGCACGAGGTCTCTCTCCCGGAGAGCGCCACCAACGCCGAGTACGAGTCGCGGCTGGGCGAGGCCCTCTCGGGCTACGCGGAGCGGGGTGTGCGCCCGGTGGTCTTCGGAGACCTCTTTCTCCAGGATATCCGGGAGTACCGCGAGCGGCTGCTGGCCGGGCTCGGGATGCGCGGCCTGTTCCCGCTCTGGGGGCGCGACACCCGGGCCCTGATCCTGGACCTCATCGGGCGGGGCTTCGAGGCGGTCGTCGTCTGCGCGGACGCGGCGGTCCTCGACGCCTCCTGGGTCGGGCGGCGGATCGACGAGAGCTTCCTCGCCGACCTGCCATCCGGCGTGGACCCCGGCGGCGAGAACGGAGAGTTCCACACCTTCGTCTACGGCGGACCGGGCTTCGAGGAAGCTCTACGTTTCGAGGCCGGGGAAGTCGTGCTCCGGGACGGGCGCTACTTCCTGGACCTCCTGCCGCTCTGAGCGGCCCTCTACGCGGCGGCACCCTCCGGCACCAGTATGCCCCGGCCCCGCAGGTTGCCGGAGTTGAGGTCCTGGATGGCGTCGTTGACGGCGTCCAGCGGGTAGGTCGAGGTGTGCAGCGTCACCAGGCCCCGGGCCGTCAGGTCCATCAGCTCGGCCAGGTCGTTGTAGGTGCCGACCAGGTTCCCGATTATGTTGCGCTCGGTCGAGATGATGTCTATCGTCGGCACCTCGACCTTTCCGCCGTAGCCGATAACGTAGTGTGAGCCGGCGGGCCGGGTCAGGTTCCAGGCGTCGTCCTGGGCGCCGCGCTCGCCGACGTAGTCGAAGACCACCTCCGCGCCGCCGTTCGTCATCTCGACCACGGTGTCCACGTAGCCGTCCTCGACCTTCACGGTCTCGTCCGCGCCCCACTCTCTAGCGAGCGCGAGAGCCTCCTCGTTCGGGTCTACCACGATAACGTTCGTGGGCGTCATCGCCTTGAGGCACTGGATGCCGATGTGACCGAGGCCCCCCGCGCCGATGACGACGGCGTTCGTGCCCGCGTAGAGCTCCGGGACGGACTTGCGGACGGCGTGGTGGGCGGTCAGGCCCGCGTCGGCGAGCGCCGCGATATCCTTCGGTTCCAGGATCGGGTCCAGCTTCACGCAGGCGCGGGCGCTGGTCTTCAGGAGCTGGGCAAAGCCCCCGTCCTGGCTTATGCCGGGGAACGCGCCGTTCTCGCACTGCATGTCGCGTCCGGCGCGGCAGTAGCGGCAGAGGCCGCAGGTTATGAGGGGGTGCAGGATCACGGTGTCCCCGACCTCGACGTTGGTGACCGCCGGGCCGACCTCCTCGATCCATCCGGCGTTCTCGTGGCCCAGCACGTAGGGCAGCAGGTTGCCGTCGGCATCCTGTATGGGGGCCCACTGGCCCTCGATGACGTGGATGTCCGTGCGGCACAGGCCAGCGGCGCCGATGCGGACGATGACGTCCAGCGGGCCCTCTATCCTGGGCTCCTCGATCTCCTCCACTTTCAGGCTGTCGGCCGGGATGCTCTCGTCGTAGCGGTGCAGGCGTGCGGCTTTCATACAGCAGTCTCCTCTCTATCTGGTTTTTCTCCTACTACCCGGCTCGACCCGTAACGGGTGGCGAGCAGCCCCCGGCAGTGGGTGGCGTTCCCTTCGATGCTCACCCGGACCGTGCGGGCGAAGCGCAGGTGGCGGACGACTGCCGCTTCGGGTACCCGGTTGCCGTCGGGGTCCACGATGAGCGGGGCCGTTCCGGAGACGTCGAGGCCGAGGTCCGACCTCCGCTCCAGGTACTGTCGCGCCGCTGTCGAGCGTGGGCCCGGGAGCCCGCCGAGACACAGGTCCGCCAGCTCTGCGGGGGTGTAGCCCTGGGCCAGCAACTCCCGGCAGAGCTTCTCCTGCCGGGCGACGAACGACTTGCGGTGGAAGACCCGGCGAAGCTCTTCGAGGTCCGGCCCCTCGGCCTCGCCCTCGAAAGCGCCGTCAAAACCCTTTTCCCCGTTTACGCCGCCGTTGATCTCCGCTGAAGCGTAATGGTCGTCGAGGACGACCCGCGCCTCCCGGACCCCCGGGACCGAGAGCAGGGCTTCCCTCGCGTCCGCCACCATCATGTAAGCGAAATTCGGGGCGCAGAAGTACGTGGGTAGCCTCAGCCGGACACTGACGAGCCCGCTCTCGACCTCGAGGTTCGAGACAAAACCGAGGTCCGTAACGGGCTCGTCGAGTTCGGGGTCCCGGACGCTGGAGAGGGCGTCCAGGACCGCTTCGCGTACCGTCATGCCCGGGACCTACGGGTTCTCGGGGGAGGCCACCGGCCCCGTGCCCTGATCGGCGGTTACGAGCTGTAGCTCTTCGGGGACCTCGATGTCGTAGAGCCTCGCGGCGTTCAGACCGAGGATCTTGCGCTTGATGTCCGGCGTGACCTCGTCGTAGTCGTCGAACTCCGCGTCGCCGGGGTACTCGAAGTCCACGAACATCTCGACCAGCCATTTCGGCTGCCAGAGCGCGTAGTCGCTGGCGAAGAGGATCCGGTCCTCCCCGAGCCAGTACAGGAGCTCCCCGAGAATCTGGGCGAAGTATCGGGGCTTGGCGTGGATGAACGGCATCGCTACCGCGAGCCCGCCGTAGACGTTGGGCTCCTGGGTGCCGATCCAGCAGAAGTCCTCCAGCCGCGGTAGCCCCACGTGCTCGACGATGAAGTTGAGCTCCGGGAACATGCTGGCCGTGCGGTCCACATCGGCCACGTCGAAGGCGTCGCGGTTGAGCGGCCAGATCGTCGGCCCCTTGTGGACGTGGACGTTCTTGATCCCGAGCTCCATGCACTTCTCCAGGTGCCTCAGGGACCAGTAGTCGTCGAGCTTCCAGCCCTTGGAGTCCTCGTGCCACTCGGCGGTGTAGAGCTTGACGCCGGTGAAGTTGTACTTCTCGTACTTCCGCTCGAACTCCTCCAGGCCGACTTCGCCCCGCCGCGGTTCGAAGGAGCCGTTCAGGATGAACTTGTCCGGGTACTTGTCGCGCAGGGTGGCGTTGCGCGCGGTGGTGTTGAAGCCGTTGTCGTAGAAGTCCGTGAGGTAGGTGGACTGGAAGATCGCAACGTCCACGTACCCGATCTCGAAGAGGTCGTGCATCATGTCCTCTTCGGAGTACTTGCGGTACTTCTCGTAGGGCCAGACGTACTCCTCCGGGCTCAGGTTCTTGTGGTAGTCGTAGAAGCAGCTGATAAAGCCTTCGCCGTACTTGTTGGTGGTGTTCTCCGGGCTCGCGTCCCAGTAGTGGATGTGTTCGTCCACCACGAAGTACTTCTCACCGTCTTTCTCGTACACGATGTTGCCCTTTCCCTGAAAAGACACGCGGAAACGTGCCGGGTACCCTCTAACTCGCCCGAACCTGCCCTGTCAGGCCACCTCCTCCTGCTATAACCGTTTGAAAGAATTTCGAACGGACACCCCTTGTCCCGTTCGTGATTTGTACGTAGAGGGTAATCCCTGTTACGTCTTCGGGCAAGGCGCCAACGCCGTGTTTTCCAACCATGTGGGAAAATTCGCCGTCCGGTTGCGGTTGATGACCGCCGGGCCGACCTCCTCGATCCATCCGGCGTTCTCGTGGCCCAGCACGTAGGGCAGCAGGTTGCCGTCGGCATCCTGTATGGGGGCCCACTGGCCCTCGATGACGTGGATGTCCGTGCGGCACAGGCCAGCGGCGCCGATGCGGACGATGACGCCCAGCGGGTCCTCTATCTTTCTTTACTTTCTTTTTATAAGGGCAAGAGGGCCGCTGGCCCTCTTGCCCCGGGCCTTTTAGATACCGTTGTGCGACATCTGCTCGGCGATGTAGTCGGCCTGCCGGATGGCGAGGGCGACGATGGTGATCGTCGGGTTCGCCGCGGCGCCGGTGGTGAACTGGCTGCCGTCGGAGACGAACAGGTTGTCCACCTCGTGGGCCTGGCCCCACTTGTTCACCACGCCGTCCTCGGGCCTCTCGCTCATGCGGCAGGTGCCCATGTTGTGCGAGGCCGGAAACGGCGGCGTCCGGACCGTCTTGATCGCGCCGACCGACTGGTACAGCTCCCGCGCTTTGGCGGCGGCATAGTCGCGCATTTCCGCGTCGTTTTTATGGTCGTCGTAGTGAACGTTCGGCACCGGCAGGCCGTGCTGGTCCTTTACGTCGTGGTTGAGCGTCACGCAGTTCGTGGTTGCCGGTATGTCTTCGCCAACGAGCCACATCCCGGCGAAGTTCTCGTAGGCGTCCATCAGTTCGGTGAAGTCCCGGCCCCACTGCTGCGGGTTCATGAACGACGCCATGAACGCCGGGCCGAGGTGGATGGTCTCCATGTAGAAGCCGCCGACGAAGCCGCGGCCCTCGGGGTCGTTGTGCGACTCGTCCTCGATAATGCCGGCCATCGTGTTGCCCCGGTAGAAGTTCACCGGCTTCTCGAAAATGCCCCAGCAGGTATCGGACACGTGACGCATGTAATTCTTGCCGACCTCGCCGCTGGAGTTGGCGAGCCCGTCGGGGTGGTGCGAAGAGGCGGAGTTGAGCAGGAGCCGGGGCGACTCGATGGAGTTGCCCGCCACACACACGACGCGCGCCTTCTGGACGTGGTGGTTCCCGTCGGCGTCCGCGTAGAGCACGCCGGTCACCTTGCCGGACCCGTTGTGCTCTATCTGGAGCGCCATCGACTCGGGACGGACCTCCAGGTGGCCGGTCTTCTCACCTTTGGGGAGGTCCGAGACCAGCGGCGACCACTTTGCCTTCGAGCGGTTCCCCTCGAAGCAGAAGCCGTCCTGGATCGTGGCCGGCCGGCCGTCGTAGGGGGCGGAGTTGTGCCCGTAGCGGCCGGTGGAGTAGTTCTTGTAGCCCATCCGCCGGGCGCCCTCGAGCAGGACCTTGGCGTTGTTGTCCGGCTGGTGCAGTGGCAGGCCGTTGGTGCCGGCGACGCCGACGTTCGTGTCGGCCTTGTCGTAGTAGGGTTCTAGCTCTTCGAGAGTAAGGGGCCAGTCGAGCATGTTGGCGCCGGGGATGTCGCCGTAGGTGGTCTTTATCTTGAACTCCCAGTCCTTGAAGCGCGGGCAGCAGCCGGCCCAGTGGACGGGCGAGCCGCCGACGCACTTGCTGTGCCAGGCGGGGAGGTTTGGGAAGTCCTGGGCGACGCGCCAGGTGCCGCTGGTGGTGCGGTTGTCCAGCCAGGCGAGCATGTTGAAGGCGGGCCACTCGTCGTCTATGTGGGTCTCGGGCTCGTGGCGCTTGCCGGCCTCCAGGCACACGACGTCTATCCCCTTCTGGGCGAGCTGGTTCGCCAGGGTTCCTCCGCCGGCCCCGGAGCCGACGATCACGACGACCGAGTCGTCGTTGCGGTCGAACGGTGCGGGCATCTACTGTCCCTCCTTGCTGAGACGTTCTTCGGTGGAGACCTGCTCTACGGGGTCCACAAAGGTCTTCTCTACGGGCACGTCCCGGTAATCCGGCGCGTCGTCGAGCCAGTCTATGTCGTCGAAGCCGCGGTTTACGTAGCCGCCCTTGTCGTTGGAGGGTCCCTCGTAGCCGAAGTACGGCCAGATGTCGTGCTGGCTGTAGAGGTTGACCACGACCTCGGATGCCACCGCCTTGAAGAAGGCGCCCTTTTCGAGCCTCTTTAAGGCCCTGACCTGCTCCTCCTCTGGTAGCTCTCCGAACTCGCGGGGCCAGCGTCCGGTGAACGTCGCGAGCGAGGCGACGCCTTCGGTGAGCAGGCGCCCGGTGCCCTCGTCGGCGGCGGCCTTGCCGTCCAGGCTCGCTACCACGCGCTCGTAGTGTACGTTGGGGACGCGGTCGTGCGGGTACATGGCCCGCGTCACGGCGACGAGCACCTCGGCCGTTTCCCGGTCGAGGGCCTTCAGCTCCCCAAGGCCGTCTGCCGCGGGGCTAGTGCCCAGGTCCTCGGCCGAGACGGCGGCATCGGCCGTCCGCATCCGGCCCTCGCCCGAGGTCTGCCCTTCGAGGCTCGGGCCCTTGCTGGCTCCTGTATCTTCGGTCATCGCGCTACGCCTCTCCTTTCCCAATAGGTCAAGCGGAAGTTTGAATGGTGCCTCTGTGACGCGTTGTAAGCGCGTTCGCGCCCTAGCGGTAGCGGCCTCCACGTTGGAGAACTTCGATCTGGTAACCGTCCGGGTCGGCTACAAAGAAGAACTTGCCCAGAACCTGGCCGTCTTTCTCCAGCTCCACCAGCCGCCGCGGCCCGAGGCCCGACTCCTCGAAACGCTGGTGCTCAGCCTCCACGTCGTCTACGGAGACGGCCAGGTGGCCGTAGCCGTTTCCGAGATCGTAAGGTTCTGTCTCACCCTTGTTGAGCGTCAGCTCCACCTCGAACCCGCTCTCATCGTTGCGCAGGTAGACGAGCGTAAAGTCGTCGAAATCGAACCGGTCTACCTCTTGCAGCCCGAAAGCCTGATCGTAGAACGAGATGGAGCGGTCCAGGTCTAGAACCCGGATCATCGTGTGTATGGCTTTGGCCATGCAACCTCCTTGTCTGCCGAGCTTTTCCTTGCCCGGGTAAGCCTTTTCTGAACCGAATATTGCTTATCCCCAGATCTTCGGGCAACCGCCGAACGGGTTCGTTCCAACAATGTGCGAAAATATTTCCGGGTTGTTTGTAGACTCTATCGCCACATGGTAAGTTGTGGTTCGTCGAGGAGTGGCGGTATCGTGGGGGCGTCCGCCAGAAAGGGTTCACGGATGTTAAGCGAAGCCAACGGGCGGCCGCTGCCGGTCTCGGGCCGGGGCCCTCGTTTCGCCGATGGGGCGAAGTTCCAGAGCGTCCGGCGGGCCTTCAGGGTCCTGGACCTCGTGAGCCGGCACGAAGGGTTGACGGCGAAGTTGCTGGCGCGGGAGCTCGGTGTAAGCCTCTCCACCTGCTACTACTTGCTCAACATCCTCATCGAGGAGGGTTACCTGGAGAAGAACCCCGCGCGGCGGGGATACAGGGTCGGGGCCGCCGTCGCGGCCTTACACGAGCGGTCCTGCGGGGAGCGCTTTAGCTCGATGGTGGAACCCGTGTTGGAGGAGCTGGTACGACGGTCCGGCAGGCACGCCTACCTGGGGGTTATGCAGGACGGCGCCGTGACGGTCTCCCGGATAAAGTCTCCGTTCAAGAGCCCGCCGGTCGGCATCGTACAGGGGTTTCACGGGGCCTCGCACGCGCTGGCGCTTGGCAAGGTCCTCATAGCCGGGGCCGGGGCAGAGGGTCTGAGGAACTACCTGGAAGGTTACGGGCTGGAGCCTTTCACGCCGCGCACCATAGTCCGGCCGGAGCTGTTCGAGGTACACCTGGACCGGGTTCGGGTTCAGGGCGTCGCCACCGACGTGGAGGAGTTCGAGGAGAACCTGTGCTGCGTGGCCGCCCCCATAACGGGCAAGGGCGGGGCGGTCGAGGGCGCGGTGGGTGTCTCTACCTCAGGCCAGCGTTTCGGGGACGAGGCTGATTCTCTGGTGGGCCTCGTCCGGTGGGCGGCGGGCGAGGCGTCGAAGTTACTACGCGAGGAGGGTTAGCGGAAAAGCTGTATCGGGTACGGAGGGTTTGGCGTCTGTAAACCGTGACGAGAACACGAGGAGTGAGCAGAAGATGCACGACAACGGTGGAGGGCCACAGGCGGCGGTCTTCGCCGCCCCCGGACGGTACATCCAGGGCCGGGGCGCTATAGCCCGGCTGGGCGAGGTGCTGGAGCAGCTCGGCTCGGAGCGGCCCCTGATCCTGGGCGACCCGATCGTCCAGGAGATCCTGGGCGACACCCTGGAGGGTATCTCGGGCGCCGAGCAAATGGAGTTCGGCGGCGAGTGTTCCCCGGCCGAGATAGACCGGGTCTCGGAGGCCGCCTCGTCGCGCGGCGCCGACGCTGTGGTGGGTATCGGCGGCGGTAAGACCCTGGACACGGCTAAGGCCGTGGCGCTGCCCGCCGGGATATCGCTGGTCGTGGTGCCGACCATCGCCTCCACAGACGCGCCGACGAGCGCGCTCGCGGTGGTGTACGACGACGAGGGGTCCTTTCTGGAGTACCGCTTCTACGATCGCAACCCCGACGCGGTCCTGGTGGACACGGCCGTCATAGTCGGGGCGCCGGTAAGGTTTCTGGTGGCCGGCATGGGGGACGGCCTGGCGACGTACTTCGAGGCCGACGCCTCCTCCCGGACCCGGAAGCCGGCCATGTCTGGCGGCGCGCCGACGGGGGCTGCCCTCACCCTGGCGCGGCTCTGCTACGACACCCTCCTGGAGCACGGCCTCGCCGCGCGGCTCGCGGCCGAGCAGGGCGCGGTGACCCCGGCCGTGGAGAAGATCGTGGAGGCCAACACGCTGCTCTCGGGGCTCGGCTTCGAGTCCGGCGGCCTGGCGGCGGCGCACTCGATCCACAACGGCCTCACGGCCTTGGAGGGCACGCACCACTACTGGCACGGCGAGAAGGTCGCCTTCGGGACCATCGCCATGCTCATGCTGGAGGACCGCCCGACGGCCGTCGTCGAAGAGGTGATCGACTTCTGCCTGGAGGTCGGCCTGCCCGTAACGCTAGAGGATATCGGGGTAGGCGACGCTACCCGCGAAGACCTGGAGAAGGTGGCTGAAGGAGCCTGCGCCGAAGGCGAGACTATCCACAACATGCCCTTCGACGTCTACCCGCCGATGGTCGTGGACGCGATGCTCGCCGCCGACGCCGCCGGCCGCCAGCGCCGCGCCGCGGTCGAGGGAGAGGCGAGCCTGCCGCCCGTAGCCCACTAATCCTAGCTTTTGGCCCGACCCCCTGGCGGGTACCGCCTGCCAGGGGTCCGGCTCTGGAGAAAGACCTGGACACAACCCGCAACGATTCGAAAGGAGCCTGAAGATGGCCGCGAAATACATCCACACCTGCTACCGGATACTGGATCCGGAGAAGAGCATCGACTTCTACGTAGACAAGTTGGGCATGAAGCTGGTCGGAGAGATGCACTTCGACACGGCCACCAACTACTTCTTCGCGATGGAGGAAAGCGCCGAGGAGCCCATGCTGGAGCTCACCCACAACCACGACCAGACCGAGCCGTACGACACGGGCAACGGTTATTCCCACGTAGCCTTCACGGTGGACGACCTCGAAGAAACGGTCGCGAAGCTCGAAGAGCAGGGCGTGGAGGTGGCGCTCGCCCCGAAGACGATGACGGTCGAGGGCCACGACTACCACATAGCCTTCGTCGTAGACCCGGACGGCTACCGGGTAGAGCTCGTCGAGCGCGGCACGATGAAGGTGGGGGACCTGATCCAGTAACAGATACCATGCAGGGCCGGGAACCATGAAAGCTCCCCGGCCCTGCGGTATACTCAGCGCCCGAAACAAGCCGACGTAGCTCAGCAGGTAGAGCAGCTCACTCGTAATGAGCAGGTCAGCGGTTCGAGTCCGCTCGTCGGCTCTCTCCTTTTTCTTCGATTTGCAGGTAAATCGCAATTGGATAAATCAGTCCCGGCGTATGGCTGGGGCCTTTTGTCAGCAGTGCGTCAGCAGTAGACTCTATCCTGGAGCTCGTCCATGCTGTCGGCGGCGTGTTGTCCCATGCTGGGTACCAAGTGCAAGTAGCGATCACATCTGATGGCGGAATCCCGGTTCGTACCGCCATCATGAAGGTCTCCGATAGATACCTCAGACTAGGCCACAAATAGCGTCCTGCATGGCTACAGCCTCGCGTGGCAGTAAGCCGAAGACATTTCGCATCGTCTCAACTGGCCGGAAAGTCCCGGACGTGGCATCCTTATCCTCCCACGAACGGCTCGCGACTACGACGCCCAAGGCACCCCGACTCACGACCACGCCAGCACACCACGAGTCCAGGATCGCGCCGGCGTTCGGGGAACTGCTCAGACAACTCCTCCGACCCGCCGGTAGCGCTCGTAGATCACGCGCGAGTCGAACGTCCTGGTCTCGATCAGGTCTAGTCGAACGTCCTCGGTGACCGGCGGCAGGAACGGCGTGCCGCCCCCGACGACGACCGGGTAGCGGAACACGCGCAACTCGTCGACAAGACCGAGCTCGAACGCCTGCGCGGCCAGGCCGGCGCCGCTGATCTCGACATCCTTGTCGGTTGCGTCGAGCGCCGCGGCGACCTCCTCGGCCACCGACGCCTCGGCGAGCCGGGCGTTGCCCTGGACGCCGTCGAGCGTGCGGCTGAAGACGACCTTCGGGATCTCGCGCCAGACGTCGGCGAAAGCGGCCCCGAGCTCGTCGTCGCGCGGGGGCGGGTCCGTCTCCCACACCAGCATCGTCTCGTAGAGCCGGCGGCCGAGCAGGTACGCGCCGAGCCCGCGTACCCGTGCGAGGTGGAAGCGGAACAGCTCGTCGCTAGGGACCCCCCATCCGAACGCGCCCTCGCGGTCGGCGATGAAGCCGTCCACCGAGACGCCCATCGAGTAGATCAGCATGGCTTCACGGCAACGGGACAGCGCGCGGGCGACTGGCTGATCGTCGGCGCGCTCTCCGATGAGACGGCATCGCCGACCCCGAGTATGGGGATCGCCTCTTCATGCATGACCGCTCCTCCCTGTTTCGGTTGCCTGCCGGAAGGATTGTACGGGCGACGAACCCCGCTCCCACCATCGATCCGTCTTTCGCTTCGGGGCGCGGGAATCGCGGCGATGTTTCTCGCTTCTGCCGTGCTTCGCCCAGAGCCGGCGTTGCGCGGTTATCGAGATCTGCCCGGCGGGTCTAGAATTCGTCGATTCCTTCTCTGCCACGCCCGGCTGTAGCCATGCGGGGCGCTATTTGTGGCTGAGTTTGGATACCTTGACTCGGCGGCCCGAAGTCAAGGTCTTGCCGGAGGCACAGTAACCGACCTCCTCCAGAGCAGCCTGTTGAGTCGTGGTGTAACGCAGTACAATATGCTCATGAATGTTATGCCTGAACCCTCACCGAGTATCTAACGGACGAGTGCCGGCGCAAAGCTCCGACGAGGTCACCTTGCGGAACCACGCGGAACCCACGGGCGCGGCGGCAGGATCGATCCCCGATCGCTTCCAGATATTGGCTCTCGATGGAGGGGGCGCAAAGGCACTTTTCACCGCTCACATACTTGAGCGTCTAGAAGATGATCTCGGCGTGAGCATTAGCGATTCATTTGATCTTATCGCAGGCACGTCGGCCGGCGGCATCGTTGCGCTCGCGCTTGGGGTGGGCCTTGCCCCAAGCGAGATCGTTACGCACTTCAAGTCGCTGGTTAAAGCGGTTTTCCCGTCCGCACGGCGGCGGTGGTGGCGCCGGCCACGCCAACTA
>SIRX01000029.1 GCA_004563715.1 Actinomycetota bacterium | reverse complement strand
GCTGACCTCGTTCGACCCGACCCACGCCGAGGTGATCGGGCTAAACGCCGACCGGGTGCGCTACGGGCTCCTGGTCTTGCTGGCGCTCACGGTGGTGGCCGGCATCCAGGCCGTCGGCGTGGTGCTCGTTGTCGCGCTTCTCATTACGCCGGCGGCGGCCGCCTCGCTGGTTACCAACAGTATCTTCCGCATGATGGCCATAGCCTCCGCGATAGCCGTTTTTTCCAGCTTCGCCGGGCTCTACGCCTCCTACTACCTGGATATCGCCTCGGGGCCGGCGATCGTGCTCACCAGCAGCCTGTTCTTCGGCGCCGCGTGGTGTGTTCGCCGGACGCGGCTTTCCGCAAGCTATAAAGGGACCGGCTGAGGCCGGGGCCCGGGGCGCGAGACAACAACCTGGCTCACCGGGAGCCGGAAGGAGGGATCGACCTTGCACGGAGCGAACGAGTACGATGTGGTCGTGGCGGGTGCGGGCGTGGCCGGCCTTTCGGCGGCGCTAGTGCTGGGCAGGTCCGGAAGGAGGACGCTGGTACTGGACGGCGGAGAGCCGAGGAACGCTCCTTCTCCGGCGGTCCACGGCTTCTTTTCGCGCGACGGCATCCCACCGGCGGAGCTGTTGCGGATCGGGCGTGAGCAGTTGGTTCCGTACCCGGACGTTCGGCTGCTCCGCTCCCGCGCGTTGGACGCGAAGGGCGAGGATGGGGCCTTCGAGGTGGTCCTGGAAGACGGCGCGGAGGTGAGGGCGCGCAAGATCTTGCTCGCTTCCGGCGTGGTGGACGAGTTGCCCGACGTACCGGGTTTCCGGGAGCTGTGGGGCCAGGGTGTCTACCATTGTCCGTACTGCCACGGCTGGGAGGTCCGGGACCGGCCGCTCGCGGTGCTCGCTGCGGGCGAGGAGGCGCTGCATAGGGTGCCCTTGATCCGCAACTGGAGCCGGGACCTCGTCCTGTGCTCCGATGGACCGCTCGGGCTGGACGAGACGGGACGCCGGAAGCTGGAGGCCCTGGGCGCAGGAATCAGGGAGCAGAAGATTTCGAGCCTCGAAGGCGGAGACGGGAAGCTAAGGTCCATGGTGTTCGAGGACGGGTCCCGGCTGGCCCGCGAGGCGCTGTTCTTTATGCCGGAGCAACGGCAGCGCTCGGAACTCGCTGAGGCGCTGGGGTGTCGTCTAATCGAGGGAGAGTTCTACCGCACCATCGCGGGCGACCCGGCTTCGAAAGAGACCAGCGTGCCGGGGGTGTACGCCGCGGGGGACGCGGCGTGCCCGAAGCAATCGGCGATCCTGGCGGCGGCCTCGGGCGCCAACGCCGCCTACGCCGTCAACCACGCGCTCTCCATCGAGGACGCGGAGGTCCTTTACACTGCTAGGAGTGAGCCCGAGGGTTCCGGAGCTTGAAGGGTTAGGAGCAAGCTGGCAGAGGGGCGGGTTTGAACGCGGAAGAACGCTTTAACGAAGAGCGCGCCGGGAGGTACGACGCGGACATCCACAAGGCCATCCCCGGCTACGAGGCCCTGCACGGCATGGCCGGTGCGCTGCTCAGGTTGGATCTGAGAGAAGACGCGCGTGTCCTGGTCGTCGGGTCGGGCACGGGCGCGGAGATCGTCGGCCTCGGCGCCGAAGAGCCGGGTTGGTCGTTCACCGGCGTGGACCCATCGGGGGACATGACCGCCATCGCCCGCCGCCGCGTGGCGGATGCTGGCCTAGCCGGGAGGGCCGACCTGCGCGTAGGCTACGCCCACGACCTCGCGCCCGGCGAACGGTACGACGCAGCGACCGCGATCCTGGTCATGCACTTTCTCCCCGACGACGGCCAGAAGCTGGAGCTCCTGCGGGCTGTCTCCTCCCGGCTCGAGCCGGGGTCGCCCTTCATCCTCGCGGACCTGCACGGCGAGCCCGGATCGGCGTGGTTCGAGCGCTTCTTCAAGGCCTGGAAGCTTTACCAGCTCTCCCGGGGCAGGGGGCACGAGCACGTCGAGGAACAGCTCCGGGAACTGCCGCAACTCGTCCACTTCGTCCCCGAGCAGAGAATACTGGAGCTTTTCGACGAGGCCGGCTTCGTCGAGACCGAACGCTTCTACGCCGCCCTCCTCTTCGGCGGCTGGGTGGCACGCAAGGCTTGACATCCATCCCCACTTACTTCATAATTTCATGAAATGATGAATCGAGGGACCAGCGGTCGGAGATCGGAGCACCTGGACCCGGCCTGCGAGTCCGGCGACCACACCGAGGTGGCGGGAGGGCATGCCTTCAGCGACGCCTCTTTCGAGCGGGCGAGCCGGATGTTGCGGGCGGCGGGGGACGTCTCGCGGTTGAGGTTGCTGGAGCTGTTGTCGCGGAGCGAGGCGTGCGTGACCGGGATCGCCGCCGCCAGCGGCGAGGGGCTCTCCACGGTCTCCCAGCGTTTGCGGATGCTGCGTGAGGAGGGGCTCGTGGTTGGCCGGCGCGAGGGCAAGCACGTCTACTACGCCCTCGCCGACCGGCACGTGGCGCGCCTGATCCTGAGCGTCCTCGACCACGCGGCCGAGCCGGAACACGCCCGGGACGCGGAGTAGAAAAAGCAGAGAAAACTCAGAGCGAAGGAGTACACGGTATGACGGAGAAACTACACGAGGGACACGAGCACACCCACGGCGAAGGCTGCGGGCACACGGCGATCCGGCACGACGGACACATCGACTACCTGCACGACGGCCACCTGCATCACCAGCGCGGAGACGGCACCGTAGAAGAGCACGCGCTGCCCGTGAGCGACACCAACCCCGACGCCCACAACGACCACGACGCCGAGCACCCCGCGGACCACGTCCACGGCCCCGGCTGCGGCCACGAGCCCGTGCCGCATGGCGACCACACGGACTACCTCGTCGAAGGCCACCTGCACCACCCCCACGGCGACCACTGCGACGATCACGGGCCGGTGGAGGTAGTCCGCTAGAAAGACCCAGTCGCGGGCCCTCCGCTCCGCCCCCGCTGTGGAACCTCAGTCCGCGGCGGCCACCTGGCGCACGCCGGGGTGCAGCAGCACGAAGACGAAGAGCAGCGCCAGAAGCGCCGTGCCGAAGGCGTAGGGGTACTCCGGCCGGAGCTCGTAGAGGGCGGTCCCGAATAGCGGGCCGAGCATGAAGGCCAGAGCGTTGTTGGCGGTGATGAGACCGGCGACCCCGCCCTGTTGGCTCTTGTCGAACAGCAGGGTCGGGGCGGCAGTGTAGCCGGGGATGGCGAGTCCCAGACCGAGCCCCGTGAGCGCGAGGCCCAGTGTGAGCGTGGCGAAGCTGCCGGCGAAGACGAGGAGCAGGAACCCGAGGGCTGCGACAGGGATGCCGGTCCTCAGCAGCCTGAGAGGCGGCCAGCCGAGGCGCGGGATTAGGGCCGCCTGGGTGAGCACCAGCACCACCCCGGTGATGAACAGCGCGAGCCCCACGAGCTGCGCGGTCTCCTGCGCCGCGAGCCCGAGCCGGTCCTGGTAGAGGAACCCGACCGTCAGCAGCACCGCGCCCAGGGAGAGGAACATGAGCTGGCCCACGGTCAGGAAGGGCCACATCCCGCCGTCCAGCGGACTGGGCCGCGGCGGTGACTCGCGCCTGCTCTGCCGCCGGGGAGCGGGCAGGAGCAGCCAGACGAGCGCCGCGATGACCAGGACCACGGTGGGGGCGAAGTAGAGCGGGAACAACAGGCCCACGCCCGCCAGCAGTCCTCCGAGGGCCGGCCCCACGACCACCGGCATGCTCTGGGCGGCCCCGAGCGCCGCTATACCGCTGGTGCGCTCCCGCTCGCCGGCGGTGGCGTCCGCCACGTACGCCTGGGCTGAGACCGGAACCGCGGCTATCGAGATCCCGTACAAGAACCCCCGGGTAACGAGCATCAGAGCGAAGAGCAGCGGGACCGAGAGCGTCCCGGCGAGCCCGACCTGGGCCACCACCGCGAACGCGTAGAAGCTCAGAGCGCCGCCGACCATTCCCGCGAGCAGCACGGGCTTGCGCCCCCAGAAGTCGCTCCTGCGGCCCCACACGGGGCTGGCGACGAAGAGCATCAGGGCGGAGGCCGTAATGAGCAGACCGGTCTGAAACTCGCTCAACCCCACCTCTCGCGCCAGCGGCGGCAGGATGGGAAAGAGGATGAACTGCCCGATAAACGCCCCGAAGACGGCCAGGAACAACAGCGTCAGCGACCGTTTGTCTCCTGCCCGCTCCCCGGACACCTCCTCCGAAATCATGTAAACGCTCCTTCGCCTGGGGAAAGATCCTGCAACCCCAAGACTACGGGGCGGCGAGACTTTCTGCTCCCCCCGGACGGATTCTTTTTGCCGGCAGCCGGATTCAGGCCGCGCGGGTGCGCGAGCTGCGGGACAGGGAGCCGGGCTTGACGCCGAACCTCTTCCTGAAGGCAGTTGAGAAGTGGCTCTGGCCGGCGTAGCCCACGGCGCGCGCCACCTCCCCGACGTTCATCTCGCCCTCCCGGAGCAGCCGCCAGGCCCGCTCCATGCGCAGCTCGTGCAGGTAACCGAAGGCGGTGGTGCTCAAGACCTGCTTGAAGCCGGTCTTGAGCTTGAAGTCGTTGAGCCCCACCCGACGCGAGAGCTCCAGCAGCGAGGGCGGTTGCGCCATCTCCTCCGCCAGGACCTTCGCCGCCGCGCGGACCCGCTCGGCGTCGTCCGGCCGCAGCGCCGGCGGCTCCGCGCGCTCCGGACGCGCCAGGTGCAGCGCCAGCAGCTCCAGGACCTTGGCCTCCAGGTACACGCGCCGGACCGCCCCCTCGAACGGGCAGTCGAGCAACCCCTGCAGGGCGAGCCGCATGTCGCCGCCGGTGGGCCCGCGCCGGAGGTAGGGCTCCTCCGTATCCCCTGCAGCCACGCGCAGGAGCCCGGCCGGACCGGCCGCGCCGCGCTCCAGAAGCTCCCGGACCAGCGCCGCGGAGATCCCGACCTCGACCGCGGAGATCCGGCAACCCGCCGGGTACTCCGCGAACCCGCGCTCGGCGTCCGGACCGAAGAACAGCCCGCTCTCCCCGGCCCCGTAGAGGACCTCCTCCCTCATCCCCGACACTCGCCCGCGGGCTCCACCCGCCAGACAGAAGTTCAGCTCCAGCCGCGAAGCACAGGGGGCGACCTCCAGGCTTAGCGGCTCCCGCAGCTCGCAGTCGGCGACCAGGACCTCCAGCCCCTCCCGTACCTCGAAGCTCCGCACCCGCCCGCGCCCGACCCGCCCCGGCAGCTCCAGCACCCGCCCGGACTCCCCGACCCGCACCCCGGCCCCCGTCCGGACCCGGGCCTCCTCCCACAGCTCCCGGACGCTGCCCGCCGACAACTTCATCCGGCGCTCCGCTCCGACATACCGGGCATTGTAGCAGATTTTTAGTCTTGGATAAAAATCTAGGACGTCTCTTTGAGCCTCTCCCGCGGGGCGGCGTAGCGGACCTCTTCTCCGGCGGTCTCCCGGAGGGTCATGCCGAGCCGCTCCATCATGCCCCGCCAGGCGCGGTTTTCGGCGCGGGTGGCGGTCCAGACCTCGTCGAGGCCGAGCTCTTCGAAGGCGTAGCGGAGCACGGCCCGGCAGGTCTCCGGCGCGAGCCCCATGCACCAGTAGTCTTCGCGCAGGGCGTAGGAGAGGAGGATGCGGCCGCTATCTTCATCCTCCGTGAGGCCGCAGTGCCCGATGGGGGTGTCGTCGGGCTTGTGGATCATGGCCAGGTGTCCCAGGCCCCGTTCGTACTCCGCCAGCCAGCGTTCGAGGTCGCGGGTGGCGGCCTCGCGGTTCGTGGGGCCGTCCCACAGGAAGCCGCGCGTCTTCGGTTCGGCGTTCATCGCCGCCAGCCAGTCCAGGTCGGCGGGGGTGAACCGGCGCAGCTTCAGCCTCTGGGTCTCGATCATGCGCTCACCTCCCCGTTCAGTCTCCGGTAAGGGGTTTCTCTTCAGTCCCGATCAAACGCGCCGAGTTGGCGATGACCGGGATGGAGGACAGCTCGTGCAACAGCGCGCCGGTAACCGGGGTGAGGATGCCGGGGACCGTCAGCCCCACCGCCACACCCAGCACGCCCAAGGAGAAGACCAGGTTCTGCCGGATGGCCCGCATCGCCTTCTGCGAGAGGCCCAGCAGGTGCGGCAGCCGGGAGAGGTCGTCGGAGAGGAGCCCGATCTCCGCGGTCTCAAGGGCGACGTCCGTGCCCGCGACGCCCATCGCGACCCCGACGTCGGCGGTGGCCAGAGCGGGACCGTCGTTGACCCCGTCCCCTACGAAGGCGACCTTCCTCCCCCCGGCCTGCAACCGCTCGACGACCGCGACTTTCTCCTGCGGCAGTACCTCCGCGTGCACCTCGTCTATGCCCAGGGCTTCGGCCACCCGCCGTGCGGCCGTCCGGTTGTCCCCGGTGACGAGCACCGTCCGCACGCCGAGCTCCCGGAGCCGCCGCACGGCGGGTGCGGCCCCGGGCCGCAGGGCGTCCTCGGGCACCAGGAGCCCGGCGGCCTCCCCGTCGCTCGCCACGAGGACGACGGTGCGTCCCGAGGCCGCGAGCTGGCTCGCCCGCGCTTCCACCTCCGCGTCCACGCCGACACCGTTCCCGGCCAGGGAGCGCGGGCGGCCCACGAGCAGCCGGTGGCCGTTCGTGCGGGCGCTCACGCCCAGGCCCGGCAGCGCCTCGAACTCCTCCGGGTCCGGTATATCTATGCCCCGCTCTTCGGCGGCCCGCACCACGGCCCGCCCCAGCGGGTGCTCGCTGAACTTCTCGGCCGCCGCCGCGCGCCGGAGCACCTCGGCCTCCCGCAGCCCGTTCAGCGGGATCGCCTCCACCAGCCAGGGCTCGCCGGAGGTGAGGGTCCCGGTCTTGTCGAAGGCTACGGTGTCCACCTTCGCCAGGGCCTCGACCGTCGCGCCCCGCTTGACGAGGCTGCCGCGCATGGCGGCGTTGCCTATCGTAGCGACGAGCGCCGTGGGGGTGGCGAGCACCATCACGCACGGGCAGAACACGATGAGCATGGTTATGGCGCGCAGCACGTCCCCGCTCCACCACCACAACAGAGCGCCGAAGAGGAGCGCGAGCGGGGTGTAGAGCTTTGCGTAGCGGTTGAGGACGCGCTCCACCGGGGCCTTCTTCTCCTGCGCCTCCTCGACCATGCGCCGGACCTGCCCGAGCGTCGTCTCCTCGCCGACCTTGCGGGCGCGCACCTCCAGCGCCCCGACCTCGCCCAGCGTCCCGGCGAAGACCTCGTCCCCGGCGCGCTTCTCCACGGGGGCGCTCTCGCCGGTGATCGCCGCCTGGTTCACCGAGGCCGCCCCCGAGGCGACCTCGCCGTCCACCGGGATGCGCTCCCCGCAGCGCACCAGCAGCACGTCTCCGGCCCGCACCGCTCCGAGCGGGACGACCTCGTCTCCTCCGGCGCGCCGGAGGGTGATCCGCTCGGGCAACAGCCCCTCCAGCGCCTCCAGGGCCTTGCCGGCCCGCGCGCGGCCACGAACTCCTCCAGCATCCCGCCGAGCAGGAGCAGCGCGGCTACTATGGCAGCCGCCACGTACTCCCCGATGGCGAGCGCCGCCGCCGTGGCGATGGCCACGGGGATGTCCGCCGTGAAGTCCCGGTCCAGCACGTCCCGCACGGCCGACCACCAGATGTACGCCGAGCCGACGAGCGCGGCGGCGAGGTACAGGCCGCTCCCGGCCTCCGAGGGCTCCCCGATCAAACCTGCAGGGTTGACGACCGTCGCGGCGGCCAGGAGCGCCAGGCTGGCGAGCGTGAAGAGCGTGCCCGGCTCCAGCAGGAAGTCCCGGTAGCGCCCGACGAAGAACCGTCCGCCCCGGACGCACGCCGCGCAGACCTCCCCCGCCCGGGCGACCCGCCCCACGCCTACTCCCCGGATTCCCGGAGCCGGGCGTGGTCCACGTGGTAGAGGGCCTCCTTCAGCAACACCCCCAGGTGGTCGTCGGCGAGGGCGTAGATCGCCCGCTGCCCCTCCCGCCGCCGGCTCACCAGCCCCAGGTCCCGCAGGATGCGCAGCTGGTGGCTCGTCGCCGAGGGACTCATCCCAACCGCCTTAGCCAGCTCACCGGTCGAGAGCTCCCCGAACTCCAGCAGCGCAAACAGCGTCCGGATGCGCGTAGGCCCCGAGAGTGCCCCCATCAGGGCCGCCACCCGCTCGTCGACGCCCGCTATCCCCTCACCGCCCAGCACGTCCCGCGGTTCTAGGAGCCGGGCGCCCGGCCGCGTGTCCTTGAAGTGCGACATACCAGAAGTCTATGAAATATTGAAGAGTTTTTCAAATAAGCTAAGCTTGAGAGCAGGCTCCTGGTGTCCTGGAGGAGAGCGCGAGGGGGAGCCGGGCGCCGCACGCCCCCGGTGCGGCGGGGTCTTCCGGCGCCGCTTCCGAGCGCGACATCCGGGCGGTGAAGGGGTCTTCTCTCGCCGCGTAATGTCCTGGAGGCCGGAAAGGGTGGCCTCCGGAACCTCGACGTTCTTCGTTATGTGTCTTTCTCCTTATCCGTTCTTTTGCCGGGTTGTAGAGGACTCGGGGTTTCGGGGGGTGGAGAGCGTAGCCGGTGCGCTATACTGGCCTTATGGCAGAGCGGGCGACACCGCACAGACCCTTGAGCATCGAGGAGTATCTGGAGCTCGAAAGGGAGTCCACGGTGCGCCACGAGTACGTGGCGGGTGAGATCCACGCCATGACCGGCGCCACCCGCCGGCACAACCGCGTTATCCAGAACGTCTCCGGCCTCCTCTGGAGCGTCGCTCGTGGCGGTCCGTGCCGGGTGTCCACGGAGACCGTGAAGGTCAGGATCCGCGACGAAGCCGCCTACTACCCGGACGTGATGGTCGCTTGCGGAGAGGAGCCGGATGATCCCTACGTCGAGAGCGAACCCTGCCTCCTCGTCGAGGTCGTCTCCCCGAGCAGCGAGGCCATAGACCACCGGGAGAAGCTCGCTGCCTACAAGAGCATTCCCACGCTCAGGGCTTACCTCATCGTCTCTCAAGAACGGAGGTGGGTCGAGCGGCACTTCCGCGGTGAAGACGGTATCTGGCGCAGGGCCGACCTCGTGGACGAGGGACGCATCCCCGTACCCTGCCCGCCGGGCGCACAGCTTACGCTCGACGAGGTCTACGAAGGTCTGTAGGCTGTCTCTCAGCGGAAGTCCCCCGAGGTGTCTATCTCGCGCTCCAGGATGTAGCGCTCTACGTCGTCGTAGACGGAGAGGATGCCGCCGACCCGCGAATACTGCCACTCGACGTAGCTGACAACGAAGACCTGGTCTTTGCGGGTGGCATTCAGTGCCGCGACCACGGGCCTCTCCAGAAACCCCTCCGTCGGTTCTCCCGGACGGGCGAGCAGGACTATGAAGTCCTCGGCCGCGTCCTCGCAGGCGAACTGCTCGCCGGTTGTCCGCAG
Source organism: Actinomycetota bacterium (assembly GCA_004563715.1). GTDB lineage: Bacteria > Actinomycetota > Rubrobacteria > Rubrobacterales > Rubrobacteraceae > SIRX01. The sequence goes on along the minus strand of SIRX01000029.1, from coordinate 20,290 downwards.
CAGCGTCTGCCAGGGGACCCGGTTGTTCGTCTCGCCCGCAGTGTACTGGTAGGTCACCGTTGGTGCGATCTGCTCGAACAGCTCGTAGCCTGGGTCAAAGTCGCCGAAGAAGGCCGACAGGATGACGTCGGGTTGAAGTTCCGCGAGCTGCTCGAAGTTGATCTCCGGCTGGGTAGCGATCCTGGTGACGCCGTCGAGCTCCTCGCCGAACATCTCGACCAGGTAGTTCGGGAAGGGAGCGCCCGCCCGTCCCTGCTCACCCGGGCCGGCGATCACCGGCAGCCCGAGGGCCAGCGCGTTCGCCAGGTCGTACACATAGATGGTCAGCATGCGCTGCGGATCGGCGGGGATGGTCACCGACCCGCGCGGGGTGTCCACCGTCCGGGTCTCGCTAGAGATCGTCTCACCGCCCACGCCGGACTCGTCTTCGTTGCCGCACCCGTAAGGAGCGAGCACTAGCAGTCCCGCCGAACCAATCAGGAACTCACGCCGCGTCACGTCGTCTATCTCGGGGAGGAGCCTCCCCGGTATCTCAACTGCTTTCCGCACACCCACGTCCTTTCTCTTTTGTTGATAATGAGTCTCATTATTGTAGAAAATGGCGGACCGATGAAGCCTTTGGGGGACGGATGTCCGGCTCGCGGGGATAGGCGTTATCGGCTGTTTCAGCCTGCCGGGCCGGTGCCGCTCAGGTAGTTTGCAGCAGGACCAGGGGACCGAGCAGCCCGGCCGCGTTGAGGGCCAGCACGATCAGCAGGCAGACCGTCCAGAAGCCGCCCACGAAGAGGACGTCGCGCGGGGCGAAGCGGAGGCGGCGGTAGTAGGTGCGCTCGGGGTAGGCGCCGAAGGCGCGGCCGTCCATGGCGAGTGCGGTGCGCTCGGCGCGCCGGACGGCGGTGGCGAGCAGCGGTACGGCGTAGCGTTTCAGCTGCTCGTAGCGGGCGCGCGGGCCGCCGCCCTCGGAGAGACCGCGCACGCGGTGGGCGGCCCGGATGGCGGCCAACTCGCTCCCGAGCATCGGCACGAAGCGGAAGACGGCCAGGGCCCCGTAGCCGACCTTGTAGGGCAGCCGCCACTGCTGGACGAGGGCGCGCACGAAGTCCGTGGCGTCAGTAGTGAGCGTGAAGGATAGAGAGAGCAGGATGAGGGCGTATATTCTGAGCGCCGTGGCCAGCGCGTAAAGTATTCCGGCCTCGTACACGGTGAGCGGACCGAGCGTGAACAGCACCGGCGAGCCCGCGACCAGCTCCCCGCGTACCACGAACGGGTAGAAGATGAGAAAGCCGACCACCAGCAGGAGGAGTGGCCCGGCTACCTTCAGGAAGTAGCCGAAAGGGACCCGGCCGAGGACGAGCACGGTGGCGGCCGTCAGGACGATGAACGCCAGCGGCGTCCACGGGTCGGTGACGAGCGCGACGAACACGAGCGCCGGGAAGAAGGCGAGCACCTTGCTCAAGGGGTTGAGGCGCTGCAGGAACGCGCCGGTGTCACGGTAGAAGGTCTGCACGGCGCTGCGCTCCTTCGGGTCGCGGGTCTTCGGGCTCGGCGACGTCGTCGAGCGTCAGCAGGCCGGCCCAGGCCGGGTCGTGGCGGGAGAGCCGGGCGGCGAGGCGCGCCAGGGGCGGCGGCTCCAGGCGGGCTCGGCTCAGCACGTCCGGGCGGGCGAAGAGCTCCCGCGTGGGGCCACAGAAGAGAAGCCCGCCCCCGGACATCACCGCCGCGTGCCGGGCGTGCTCGGCGACGAGCGTCATGTCGTGGGTGATGACGACTATGGTGCGGCCTCCGGCGTTCAGCTCACGCAGGAGCGCCATCATCTCCCCGGCGTTCTTCTGGTCCTGGCCGAAGGTCGGCTCGTCGAGTATGAGGGTCTGCTGGCCGGCGGCGAGCATCGTCGCCACCGAGAGGCGGCGCTTCTCGCCGTGGCTCAGGGTGAAGGGGTTGGCCTTCGCGTATCGCGAGAGCCCGAAGCGCTCCAGCATCGCGGCGGTGCGCTCCGCGACCTCCGCCTCCGGCAGCCCCATCGCGCGCAGGCCGTAGCCCACCTCGTCGGCGACCGAGTCGGTGACGAACTGGTGCTCAGGGTTCTGGAAGACGTAGCCGACCCGGCGGCTCAGGTCGCGGGCCGGCGTGCGGGACACGTCCCGGCCCTCGACGAAGACCGCGTCCCGCGGCGGGCGCAGCACGCCGGCGAGGTGCAGCGCGAGCGTGGTCTTCCCCGCCCCGTTCGCCCCGACGACGGCCAGGAAGTCTCCCCGCGGGACGGTCAGGCTCACGGAGTCGAGCACCCTGTCGTCGCCGTAGGCGTAGGAGAGGTCGCGCACCTCGATGGCCGGGGCGCCGTTTACCGAAGTTCCCGGTGGGCCTTCGGGCGTCCGACGCCTCTTGGCCCCGACGATCTTGGGGATTGGCTGCCGGCGCAGCGCCCGCTCGGCTTCGTCCGGGGTGACGGGGAAGGGGTCGAGTGGGAGGCCGCGGCCGCCCATACGGTGGGCGAGGAGGGCCGTCTGGGGCATCCAGACGCCGGGGCTTCGCAGGGCGTCGGCGTGGTCGCGGAACACCGCTCGCGGCGGACCGTCGGCCAGGACCTCCCCGGCCTCTCCGAGCGCCACCACGCGGTCGATGAGGTGCATAAGGTCGTCGAGCTTGTGCTCGATGAGGACGACGGTGTGCTCTCCGCGCTCTTTGAGAGAGGAGATCAGGGCGAACACCTCCCGCGTCCCTACCGGGTCGAGGTTCGCGGTGGGCTCGTCGAAGACCAGGACTCGCGGCTCCATCGCCAGCAGGGAGGCCAGCGCGACCCGCTGCTTCTCGCCGCCGGAGAGCGCGTCCACCCGGCGGTGGCGGTGCCCGGCCATCCCGACCCGGGCGAGCGCCCGGTCAACCCGCCCGTCCATATCCCCGGGAGGGACACACAGGTTCTCCAGCCCGAAGACCACCTCGTCCTCCACCTTCAGCGTCACGAACTGGGCCTCGGGGTCCTGGAAGACGATGCCGACCCGCTGCGACAGCCCGGCGACCTCAGTCTGCCTCGTGTCCATCCCGGCCACGCGCACCGAGCCGTCCATCTCGCAGCCTAAAGAGTGGGGGATCAGGCCGTTCAACGTCAGCGCCAGGGTGGACTTGCCCGACCCCGAAGCGCCGAGCAGGAGCACCGTCTCGCCCTCGTTGAGGGCCAGGTCCACGCCGTCGAGCGCGGGGGCTTTCCGCCCGGCGTACCGGACGCGCAGGTCTTGTATCTCGATGGGGGACAAGCGTTGAGTTCCTCTCTACACTTCTTTGCGCTGCGTGGAGCCTACCGGGTAGCTCGAGAACACGCCGGTCCTCGCCACGGCGTCGGCGAGCAGCTTCGCCGGCAGGCCGCCGAGAAGCGCGCCGCTGAGGACGAAGCTCGCTATGAGCGCGAGCTGTACGGGGATGGCGAGGTTGAGGTAGCCGAAGGGGACGTAGAAGAGCGCCATGTTGCATACCACGGCCACGGTCCCCGCTACCAGTAGCATCGGCAGCCCGAACCGGCGGTAGCGGGTGGCGAGGAACGGCACCTCGCAACACACCCCGGCGTTGAGCGCGCCGAGCAGCGCGCCCCAGCCGAAGGGGGTGAACGGCACCTGCACCAGCCCGATAAAGAAACCGCTGAGTACGCCCGCGCCGGGCCGCCGCGTGATGTACAGGACCATCAGGCTCGGGACGAAGAAGAGGGGCGTGTACAGCACGTCGCCCACCGGCCCCAGCGCGCCTCGCATCGCGATGCTGGCGTAGAGCAGGGGGATCAGGGCCACACCGAACACCACCCCGATGGCCGCGACGACCATGAGATCCCGGGTGCTCCAGTTCCGCAGCTTCCCCGGCCGCACCGTCATCGCTCGACCCTCCCCGCAACGTTAGCCTCCGCCAGCCGCTGCTTCAGCCACGCTTCGGCCTCCTGCTCGTCGCCGAAGACCTCTCCGGGGCAGCCCATCTTCTTCTTCATCGCCCGCGAGGCGATGGGCCGGAAGAGCGCCATCAGCTTCGAGGACTTCACGCACATCGCGATGCCGACGCAGTGCTCCCCGATGCGGTCTTTGTTCTCCTTCTGCCAGCGGTTGGCGAGCTTGCGGACCTCCTTGCTAGACTTCTCCTGCTCGCCCTCGTAGCTGGCGAGGACGCCCATCGGCTCCCCGCGCGCGAGCCACCGCTCCCAGCGGGCGATGTACTCCTCCATGTCCTCCATCGTCGTCGGCTCCTCGAACCGGATTTTCACGACCGGCCAGCCGCTCTCGTCGTAGCGGTACATGCCTATACCTCCTGTCTCTTTTGTCCGACGGCGTAGCCCGAGAGCACCCCGGTCTTTGCCAGGGCGTCGGCGAGCAGCTTGGCGAGGCCACCGGTTATGAGCGCTCCGCCGGCCGCCGCGGTCAGGATCAGGGCGAGCTGCACGAGGAGCGCCAGGTTGCCGTACCCGAAGGGCACGTACTGCAGGGCCAGGCCGAGCAGGGCCGCCACCGCTCCGGAGATCATCAGCGTCGGCAGGCCGAAGCGGCGGTAGCGGGTGAGCAGGAAAGGCAGCTCGCAGGCCGCGCCCGAGAGGGCGAAGGCGACCAGGATCACCCACCCCGTCGGCGTGAAGGGCACCTGCACCAGCCCGGCGACGAGCGCGCCGAGCACCGCCGCCCCGGGGCGGCGCACCACGTACATCGTCATGACGCTCGGGACGCGGGAGAGGCTCGTGGACAGAGCGTACAGGAAAGGCCCGAGCGTCGCCATCAGCGTGAGCCCGAGGTAGGTCACCGGGATCAGGGCGACGCCCAGAGCCGCCCCTATAGCCGCGACCACGAGCAGGTCCCGGGTACTCCAGCCCGCCAGCTTTCCGCGCCTGCCGGCCGGTGCCTGTCCGATCATCTCTCTACCTCCTGTCGAGTCAATGTTTGCATCGCTCCCGGTGTCGGGAGAACTCCTAGCTGCCGCATCAGGCCCGGCAAATCGAAGAGGGACCGGTGCTCGCTGACCTCGCAGTCCAGGATGCGCAGGACCTCCACCCCTCTGACGCAGACCCTCCTGCCGGTCGGTGGGAGGCCCGGAAGCTCGCCGGTGTGGGTGCCCCGGACCCTCACGAGTACCACGACCCTCTCGCCCTCGACGATGACCTCTTCGACCTCCACGCGCAGGTCCGGGATCGCCGCCTGGCGAAGGCCAAGCGCCGTTAGGAAGTCCTCACTCCCGACGCTCTCTACGAACTCGCAGGCGAGGGCCTTCCTGCGCGCTTCGGTGACGATCATAGCTCCGGTTCACACCTCCTCTCTGCGGCCGGCGGCATAGCTGGAGAGGACCCCCGTGCGAGCGAGGGCGTCGGAGAGCAGTTTCGCCAGAAGGCCGCCCAATACAGCCCCGCTCGTGGCCGTGCCGAGGACGAGGGCGACCTGCACGGCGGACGCGAGGGCCGCGTAGCCGAGCGGCACGTACACGAGTGCCAGGCCGAGCAGTGCCGCCACCGCCCCGGCCGTCACGAGCATCGGGAGGCCGAAACGCCGGTAGCGGGTCGCGAGGAACGGCAGCTCGCAGGCGACCGCCGCGGAGAGCGCCCCGATCATGACCGTCCAGCCGAACGGGGTGAGCGGGACCTGCACGAGCCCGACGAAGACCCCGTTTACCAGCGCCGCACCGGGCCGCCGCGTCACGTACAGGGCCATCAGGCCCGGCACGGAGAAGAGCCCGGCGACGAGCACCTGGTAGAGCGGCCCCAGCGCCGCCTGCAGCGGCAGGCTGGCGTAGAGCACGGGCACGAGCGCCACACCCAGCGTGACGCCCAGCGCCGCGACCACCAGCAGGTCCCGGGTGCTCCAGTCCTTGAGGCCTCTGCACCTCGCACCGCTCATCGTTTGCTCCCGTCCGCCGGGGCGCGGGAGAGATCGCGCGCCCCGAGCTTCCAGTCGCGCGCCCGCGCTCGCTCGGTCCAGAAGCGCCGGTACAGGCCGTTCTGCCCGATCAGTTGCTCGTGCGTGCCCTGCTGGACGACGCGCCCGTCCTCCAGGCAGACGATGTTGTCCGCTGCCCGCACCGTGGAGAGCCGGTGCGCGATGACGACGAGGGTTTTCTCGGCCACGAGCGCGTTCAGCGCGTCCTGGATGAGCCGCTCGTTCTCCGGGTCTATGGAGGCGGTGGCCTCGTCGAGCAGCACGATGGGCGCGTCTTTGAGGAGGGCGCGGGCGATGCTGATGCGCTGCTTCTCGCCGCCCGAGAGGGTCGAGCCGCCCTCACCGACGGGGGTGTCGTAGCCCCGCGGCAGTTGCATGATGAACTCGTGGCAGCGGGCGGCCCTGGCCGCCGCGACGACCTCCTTCTCGGTGGCGTCCAGGTTGCCGAAGCGGATGTTGTTGACGATGGTGTCGCCAAAGAGGTAGACGTCCTGGAAGACCATCGTTATGTTGCTCATGAGGGTGTCGGTCTTCATGTCGCGCACGTCCCCGCCGCCGACGCGCACCGCCCCCTCGTCTACGTCCCAGAAGCGGGCGATGAGGTAGGTGACCGTGGTCTTCCCCGAGCCCGAGGGGCCGACGAGGGCCGTCAGGTTCTTCTCGGGGATCCCGAAGCTCACGTCCTTGAGCACCCGCTCGTCCTCGTAGCTGAAGGAGACGTTCTCGAACGCGATGGAGTGGTGTTGTGGAGGGTGGTCTGTCTCGGGTTCGGGCAGCAGCGGTGTGTCGAGGAGCTCGGTCACCTTGCGCATGGAGTTCTGGACCATGCGCCGGTAGCCCATGAGCTCGCCGGCGTCGTGGATCGGGGCGTAGAAGACCAGCCCCAGCACCAGGAAGAGCAGGAAGATCGAGAGCTCTAGCGTGCCGGCCAGGAACAGCGCCGAGCCGACGACGAGGATCGCCGCGAACCCCAGCTCCAGCACCGTGATGCCCCCCACGATGACCGGGGTGAGCTTGGTCTGGGTGTCGGCGCTCGCCCGGCGGTAGCGGTCCATCGCCCGCTCGAAGCGCTCCGAGCGCTCGCCGCCGAGGTTGAACGCCCGCACCACGGGGATGCCCCTTATGTACTCGATCATGCGCGAGTTCGCCTCGGTGCGGGCTACCGTCTGCTCCCGCCAGACCTTCTTGAACACGCCGTCGCCCCACCAGAGCACGAGCAGGAAGAGCGGGACGCCCGCGAACGTCGCGAGCGCCATCCGCCAATCTATGAGCAGGAGTACGACGAGAGTCAGGGCCGGGCTCACGACGGCGCGGACGAACTGGGCGGTGCTCGTCACGTAGTCAAGCTGCATGACGTCGTTGGTCACCAGCGCGTTGATCCTGCCGGTGTCCCTGCGGGTGAAGTACCCGAGCGGCAGCCGCCTGAGGTGCTCCCCGATGTAGAGCCGCAGGTCGTTCTTGGCGCCGCCGTCCACTTTGTACAGTACGCCCGTCGCCAGGTAGTTGAAGAGCGCCAGCAGCGCGAACGAGAGCAGGATGCCGCCCACGTACCCGTAGACGCGCCCGAGGCTCACCTCGTCGCGGAACAGCTCCAGGAGCGTCAGGAAGACTAACACGACCGGCGCCGAGAAGACGACGCCCTCCAGGAACTGCAGGGGCAACGCGCGGCGCACGTAGTCCCGGCGGTGCCGGCCCGCGAGGCGCAGCACCATCCCGACGAACGACTCGCCCTCCAGGCTCCTGTAGGGGTTCTCCGGAAGCTCGGCGGGCTTCTGCTCCACGTACGCCCTCACCTTCGGGACCTCAGCTCGCTCCGCCCGCACGTCCGCCGTCGCCCGCTCCTGCGCCTCCTCGTGGGCGTTCCAGAGGGTGCGGTAGGTCTCGCTCCTCTCCAGCAGCTCCTCGTGCGTGCCGCGGGCGGAGATGCGCCCGTCCTCGACGAGGAGTATCTGGTCCGCCCCCGTGATCGTCGAGAGCCGGTGGGCGACCACGACCAGGGTCTTCTCCTCGGTCAGGCTGCCGATGGCCTCCTGGATGAGGGCCTCGTTCTCCGGGTCCACGAAGGCCGTCGCTTCGTCGAGCACCACGAGCGGCGCGTCCTTGAGGATGGCGCGGGCGATGGAGATCCTCTGCCGCTGCCCTCCGGAGAGTCTGCTCCCGTTCTCCCCGACGCGGGTGTCGTATCCCTCCGGCAGCTCGCGCGCGAACTCGTCCACCCGCGCCCGCCGCGCGGCGTCCAGCACCTCCTCCCCGGTCGCCCCGGGGTTCCCGACCCGGATGTTCTCATAGACGGAGTCGTCGAAGAGGAAGACGTCCTGGAAGACGAAGGCGACCCTCTGCATGAGGTCCCCGGAGGACATCTCCCGCACGTCCACGCCGCCGAGGAGGACCTCGCCCTCGTCAGCGTCCCAGAAGCGCGGGATGAGCCGGGCGACGGTGGTCTTGCCCGCCCCGGAAGGGCCGACGAGCGCGGTGACCGTGCCCTCCGGCGCGCGGAAGCTCACCTCCCGAAGCACCCGCTTCTCGTTATAGCCGAAAGAGACGTTCCGGAACTCCAGGTCGTGGCCTTCGGGCTCTCTGGGGTTCGCCGGTTCGGGAAGGGGTTCTTCGGCCAGGACCTCGGCGATCTTCCGGGTTGAGCCGGAGATCTTCCACCACGTCATCCCGGCGGTCATCATGAGCTTGAACAGCGGCTGGTTGAAGCCCATCCCCAGGATCAGGAAGAGCACGAGCGTCGGGAGGGTGAGCGTACCGGCCAGGTAGAGCGCGACGCCGACGGGGAGGATCACGAGCACGTTCGCCCGCAGGCCCACGTAGAAGACGGCGAAGGGGGCGCGGGTCCTCGTGTGCGCCTCCTCGTAGATGCGGCTCGCCTCCTCGACGACCTTCCTGTACTCCTCGAAGGAGTTGTCGGTGCGGGCGAACGCCTTTATGACCTTCATCCCCTGCACGTACTGGACGACGACGGAGTTGAGGCTAGCCATCATCCGCTGGTAGGCGCTCATGTGCCCCTTCGAACGGTTCAGGATGTAGCCGTAGAGTCCGACCAGGAGGGGCAGCATGGCGACCGTGGCGAGCGCCATCCGCCAGTCCACGTAGAAGAGGACTATGGCCGTCAAGAGAGGCGTCGCGACCGCCGAGGTTATGTCCGGGATGGCGTGGGCGAGCCCTTCCTCTATCTGCTCGGTGTCCTCGTGGATGACTTTCTTGAGCTCGCCGATCGTGCGGTTGCCGAAGTACCCGAGCGGCAGCTCGGAGAGCTTCTTCGCGAGCTCCATCCGCAGCTCGTAGAGGATGTCGTAGGCGGCGACGTGCGAGACCCTTTCCGCGAACCCGAACGCGAGCGCCTTCAGCCCTATCGCCGCGACGCTCAGGCCCGCCAGGAGCCAGACGTAAGAGGCGTCGGCCTCCGCGGGAGGGCGGAAGAAGAGGTGGACCGAGATCAAGTACACCAGCACGTACGGCACCAGCCCCAGACCCGCGCTCAGCGTCGCAAGCCCCGCCGCGAGCGCCAGCGCCCACATCCGCTTGCGGGCCACGTCCATAAAGCCCTCCGGCGCTTTCCCGTTCCGCCGCTGCTCCGCAACCGGTGCGCTTTTCGTATCCACCGCCGCCTCCCTGGTAAACGATTATCAATGTCGTTTATCAGGGAGCCTAGCGGCCCGCTGACGCGGGTTCTGTTCGCAGACGGATTCTTTCTAGCCCCGGACGGATTACTTGCGGAAGGTGGGCTTCGTCAAATTATCTTGTGCTTTGTTTGACGCTCACCCCTTGTAATATATTTTACGTGGCTTCCAGAACATTCAATCGCTGGGCCTCGTGGACGCGAGCGTCGTCGCGGCCGGGGCGCTCGAAGAGCCGGCGGTGGCGACGCTCGACTGCCGCTACTTCACCGTGGTCCTACCACAACACATCCGTACGCTGCGTCCGCTTCCCGACTGACCAAGAGAACGCCTCGACCACCTCGGGTGGACGTTCGATCACCACCTCGGCGTAACTGGGGTTCGGCTGTGGCGGTAGTGGGTCGCTCATAGTCTCCGGCCGTTCACCCGAAGCGGCGGACAAGTTCCTCGATATCGTCGAGGCGGGCGGTGCGGGTGAGGGCGGTGTCGAAGTACCAGGTGTCGGTAAAGACCTCTACGACGGCGTCGTTTTGCACCGCGGGCAGTCTGTTCCACAGGGGACCGCCGATCCACGGGGTCGTGTCTTCGAAGACCGGGGTGGTTGCTACCAGGATAATGTCAGCCGGCCCCAGGATCTCTGTTAGAAGTTCCGTCGAGGCGTTCACGCCGAACTCGCCGTTGGGGCCTCCCGGCACTTCCGACGTGCCCTCTGCGTCTATGAGCCGGCCCGTACCGACCGCTTCCAGGGTACGGCCGGCGGAAGAGGCCGGGCCGAGGAGCCGGAACGTACCTTCAGAGGTCGGGTGGTCCGTGACGATAGCGATGGACGTATCGGCGAGATCGCTACCCCGCACAGAACTTCTCACTTCTTCCAGCCTGGCTTCGTACTCCAGGATCACGCGCCGCGCAGCGTCGGGGCGGCCGACGGCGCGGGCGACGGTACGGAGGTGTTCGTTGACATCGGAGCTGTGGCGGTCGAGAAGGATCGTCGGGGCTATCCGGGATAGCTTGTCGTAGATCTGCTCGCTGTCGTCCATCCCGAAGATGAGGTCCGGTTCTGCCGCCGCCAGCGCCTCCAGCTCGGGCACTCCCCGCTCTACGGTCTGCTCGACCTCGTCTATGCGGTCCCGGACCAGCGGGGACTCCTTCTGGTACTCGGTGGCCGCTATCTCGGGGACTACCCCGAGGGCCAGCAGGGAGTGCAGGTCGGGCCAGCCGTCTATGGCCGCGATCCGGTCAACGTCTCGGGGCACTTCGGTAACGCCCGCCGCGTGCTCGACCCGGATGGTGTCGGACGCCGTAGTATCCCGCCCGCACCTGATTCTCCACTGCATACGTAAGGCGCCAACACCAGCAGGCTTCCCGCCCCAATCAGGAATTCGCGGCGCGTTACGTCGTCTATCTCGGGCGGAAGCTTTATGCTCCGCTCCGGCAATCCGGTGGGCTTTACCATCCACGCATCCTTTCTCTTACGGTCTTTCCGTGCCTCGATCTTCGTCATCTTCGCCTCCTTTTGTCGGACTTTCTTCAGCTTTGGCGTCCGTTCGCCGGAGCTTTTCGGCAGTCACTTCTGTAGGGGAGGAGCGAGCTCGGACGGATGCCGAAGCGCTTTTTGAAGGCGGCGGCGAAGCGGCTGGGGCTGGCGTAGCCGACTTCGAGGGCGACTTCGCCCACGTTCATCTCACCCGTTTCTATGAGCCTCCGTGCCTCCTCCATCCTTCTTTCGTGGAGGTATCCGAAAGTAGTCGTCTCGAAGACTTGCTTGAAGCCGGCCTTGAGCTTGAAGTCGTTGAGCCCCACCCGGCGCGCAAGCTCCACCAGCGAGGGCGGGTGCGCCATCTCGCGCACCAAGACCTCCGCTGCTTCCCGGATCCGGCTTGCCTCGTAGGTGTCGAGCGAGCTGGCGTCGCGCCGGACGACCCTTTGGGAGAAGCGCAACGCCACCAGCTCCAGGGCTTTGGCCTCCAGGTAGAGGCGGCCCAGTGCCCCGTCGAACGGACAGCCGAGGAGCTGGTGCGCCGTGGCCCGTTCGGCGCCAGACATGACGCCCCTCTCTACATGGGGCCTGTCGAAGCCATCGGCTCCCCCGGATAGCGCGGCGGGTAGTTCGTGCTCCGGGGCGCTCGCCAACAGGGAGTCGAGTACCGCTGGGGAGAGCCGGACCTCGACCGAGACCACCCTTCGAGCGGCCGGGAACCGCGCCACCCCGCGCGTCCCGGCCGGACCGACGAAGAGCGAAGCCTCGCCGGAGCGCAGGGCGAGCTCTTCCCGGAGCCCGGAGATGGAACCCCACGTCTCCCCGGCCAGGTGCAGGTTGATCTCCAGCGCCGGGTCTCTGGTGGACGCCTCGACCACCAGTCCCTCTCGCAGCTCGCAGTCAGCGATGAAGACCTCCAGTCCCTCCCGCAGCCGCACGTTCCTGACGTAGCCGCGGCCGATAGTATGCGGGAAATTCAGGGAGAGCTCGTATCCATCCGAGCGGTAGGGGGTATCGGAGAGGCGGCTCGCCTGCTCGAAGAGCTCTTCCGTAGCCCGCAGGCCTATAGCACTGAGTTTCAAGTGTTCACCTCGATCAGCCACCGAACCCGCGCAAACCGGCGATCTCCTGGAAACTCGCCGTACGCCAGGTTGTCTGAAATTTCGCGTTGCCCGGGCAACACAGGCTGCTCACCCCTCCAGCCGCGGAGGCCGGTGACGCAGTCTCCGGAAACAGGGAGGTTCGTCGGGGGGCGGCGACATCCTGGTTCCCGAGTTTGCTCTCCACCCGATGAAACACCCCGTTTCTTTATTGGGAAGTATTGTCATTATCATGAGGGGATCATAACGTCGCCAGGGACAGGGAAGCAACACGCGGATGACCTCGATCACGCGCCCGCCACAGGCTGACGGAACGTCGATCCGGAAACCCCGTCGGCGAACCCGGGAGCGGTCGCCGCGTGGTTGGCGTCTCACGTGTCACCCGATGCTTTCCCCGTCCGCCAGCTTCGTTCTCTCTCGGGGTTGACATCAGCCCAGACCTTGTATAGTTTTTGAGAATAAATTATCACTACGTAGGAGGGTGGGTGCATGATCGGGCCGTTTGGAACCGGGCCTGGGTCTGGGCCGGAGGCGAAGGCTCGCGTGAAGGAGCTTTTTCGGGAGGTCTTTGAGGTCGACGAGGGCGCTTCGCTCATGGTGACGGAGTTGCGATGCACCGAGCCGGGGTGCCCGCCCGTCGAGACCGTCATCGCCATCCTCGGTGAGGACTGCAACCAGCAGTACAAGATCCACAAGAGAGCTTCGGAGGTGTCCGAGGAGGACGTGCGGTCGCTCGTGGAGGGGGAGAAAGCTTGAAGACGAAGCTCGGCGCGAAGGGTGTTCTCGCGGCGGTGGTTTGCATCGTGGTTTCTGTCGGTGCTATAGGGTGTGGGTTCACGGGGTCGTCGGAGGCGGCAGAGGTCCGGCTCGCGCTCGGGTTCGGCCCGGACCGCGGATGGGCCATCGACACCGACGACGCGTACCCTATCACGAACCTCGGCATCGGCGAGCCCCTCGGGAGGATCGACTTCGACGGGGAGATCACACCGGGGCTCGCCACCTCGTGGGAACAGATCGACCCGACCACCTGGGAGTTCGAGCTCCGCGAGGGCGTAACCTTCCACAACGGTGAGGAACTCGACGCCGCCGCCGCTGTCACCGCCCTCACCGCCCTCGCCGAAGATTCGGCGTCCCCGCCTGCCGGGCTCACGGCGGAGGAGGTTTCGTACGAGGAGGCCGGGCCGATGACCGTGCGCGTCGTCACGGAGGCCGAAGACCCGATCATGCCCCAGAGGCTCGCCGGAAGGAACACCGCAATCTTCGCCCCCGAGGCGTACGAGAACGGCGGGTGGCCGCCGAGCCCGTTCGGGACGGGGACAGGGCCGTTCATGGTCAAGGACGAACCGTCCGGCGGCCGGGTGACGCTCACGGCCTTCGAACCGTACTGGGGCGGCGAGCCCCAGGCCGGGAGCGCGGAGGTCCGGTTTATCGAGGACCCGAACGCCCGCTCGGACGCGTTGCGGAGCGGAGAAGTGGACCTCGCCGATCTCCTTCCCACCACGCAGTTGCCCGTGCTTGAAGAGGAGGAGAACCTCGAAGTCTTCTCCGACGACGTCCCGCGCACGACGACCCTGCACACCAACACCGACTCCGGTCCGACCTCCGATCCGCTCGTGCGCGAAGCCATAAGCCTCGCTATCGACCGCGAAGCCCTCGCCGACAACGTTATGGAGGGCGTTGGCGAACCCGCCGCCGGAATATTCAGCCCCTCCGACCCGTGGTTCGACGAGAGCCGCGAGGTCGTCGAACCCGACCCCGAACGGGCGCGAGAGCTCCTCTCCGAAGCGGGGTACGAGGAGGGCGAGCTGAGCCTCACCCTCCAGACGTACCCTGACCGGGACCACCTGCCGAACCTCGCCACCGCCGTTCAGGGGATGCTCTCCGACATCGGCATACAGACCGACATACGGGTCTCCGAGTACGCGACCGTCGAGGCCGACGTCCTCGAAGGCGACTACGACCTCGGCATCTTCTCCCGCGGGTACATCATCGAGACGAACGACGCCGCCGGCTTTCTCGAAACCGACTTCACGTGCGAGGGCTCGTACAACCTGAACCGGTACTGCTCCGAGGAGGTGGACGCCATAGTGGAGCGGCTAAACTCTACGGCCGACGAGCAAGAGCGCTTCGACCTCTTTGTCGAGGCGGAGACCCGGATCCTCGAAGACTTCGCGGGTGTGCCGCTCGTCCACGAGCAAGAGAGCTTCGCCCACGTCGAGACCCTCGAAGGGTTCCAGCCGCACCCCACCAAGCACTACCTCATGACGACCGAGATCCGCTCGAGCGAGTGACCGACCGCATCACCCGGCGCCTCATGCGTTACTGGGACTGGCGAGCCGACACGTACGACTCGCAGCCGGGACAACGTGGGGGCGGAGGCGGCGGCGAAGCGTGGGAGAGCGTATGGAGAGCTCTCTTCCCAGCCGCGAGGCCTCTCCAGATCCTAGACGTCGGGGCGGGCACGGGGTTCTGCTCGATACCGCTCGCCCGCTTCGGACACCGCGTTACCGCCGCCGACCTCTCGGCGAGGATGCTCGCTCGCCTCCGGGAGGAGGCTACGAGGGAAGGTGTCGAAGTCGCGGTGCGACGGTGCGACGCGGAGAGCATTCCCGAACCTGAAGCTCCATACGACGCCGTCGTCGCCCGGAACCTGCTGTGGACGCTCCCGAACCCCGAGGCCGCCATCCGGAGGTGGCGAAGCGTTCTCCGAAGCGGCGGGACGCTCGCCGTCTCCGACGGACGGTGGAACACGGCTCCCAGGACGTTCGGAAGGGTGGCGGACGCGCTTCGTCCGGGGTGCGAAGACCGCGCCGGGCTCCGCTTCGAGCGGGACTACCTTCCGGTCCGCTCGCGGCTGCCGCTCTTCGCGGGGCCGGACGCCGGGGTAGCTTCGAGGCTCCTCAGGGATGCGGGGTTCGTCAGGTTCCGGCGGTGGGAGCACCTCTTCGAGAAAGACCCGTACGGGATAGAAGAAAGCGGGTTCTTTATCGTGTCGTGCGAGAAGATTGGGGAACGCCCATAATATCCGTGCTCCTCAAGCGGCTCGCGCTCGCCCCGGTTCTCTTCTTCCTGGCTTCGGTGCTCGCGTTCATCTTCCCGAGGCTCACGGGGGTAGACCCCACGCAGGCCATATTACGGGCCCGGCTTTCGGAGCGGGCGCCCGATCCCGCGACGGTGCGCGCGCTCGAAGCGGAGCTCGGCACGGACCGGTCCATCGTCGTGCGGTACGGGATATGGATGCGCGACCTCTTCCGGGGAGACCTCGGGAACTCGTACGTGGATCGCGCCGACGTCGCCGAGAAGCTTCTCTCGGGCCTCTCGGTAACGGCCTCGCTCCTCTTTCTCGCGCTCGGCTTCGGGCTCTCCGTCGGCGTCTCGCTCGGGACCATCGCGGCCGCGAAAAAAGGATGGGCTGACCGGGTGGTGACGGGCGTTTCGCAGGCTGGCATCTCCGTTCCGGAGTACGTGCTCGGCCCGGTGCTCGTTCTCGTGGCGGCGGTTTGGCTCGGAATTCTCCCGCCTTCAGGGTGGCAAGGACCCTCGAACCTGGTTCTCCCGGCGCTCACGCTCGCGGCCCCGATCACGGCCCTCTCCGCGCAGCTAACCCGTGCCGAGGTCTCTGACGCCCTGGCCCACCCCTCCATAAACACCGCGAAGGCGAAGGGTGTTAGCGGCCGAAGCGTCCTCTGGCGGCACGCCCTCCCGAACGCGCTCACCTCCGTGGTCGCGGTGGTGGGGTTGTGGGTGGCGAGCCTCTTCGGGGGGGCGGTCATCGTCGAGGTTATCTTCGACGTTCCGGGGCTCGGCCGCGTAATTTACAACGCCGTCATCGCAAACGACCTGCCCGTCATCCAGGGCGGGCTCGTCCTGGCGGTCGCCCTCGCCGTCGTGGTAAACCTCGTCAGCGACCTTCTCCAGGCCGCTATCGACCCGAGGATGCGGACGGGGTGACGAAGACGGTTCGTCTGGGGCAGGCCGGGGTCGCCGGGACTACCGATGAGGCTTACAGGGAGCGGCGTGTGTCCGGCTCGACGTGGGCCGCGGTGGGTATTTTCGGAGCACTCTCGTTCCTGGTTTTGTTCGGGCCTCTCCTCGCGCCGCATCCTCCGGCGGCGACGAACCTCGGGGCGGCGCTCGAAGGGCCGTCGGGGGAGCATCTCCTCGGGAACGACCACCTCGGGCGGGACGTGCTCTCGCGGATGCTCGCCGGGGCGCGGCTCTCGGTCGGGTTCGCCGCCGGGGCGGTGGCTGCGTCGGGGGTAGTAGGGATACTCCTGGGGATGGTTGCGGGGAGGCTCGGGGGTGTGATTTCGAGCCTCGTGAACCGCACGGTGGACACCTTTATCGCGCTCCCGGCGATACTCGTCGGCCTCGTGCTCGCGGCCATACTGGACCCGGGGATACCGGCTCTACTCACCGCTGTATTTCTCACGGCCTGGATGCCCTTCGCCCGCCTCGCCTACGCGCTCACCGTGAAGATATCCGCGCGCGAGTACGTCGAGGCGGCCGTCGCCATCGGGGCGACGGAGGCGCAGATCATGCGCCGTCACATACTCCCCTCGGCGGCGGGTCCGCTCGTCGCGCTCGCTTGCCTCCAGTTTGCGTACGTCCTCCTCGCCATAGCGGGCCTCTCGTTTCTCGGCCTCGGGGCGCAACCGCCGACAGCCGAGTGGGGCGCGATGCTCGCGGAGGCGAGGCCGTATATGGAGCGGAACCCGCTTCTCGTCCTCATACCAGCGGGGGCCATCGTGCTAACCACGCTCACCGTCACGGCTCTCGGGCGGACGCTCGGGCGGCGGTGGGCGTTGCCGTCGGCGTAATGCTGCACGGTCCTTCGCTTGCGAAGAGCGGATGGACCGGTCTGTCCGCCAGCCTCACCGAACACCTGAACCTCGCGGGGAGGCTCCCGGATCGGTAGGTAGGCCGCTCACAGCTTTCAGCGGTTGTTCTCGACCAGATACTTCTCGAGGTCGTCGAGGACGAGGTTGGACCACAGGAAACCACCACGGTTCGCCCGGGACGGTGAGAACGCTGGTGCAAAAGCTGCATGCCGGACAACCTTTATCCCTGTTGATCCGGATCACGGACCCAGATCACACGCCCCTTGATCCCATCCTCCAGCCCTAATACCGTGTTCGTGCTAGTGAGAGCCATTTGCAGAAACATGTTAGCCAGAATACATGGCTGGGAGCAGGCGGGCAATTGATCTGGATCAAGGACCGGAGGTAGTGGGCGGCCGGGGATACGCTGGCGCCAGGCGGACCCGTTCTGCCTACCGGCTTGAGCCGGGAAAGGAGAAGACGGGATGGACCGGGCGGTAGTTTTGTTTGGGACGGTGACGGGCACGGCCGAGGATCTGGCGGACGAGCTGGTCGAAGCCCTGGAAGAGGCGGGTATAGAGGCTGAAGCCGTGGACATGATGGACGCTGGGGCGGACTTTTTCGAGGAGAACCGGGTCGTGGTCGTGTGCGTGGCGACGCACGGGGACGGGGAGCTGCCGCCCGACGCTATGGATTTCTACGAGGCGCTGGAAAAAGAGCAGCCGGACCTGGGCGGCGTGGTGTTCGGCGTGTGCGGTCTCGGCGACGACGCCTACCCGGACTTTTGCGAGGCGGGCAGGATCATGAGCCGCTTTCTCGCGGAGCTGGGGGCCGAGGAGGTAATCGAGCGTCACGAGATCGACGGCTTTGTGGACGAGGTGGTCGTAGAGGAGGCCCGCGGGTGGACGCTCCGGGCCGCCGAGGCTTTCAAGCAAATAGTGCCGGAGCGTAACTGACGGATGGGGCGCCCGAGACCTGGACCTTCAGGGCTGGACCTCCGGGAAGGCAGGAAGCGATGACGGAAAAAGAACGAAACGAAGGACCAGACGAAACCCAAGGCCGTCCGGAAAAGCGTCTTATCAAAGGCGGAGATAAAGGGCGTTACTGGGTGCTAAAAGGTAGATTGGGATGCTTCTACACCTGCGCCAGGTTCCACGACATCCGCTACACCGCCCTTTGCGTCTTCGACTCCCGCGAAGCCGCCGCGGAGCACTTAGAAGGGCTCGACGAGAACCAACTGTTCATGAGCACCCTGGAGATCTACGGCCCCTCGATGCCGGCGTGCGTCCGCCGGGGCCCGCTTATGCCCGAGTTGCGCGCGGTCTCCGGGAGGGAGCTGTGGGAGATCATCGAAACCGTCGGCGTAGCCTACGTGACCGTAAACCCGCCTTCAGCCGGGTCGTCTACAGGAAGACAGACAAAGACCTTCGAGTTGCGGCCCTCGGAGGCCTTCAAGGTGGCGTGAGCCTAATGTCGCTCTCGAACAAAGAACGCGCGCCGGAGAAGAGATGGGTGGTCGTGAAGGTGCCTCGGCAGACGCCGCGGCCCACCAGATGCTGTACCGGGGCGAAAAAGCCAGCTACTACCTCCCGAAGGCTTCGGCGGGTCTTGCCCACCCGCGGTCTGTCTAGCCCGGCCGCGACGAACCTCACGCACGCCGCTCTGGTCTCGCCCCGGTCGTCCGATCGCCTCCGAGCGCCAGACCGTGCTTGAGGAGGACGCCTGCGACGACGGCCAGCAGGCAAGCGGCCCACGTCCACCGTAGGAAGGGCGATCCGGGAAGATCTACGACGGACGACAGGAAGTACTCGGTCAGGTTCACCGTAAAGTGAAGACCCAGCCCAGCCAGCAGCACGCTCCCACCCGTTCCCAGGTATACCCACGTCATGATGACGGAGAGAGCGGTCGCGAATACGATCGAGTAAGCGATGGACTCGAGATCGGGCGCCGGCACCCCGAGCCCTGGGAAGAGGATCTCCGGGAAGTGCCAGATGCTCCACGGCACCCCGATCACAACGCTGGAGACGAGGGGGACGGAGAGGAGCGCGCTGCGACCGGCGAGCAGCTTGGGGAGCAGGTAGCCTCGCCAACCGGCGAGCTCCTCCAAGATAGGGGCCCCGAGAAAGGTCGCCGCGACCGCGAAGAGAACCTGCGCGACGGTGAAGCCTGGAGCAGTGAGGGGCAATGATTCGCCCAAGGTGAGAGAGTACAGGATGGTTCCGCCAAAGAAGATAAGGGGCGGTCCCAGAAAGACCACGGCGTACCAGCTGGCGCCGACGCGCCAGCGCAACACGCGCTTCCGCCACGCCCGCCACTCCTCCCGGCCGCCCGCCGCCAACAGCAGGAGCCCGGCGAGCAGGGGACCGAAGGCCAGGAGGGCAGAGAACGGAGAGAAATCCTCTTCGGAGAGCGAGGAGCCGAACGCGAACGGAGCCCAGGAAATCACGAACGTCAGAATCAGGAAAGCGCCCACGGGGTATCGTCTTACGATCCACCTCAGCCCTCCTCTGCCGGACCGGCTCATCTCGCTCTCCTTCCGCTCGTACCGGAGGCGGTCTTGCTGTTGATAAAACTCTGGCTCCGGCCGGAGTCGGATCGTGATGCTTCCGGCTCCGACCCGGTTAGCGGAGCTAGAGAAGGCCTGGTAAACCTCACGTGCGCCGCCCCGGTTCGGCGAGGGCGCTCAGGCGGCGCCAGACCATCTCGAACGGGCCGGTCGGGAAGTGCTTGAGCCACAGGTGCGCGAACAGGGCCAGCGCGGCGCTTATGGCGGCCCAGGCAGCGACGGTGCCCAAAGAGCCGACCTCGAAGCGTCCGAGGCCGAGACCCCAGCCGTAGAACAGCGCGCAGCCCAGGACGTTCTGGAGCATGTAGCAGCTGAGGGCGGTCTTTCCGATGTCCTCCAGGCGGCCCTGCAGCCAGGGCAGCCAGCCCTTCTCCAGGAACAGGGCCACGAGCCCGATGTAGCCTACGGCGAGGATTATGGCGAAGATGTAGCGGTCCAGGCCGGCAACGAGCTGGAAAGCGGGGTGGCCGATGGGCACGAGGGGGAGCAGGTTCAGCGGGACGCCTATGGCGAGGCCCCAGCCCAGCAGGCGCCGGCGGATGCGGCGGCCCGCATCGTCGGGGGAGAAGGCGCCGGCGCGGACGAGCTTCGCGCCGAAGAGGTAGAGAAAGACGCACATCGGGATGATCCCGATCGCCTCCGTGCGCAGCAGCAGGAAGTTCTCCCACCTGAACGCTACCTGATCCAGGTACGACCCCGACAGGTACAGATCTTCTATGATACTGTTGGTTTATTCAACACGCCGGAGCCAGGGCTGCCAGATGGGAGCGCCGGGTAGCGGCGATGGGGGCTCCGTTCAGCCAGTTGCTCACCCGA
>SIRX01000028.1 GCA_004563715.1 Actinomycetota bacterium | reverse complement strand
TGGGGACGACCGCGTAGCTGTAGCCCCGGACGATGGCCTTGAGCGGCAGCTCGACGGTCAGGTTGAAGTGCCGGGAGATGAGCGGCCGGGCTCCTTCTATGACCTCCCGCCGGTAGCACTTGAAGGCGTTGGTCGTGTCGTTGTAGTCCAGGGAGAACAGCACCTTCACGAAGAGGTTGGCCAGGCGGTTTAGCAGCAGCTTGTGGCGCGGGTAACCGGCGAGGCGGCTACCCTTGAGAAAGCGCGACCCGAAGACGCACTCGTAGCCTTCCTGCAGCTTGTCGAAGTACGCCACCACGTCCTCCGGGCTGTCCGAGCCGTCCCCCATCACGATGGCCACGGCGTCGCCGGCAAAGCGTTCCAGGCCCTCCCGGATCGCGAGCCCGAACCCGTTGGGCGGCCCGTTGTTGACGTACCGGAAGGTCGGGTACCGGTCCCGGAGGCCCCGCAGGACGTCCTCGGTGCCGTCCGTGCTGCCGTCGTTGACGACGAGCACCTCGTGGTCGATATCCGCGGCCTCGAGCGCCGCCGCCATGGACGAGACGGTGCCCGCGATGGAGCCTTCCTCGTTGTGGGCCGGGATGACGACGGACAGCTTCATTAGGTCTTCTTTCCCGCCCGGGCGTCCTTGAACACGAAGCGGTCGCTCAGGACGTAGTTGACGGCCGCCCCGAGCAGGATGCCGGTTGCGACGTTGAGCAGGTAGTGCACCCCGAGCGCCTGCAGCACGGGGAAGAGGGCGATCCGGGCCAGAACCCCCGAGCCGGCGGAGAGGTGGTACAGGGGGAGCTGGCGCAGGAAGATCTGCCCGAGGTCCCGGTTCCGGATCTTCCAAACGAAAGCCCGGTACACGAAGAAGCTGTAGACCAGGGAGATCTCCATCGTGACCACGTTGACGTAGTTCTGCTGCAGCCGGGAGTCGAACCCCAGGAGGTCTACCCCGGCGTAGGCCAGCGCCAGGTTCAGCAACGCCGCCGAGACGCCCAGGACGAGGAAGAGAGATACCCGTTCCAGGCGAGACGGGATAAAAGGCAGCTTCAAGCCCGTGTTTTTGCTTCGGGTTTCAGACATTTCAAGCCAGGTAAGGCTATTTCCCGCCGCCCTGTCTGTCAACTCGGGCCCCGGGGCGTGGGTTCTACGGGCGGGGGTGGCGAGCCTTGAGCCTGTAGACCAGACAACGCGCCGCCAGCTTCGCGAGCTTCGCCAGGACGCGGGCGGCGAGCCCCGAGAGAACCAGCAGGCTGTAGACGCCCAGCGGTCCGTGGGGACCGTGCTTGCGGTGGTAGAGAAACGCGCTCTTGTGCAGGAGCCAGACGGCGCGGGGTTTGCTGTGGCTGCTCGCGCCGGTCAGGTGCAGGACCTCGACGTTCGGAAGGTAGTAGACGGGCCGCCCCGCCCCGCGGGAGCGGCGGCAGAGGTCGGCGTCCTCGAAGTACATAAAAAAGCGCTCGTCCAGAAGCCCGACCTCCTCCAGCACCGCCCGCCGGACGACCAGGCACGCCCCGGAGACCCAGTCCACCTCCGCCGGGCCTTCCGGCAAGCCCGCGGCCGGGAACATGCGCCGGACCAGGGCGCTGCGCGGGAACAGCCGGGTCAGGAAGGAAGTCCGGCCCAGAAGCCCGGAGGCAAAGCTCAACTCCCGCCGGGCGGAGAGCTGGAGGCCGCCGTCGGCGTCCACGATCCTCGGCCCGGCGATCCCGGCTTTCGGGTTGCCGGCGAAGAACTCCTCCAGCAGCCCGAAGAAATCTCGCTCGACGAGCGTGTCGGGGTTTATGAGGAGGACGTGCCCGCCGCGCGAGGCCGCGAGGCCCTGGTTGCAGGCCCGGGCAAAGCCCGCGTTCTCCGGGTTCTGGATTAGGCTTACCCAACCCGGAAGCTCTGGCGCGTCTTCCTGGTCGTTGTTGACGACGACCACCTCGAGGTCCTCGTACCCCGTTTTGCGGAGCGACTCGATGCATCGCAGCGTGTGCGGCCACGACTCGTAGTTGACGATGACGGCCGAGAACCTCATCGGCCCAACCGGGTCAGGAGCTGGTCCCGCAGCCGCCGGACGAGGCTTCTGGCCGCCGCCCGCGAGGAGCCGCGCAGGAGCCGCAACACGTACTCGTCCGAGACCCGGCGGCGCTTCTGCACCTCGCGCCGCTTGCGGAGCGTGAGGGGGAGAAGCCGCGCCGCCTCGCCCACGCCGCGCAGGTGGTCCCGCCACACCCCCGAGGCGGCGGCCGTGACCAGGCGCGACAGCTGGCCCGGAACCAGGAACGGCAGGAAGCGGGGGAGCAGCGGCGCGGGGAGGTTCTTGACGAGCAGGCCCAGGCCGTTGCGGGTGCCGAGCCGGGTGGCGGTGGGGCTCCGCTTGCCCCCCGTCGAGGCGCTGCCGATGTGGTAGACGACCGCCTCCGGCACGTAGAGGCACCGGTAGCCGGCGAGCTGGGCCCGGAAGGAGAGGTCGCCGTCCTCGCAGTAGGCGAAGAAGTCCTCGTCGAAGAGCCCGACCTCCTCCAGCATCTCCCGCCGGTACAGGGCCGCCGCGGCGCAGGCCCCGAATACGTAGCCGGGCCGGTCGTACTGGCCGCGGTCCTTCTCGCCGTGGCCGAGCCGGTAGGGAAGCCCGCTGAGGCGCAGCGCGTCGCCCGCGCCGTCCAGCACGCTCCGGTCGCGGAAGTCCACCAGCTTGCTGGCGAAAAATCCGGCCTCCGGGTGCGCTCCCGCCGCCCGCACCAGCGCCTCCAGCCAGCGGGGGTGCTGCTCCGTGTCGTTGTTGAGCAACACCACCAGCTCCGTGTCGGAGGCCTTTATGCCGGCGTTCACCGCCGCGGAGAAGCCCCGGTTCTCGCCCAGGGAGACGACCCGGACCTCCGGGAAGTTCCGGGCCACGTACCCGGCCGAGCCGTCCGTCGAGCCGTTGTCCACGAGGACCGTCTGGAAGCCCGCAAAAGACTGTTTGCGCAGGGAACCCAGGCAGGTGTCCAAGACGTTGAGGCCGTTCCAGTTAGGGACTACGACGCTCGCGGAGCCGGGCACGGGGATCAGGCGGACCGGTCCTGGTGCTCGCGGTCGGGGGTGTGGATCTCGACCTCCGTGGGCAGGTGGACCAGGCCCTTGATGTTGCCGCGGCCCGAGGGGCGGTCGATTTTGAAGACCGCCGCGACGTCCACCCAATCGAGGTAGAGGGTCTTGTTCTTCGAGCGGGAGACGGAAGCGGTGACGCTGTAGGCGCCGTGCTGCAGCGGGACCCGGAAAGAGAAGTCCACTATCACCCGCTCGCCTTGCTTCCGCTCTTTGAGCGGTGTTTTCTCCAGGGAAGTATTCGTCGAGAACACGTCCAGCCCGGCCTTGTTGCGGAGGATGATGTTCAGCGCGCTGCCCTCCACGTCTTCCAAGTACTCCAGGTGGGCGCGGACGGTTACGGTGGACTCCGGCTTCACGGCCTCCGCCGGACGGCCGCGCTCGTCGAGAACCTCCACGCTGGAGATGCGGGCCTCGCCCGTGCCGTGCCGGAGCCTCGCGGCCCGGCGTTCGAGGTCCGGGCTCTTCTTGAAAGCCGGACCGGCTGGGCCGCCGCCGTCCAGGTCTTCGTCCTCGCCCTCGTATATATCGTACTCCACCGGCTTCTCGGGGTTCAACTGCCGGGAGGCGCGCTGGGTCTCGATGCTAGAGATCAGGGCCTGGTAGCGGTCCAGGGTCTCGCTGGTGCCGCCGCGGGCTATCAACGCGCCCTTGTGCAGCAAGACGGCCTCGTTGCAGAAGTTCTTGATCATGCCCGTGCTGTGGGAGACGAACAGGATGGTCGTCCCCGCGTCGCGCAGGTCGCGCATCTTCTGCAGCCCCATGTGCCGGAAGACGGCGTCCCCGACGGAGAGTGTCTCGTCCACGATCAGGATGTCCGGCTCCACGTTCACGGCGACGGCGAAGCCCAGGCGGGCGCGCATGCCGCTGGAGTAGGTCTTGACCGGCTGGTCCATGAACTCCCCGATGTCCGCAAAATCCGCTATCTCGTCGAACCGCTCCAGCATCTCCCGGCGCTCGACGCCCAGGATCAGGCCGTTGAGCATCACGTTCTCGCGGCCGGTGAACTCCGGGTTGAAGCCCGCCCCGAGCTGCAGGAGCGCCGCCAGCCGGCCGTTTATCTCGACGCTGCCGCTCGTGGGTTGCAGGACGCCCGAGATTATCATTAGCAGGGTGCTCTTGCCGGCCCCGTTACGGCCCAGGATGCCCAGGGTAGCGCCCGGCTCCACCTCCAGGTCTATGTCCTTGAGCGCCCAGAAGTCGTGGCCGCCGTTCGCCCGGCCAAAGGACAAGAACTCCTTCAGCCGGTCCCTATGGCGGGGGTAGATCCGGTACTTCTTCGAGACGTTCTTGAGCGTTATGGCGGGCATCAGATGAGGTCTGCGAACCGCTGCTTGACCTTGTTGAACATAACGAAGCCCACGACCAGCAGCGACGCCGCAAAGAGCGTGAACCAGAAGGTCTCCGGCGGCACCGGCAACCTCCCCTCCAGCACCACGCCCCGGTAGGCGTCCACTAGGTAGGCGAGCGGGTTGTAGTCCACCAGGAAGCTCAGGTTGTCCGGTATCCGCTCCGGGGGCCACAGGATCGGGGTTATAAAGAACGACGCCCGCACGACGGCCTTGAGCGTCTCCTGTACGTCGGGCAGGTAGGTGCCGACTATCGCGCCCAGGTAGCCCAGGCCGAGCATGAACAGCAGTTGCAGCACCATGATCGCCGGGATAAACACGATCGTCCAGTACAGCGTCCGCTCCAGCAGCGCGACTAGGAGGATGAGCCCCATAAAGCCAAACACCTGGTTGATGACCGCCGTCACCGCCGTGCTGAGCGGCAGTATCTCCAGCGGGAAGACCACCTTCTGCACCAGGCTGGAGTTGGTCCGGATGCTGCCCACGGACTGGTTTATCGTGTCGGCGTAGGCTAAGAAAGGGATCAGGCCGCAGTACAGGTACAGGCCGAAGTTCGCCACGGTGCCGCCCTCGCGGAACCGGAGCCCTATTATCTCGGAGAACACCAGGGTGTAGAGGATGATCATGAGCAGGGGACCGAGGAAGATCCAGAAGATGCCCAGAAAAGACCCCCGGTAGCTCTGCGAGAGCTGCCGCTGCACGAAGTACCAGATCAACCACCGGCGCTCTACGAGCGTCGATAGGGAGCCGAGTATCGTCCCGGATGACCCTTTTTTCGTGCTCGGCGCGTTAGCGGACAATGATGATCCCTGCCAGGTTCTCGTAGCGAGGTCGCAAACTTCGGCTAGTTTACAGCACCAGCTATATGCTGGCTAGAAATCGTTCCTGTCCGGCCCGCACCCTGCTGGTAAGATCAGGGGCCTGAGAGTGCTTTCCGCAGCAGACAGCCCGGCCGTACCTTGAGGGTCCTTTTCGCCACGCATCAGTTTTTCCCCGACCACGGCGCCGGCACCGAGGTGCTGACCCTCGGACTGGCCCGGGAACTCCGCGCCCGGGGCCACGAGACGGCGGTGTTCGCGGCGAAGCGCAGCGCCCCTTTCACCAGCCTCCGGCCCGGCGAGGCGGAAGATTATACCCACGAGGAGATACCGGTGCGCCGGGTAGGCCGCCCCCACGAGTCCCTCTCCCGCCCTTTCCGGCTCAACTACGACAACCCGGACATGGCCGCGCGGCTGGAGGACCACGTCCGGGAGTTCCGTCCGGACGTGGTCCACTTCATGCACCTCCAGGGGCTCTCGGCGACGGCGATATCCTCGGTTAAAAAGCTCGGCCTGCCGGCCGTCTACACGGCCACGGACTTCTGGGCCGTGTGCCCGGTGGTG
The DNA here is from genome assembly GCA_004563715.1 of Actinomycetota bacterium. Taxonomy (GTDB): domain Bacteria; phylum Actinomycetota; class Rubrobacteria; order Rubrobacterales; family Rubrobacteraceae; genus SIRX01. The sequence goes on along the minus strand of SIRX01000028.1, from coordinate 23,858 downwards.
GACCTGCGGCGGCACGACGGCGCGTTGTGCACCGGCCCCGACCCGGCCCACTGCCCCCGGTGTCTGGCGGACCGCCGGACCGGCTCTCGGGCGGCCCGGCTGGTGGCCCGCCTGCCGGGGCCGCTCTTCCGCGCCGCCGATACCGCCTCTCGCCTTCCGCTCCCCGCCAGGCCGCTGCCCCTGCGCCTGATGCGCGAGCTATCGGAGCGTCCGGGCTTTATAGCGGGGCGGATCAACGCCCTGGACCGGGTCCTCGCGCCCACGCGGCTCACCCGGGACCTGCTGGTCGCCAACGGGGTGGACTCGGAGCTGGTCGAGGTCTCCCGCTACGGTATAGACACCGCGGATATCGGGCGCGGTCCCCGCGCCCCTTCCTCGCGCCTCCGGCTCGGTTACATCGGCACGCTGGCGCCGCACAAGGGCTGCGACCTCCTCGTCCGGGCCGTAAAACGGTTGCCGCAAAACCTGAAGGTCTCGCTCACCGTCCACGGCGGGGGCGGGGGCTTCGAGGGCTACGCCGCAGACCTGGAGGAGCTGGCCGGGGGGGACCCCAGGGTCACCTTCGCGGGCACCTTCCCGCCGGAGGAGGTCGGGCGGGTGCTCTCGGAGATGGATGTGCTGATGGTCCCCTCGCGGTGGTACGAGAACACGCCGCTGGTGGTCTACTCGGCGTTCGCCTCGGGCACGCCGGTGGTCGCCACGGACCTCGGGGGGCTCTCGGAGGTCGTGGAGCACGACAAAAACGGCCTGCTCTTCGGCCTGGAGAGCGTGGAGGGGCTGGAGGCACAACTGCGGCGGCTCGCCGGCGAGCCGGGGCTGGTCGAACGTCTGCGGGCCGGTATCGGGCCGGTAAAGACGCTCGCGGAGAGCGCGGAGGAGCTGGAGAAGCTCTACAATGGCCTCGTGCGACGGGGAGACGAAAAAGGATGAACAGCCTGGTCCTCGGCGGCTGCGGGTTTATCGGGGGGCACCTGGTCGAGCGTTTGCTGGAGAGGGGCGACGCGGTGAGGGTCTACGACCGGAGCCCGAGCCGGTTCCGCGGCGTGCCCCGTGGGGCGGAGTACGTCGAGGGGGAGCTCGGGAACCACGGCCTGATCCGGGAGGCCGTCGAGGACGTGGAGGTCGTTTTCCACTTCGTGAGCACCACCCTCCCAAAGACCTCCAACGACGACCCGATCTACGACGTGCGATCCAACCTGGTGGACACGCTCCAGCTCCTGGAGGCCTGCGTGGAGGCCGGGGTGCGCAAGGTCGTCTTCTCCTCCTCCGGCGGGACGGTCTACGGCCCGCCCGAGACGACCCCCATAAGCGAGGATCACCCCACAAACCCCATCTCCTCCTACGGCATCGTGAAGCTCGCCGTAGAGAAGTACCTCGGGCTCTTCCACCACCTGCACGGCCTCGACTACGCGGCCCTGCGCATCTCCAACCCCTACGGCCCCTACCAGGACCCCGCCGGCCAGCAGGGCGCCATAAGCGTCTTCCTCAACCGCATCCGCACGGGGCAGCCCATAACCATCTGGGGGGACGGGGGCGTGGTGCGCGACTACCTCTACATCTCGGACCTGACCGACGCCCTGGAGCTCGCTGCCGAAAAGGAGACCTTAAGCAAGGTGTTCAACATCGGACACGGCCATGGGGCCTCGCTCAACGAGCTGATCGGGCTAATGTCCGGGGTCGTTGACGGGACCCCGGAGGTCGAGTACCTGCCCTCCCGGCCGCTGGACGTGCCCGTGAGCGTGCTCGACATAAGCCGCGCGGAGGCCGAGCTGGGCTGGCGCCCGGAGACGGACCTCCCGGCGGGCATTTCCCGGACGTGGGAATGGCTTCTTACTCTGCCCGAGACCGGGGTTCGGCAGCCGGATTGAGTGGGATTTGGAGAGCGCCTTTATAGTAACGTTCCTTTGTGAGAACATGACCTGCTGGAAGACACAAGCAATTGTCCCTGCTTTCTTCAGACAGTTGTGGTGAAGCGAGAAAGATCAAGGTGCCTATTTTGAACAACCACACAATATTTGATCACGTTCGCGAGCCAAAAGTCTTCATCACGGCGCTGGGAAGAAAAGTTGCCAAGATTATTGATCAGAGCCGCTACATAGATCCCGCGAACCTGGTGTGGATCTTCGGTACCGCGAGGGTTGGAAGTACCTGGCTCGGAGCCATGATGGAAGACCTCAAAGATCACTGCGTATGGCACGAGCCGATAGTCGGCAGGCTGTTCGGAGATTTCTATTATGATGATGCTAAGCACCGGCGTGGCAAGCATTTCATAATGGGAGATCGCTACCGGGAAGTGTGGCTGAAATCTATTCGTGAGTTTGTGTTGAACGGTGCAACCGCCCGGTTCCCCGAGGTCAAAAAGAGAGGGCACCTCACAATCAAGGAGCCTAACGGCTCGATAGGCGCCCCGTTGCTCATGGAGGCGTTGCCTGAGAGCCGCATGGTCTTCCTCGTCCGCGATCCCAGGGACGTTGCAGCTTCGTCGCTGGACGCTTCCAGAAAAGGGAGTTGGTTTTCCGAGCGCCGCGGGGAGAAGGTGCAGGGCAGGACGAAGCAGGCGGAGAGCAAGCCGAATTCTGTCGTAGAAAGCGCCGCCAACAAGTACGTGAAGTACGTGGGCAATACTGCGAGGGCCTACGATGCTCACAACGGTCCGAAGGTACTGGTCAAGTATGAAGACCTCCGGGCGGAAACGCTGGCGGAGATGAAGCGGATACACGAGGTACTGAACGTTCCGGTCGAAGATAGGAACCTCGCCGAGGTGGTGCAGAAGCACTCGTGGGAGAGCATCCCCGAAGAGAAGAAAGGCGCGGGGAAGTTCTATCGCAAGGGCACGCCCGGGGGTTGGCGCGAAGACCTCACGCCCGGGCAGATAGCCATAGTGGAAAAAACGGCCGCCTCCCTCCTCGACCGGTTCTACCCCGGCTCGAAAACAACTGGATAGAACGACGGTCCAGGAACCGCCCGACAGCTTCAAAAGACTACGGGCGATGCGCGACAAGCTGTAAGCGAAGCCAGGCCATGCTTTACGGGTGAAAACGAGAAAGCCAGGCTTCGCAATATATCGGATTCGGTGTCGAAGACTTCTATCGTGCCGGTGCGGACGCGGCTATGCTAGCATGTGCCAACTCTGAGTAGGAGGCGTTCTGGCGAGGTTCTACAGAATAGTGGCGGCGGTCCTACTGTTCTCGGTAATTGCTGTTGTCATGCCGACTGTTCCGGGAGAGCGGGAGCCGCGAGCTACCATAGAAGCGAGCGAGCGACCAAACATCGTCTACATCGTCACCGACGATCAGGAAGCGGCGATGCTCCGCCACATGCCGCTTGTGAGGCGTCACCTGGTTCGCGAGGGTGTAAAGTTCGACCGGGCCTTTGTGAACCTGCCGACCTGCTGCCCGTCGAGGGCCACCGTGCTGCGGGGGCAGTACGCCCACAACCACGACGTAAAGAGCAACACCCGGCCCACGGGTGGTTTCAAGCGGTTCATGAGGGAGAGCCACAACCGGGAGAACCTGGCCGTCTGGATGCAGCGGGAAGGTTACACTACCGGCCTCTCGGGAAAGTTCATGAACGAGTACGATCAGCGATTCATCCCCCGGGGCTGGGATTATTGGAACGCCCACGTCGGCAGCATTCAGGGCTTCCGGTTGAACCACAACGGAGAGATCACCGACCACTCCGGACGGGTTGATACCCTCGACACGGTTATAGGCCGTAGGGCTGTCAGGTTCATAGACCGGGAGGCCCCAAAGAAGAAACCCTTCTTTCTCTACGTCTCGACGATAGCCCCCCACGGCCCCGCCCACTACGACAAAAAGCATCGGAACATGTTCAAGAGGACCGCGCTCCCCAGGCCGCCGTCTTTCGATAGGAGCAAGTTCTCCGGGAAGAAGATCCGGGAGATGACCGTTTTCCACCGCAACCGGCTCCGGTCGGTACAGACGGTGGACGAGACGGTTCGTAATATCGTGCTCAAGCTCAAGGAGCACGGGGAGCTCGAAAATACCTACATCGTCTTCACCTCGGACAACGGCTACCGCATGGGCCAGCACGGTATGAACCCGGGTAAGGGCACGTTCTACGAGGAGGACATCCGGGTGCCGCTCATCGTCCGGGGTCCGGGGGTGCAGAAGGGGGTCAGCAAAGACGAGCTGGCTATCAATGCCGACCTCGCTCCTACATTTCTGGATATGACGGGCTCACGCACGCCATCCTGGGTAGACGGGCGCTCCCTCGTGCCGGTGCTAGAGGGTGCCCCTGAGACGTGGCGCACGGCCCTCCCCATCGAGCAGTACCGCGAGGGCATGGGGGACAAGAGGAATTATCGGGCCGTACGCACGGACGATGACCTGATCTACGTCCGGCATGGGAGCGGGAAGATTCGCCTCTACGACATGAAGGACGACCCTTACCAGCTCGAGGACATCGTCGGAAAACGTCCCGAGGTCGAGGCGGAGCTGAAGGACAGGCTCGACGAGCTCAACAACTGTAAGGGCCGATCCTGCCGGACGGCCGAGGACCGCAGACAGACTGCGGAGGTCACGAACTGAGTTAGCGTCGGAGATCAAGTTCGAAGGTGCTTTTCACGACCCCCGAAACCTCTTGGCTCGTAAGAGGAACCAGGTACACGGGCTATCTCTAGCCGGGTGCGAAGATCGGTGCGTTTTGTGCGCTACGCTTTCCTGATCATTACCGCGTCGGCGATTATGTAGCCTTTGGAAGGGCTTCTCCTAGGGATGCGTATCCATCGCCGGTCGCCGGCGTCCATATTGAACACTCCCAGGCGCACCCACCGGCCACCTCTCTTCCGTTGGTTTACCACCCGGCGCACCCAGCCGTTCGAGGTCCTGATCAGGAACCTGGTGCGGTTGTTGTAGCCGGGGTCGGCCGGCCACCGGGCGAAGATCGCGTACCTGCCCCTGCGCGGGACCCGTATCCTGAAGGTCGCGAAGTCGTTGACCCCCCTGGGCGTGGTGTACCGGTAGTTCTTGCCGAAGCGCTGGCGGTTCCAGGAGCTCGCCTTCCAGGCCCGCGAGGCCCGGAACCGTTTGGAGGCGTTGTCCACCACCTGCCGGTACACGTTGTTGTTGCCGGAATTGGCGTACTTCTTGACGAGGCGGATGTAGCGGTTCCAGTCCCAGTGTCTGCCGGGGCAGGAGGTGGCGGAGATCTGTTTGTGGCCCAGGAAGTGGCTCCGGTTTATCGGGATCCTGTACTTCCTGCACAGGTACGCCGAGAGCCGGGCCGACGAGTTGTACATCTTGGCGGTAAGCCACTTGGAGTTGTTGCCGTACCCCTCGTGCTCGATGCCGATGCTGGTCTGGTTGACGTTCCAGTCGCCCGAGTGCCAGGCGATGTCCTTCTCGCGCACCGACTGCCCGATAAACCCGTCTCTGGAGCGGACGACGTAGTGGGCCGAGACTTGGGCCCGCGAGTCCTTGAACCAGTTTATGGCACTCGACCAGGAACCCTCGGTGATGTGGATGATGATCTTGTCTATGCGGTTGGAACTGGGCCGGTTGGCCCGCGTGAAGTTGTTGGAGTTCGCGCCGTAGAAGGTGGAACGTCTGTAGTCGCCCTGTGCCTGGGCGGTGAACACCTCTTGCTGCTCGGCTTCCTCCTGTGGCTCCAGCACGACCTCTTCTCCGGCAGGAAGCTCCGTTGAAGCTCCCTCCTCCAGAATCTCGTAGACCTGATTGGCGAACAACACCCCCCCGCCGGTGTCGGCCACGGCGTCGTACCAGCCGTTTATGTCCCCGGGGTCCGCCTCGCTCTGCGCGTCGGCCAGCACCGCCGCCCCGCCCAGGATGTTCGACCTGCGGTCTGTCTTGAGATCCTCCCCGGAGATACCGGTTAGCTCCGCGGCTTTGTCCAGGGTCTCGAGCTCGGGGTCTTCGCTGAGCTGCATGAGACCGTACCCGCCCATACCGTGGATCTCACCCGGCTCGAACTCTCCGGTTCCTGGCGGCGGCATGATCCAACGGGCGTTCGCGTACCCCACGGCCAGGAGCAGTTCTACCGGAACGTCGTACTCTTGCGCCGCCTCCTCGAACTCGTTCGTCAGGGATGAGCCCGTCTGGGCCAAGGCGTGGCCCGAGCCCATGAGCCCCAGGACCGCGACGCCCGAGATCCCCGCGCCACCAAGCTTCAAAAAGTCCTGGCGGCTCATTTGCAGGTGCTGTTTACCGGAACATTCGGAACACATATCCCCCCTCCAGGAGGTTGCGTAATTGCTAACCTAATACGCAATTATCGGGCAAAGGCTAGCAAAACTTAACCCCTTTGAAGAAATTCCTCGATGATTCTTGCGCTCCCGCAGCTTTCGAGGAGGGACGGAATTCGGTGGCACACGCCTTGATATACCCGGTTGCCCATGAAATCATCTGCCCGATCGGTATTCTATAAAACGATACCGGGAGTTGAAGATCGTTCTACGCGCCGGCTAGTTCTATGCTGGCCAGCGAGCTTAGGAGTCGTAAGGATGTCGAGGGTCAGGGAGATGACCGGGAGGGCGGAGCAGAAGTTGAGGTGGGCCTGGCGCCGGGCGGCGGCCCGGTATCCGCGGCTGGCCGCGGCGCGCCAGGGCGTCGGACGGGCCGTTGCCGCCCGGGGTGGAACGGGCGACGTCCGGGCGGAGAACATGGTCTGGATCTTCGGCTCGGGCAGGAGTGGCTCGACGTGGCTGCGGAGCATGATGGACGACATGAAAGGCCACCGGGTGTGGGAGGAGCCCATGGTCGGGCTGCTCTTCGGGGAGTTCCACGAGAAGGCGCAGGCCGGCCAGTTGAACACGGCGAACTTCATAATGGGCGAGCCGACGCGGTTAGGTTGGATCCAGTCCATAAGAAACTTCACCCTGGACGGGGCTGGGCACGCCAACCCCAGCCTCGGGCCGGAGGAGTACCTGGTAATAAAAGAGCCCAACGGCTCAGTGGGAGCACCGCTTTTGATGGAGGCGCTGCCCGAGAGCCGCATGGTCTTCCTCCTCCGCGACCCCCGGGACGTTGTGGCCTCGTCCCTCGACGCCGCGAAGGAGGGGAACTGGCTCTACGCCTCCAAAGACAAGGGCGGCTGGAAGCAGACCTCGATGGCCGACAATCGCCCGGACGCCTTCGTCAAGCGCCGGGCCGAGCGTTACCTGCAGCAGGCCGGCGGGGCCCACAAAGCCTACGAGGTGCATAGGGGTCCGAAGGTCCTGGTGCGCTACGAGGACTTGCGGGCGGATACTCTGGGAACCATGAAGCGCATCTACAGAGAGCTTGGCCTCCCCGCAGAGGAGGGTGAGCTAGGCCGGGTGGTAGACAAACACGCCTGGGAGAACATCCCCGAGAGCGAGAAGGGTGAGGGCAAGTTCTACCGGAAGGCCTCGCCCGGGGGGTGGCGGGAGGATCTCACCCCCGAGCAGGTACAGATCGTGGAGCGCACAACCGCCCCCCTGCTTGAAGAGTTCTATGCCGGCCAGAAAACCTAGGAGCCGGCCGCGAGCTTGAGCGTTAAAGCCTCGATCATCATCCGCACCTTCAACAGCGGGCGGACCATCGGACGGGTATTGCAGGGCGTGAGTACCCAGGAGTTCGGAGACTACGAGCTCGTCATCGTGGACTCCGGCTCGACCGACGGGACGCTCGGGATGGTAGAGGACTACCCGCACACGTTCGTCGACTACTCGGGGGAGGAGTTCAGCTACGGTGGCTCCCTGAACGCCGGCTGCGAGGCCGCCCGGGGCGAGTACGTGGTCTGCCTCAGCCACCACTGCATACCGCTGCACGAGGAGTGGCTGGGCAACCTGGTCGGGGCCCTGGAGGCCGACGACCGGCTGGCCGGCGCCTGGGGGCCGCTGCTCTTCGACCAGCAGAGCTACCAGGTGGGCAAGAAGGGCGTCGAGACCATGGACCTCGACGGGTTCTACCGGCGGCCCAACCAGGGACTTCAGAACCCTAACAGCATCATCCGGCGCGGGCTGTGGCGCGAACACCCCTTCTCCGAGGAGGTGAGCCGGTGCGAGGACCAGGAGTGGGCGCACCACTTCATGCAGCGGGGCTACAGGACGGCGATGGTCCACGGCGCGCCGGTGCTCTACGTCCCCAACTTCGGCCTGTACGGATACGCCGCGAGCACCTACAAAAACCTCCTCACGCTGAACGAGATGTTCGGCTACGTGCCGGTCATAACTGCCGGACAGCTACTGCGGCGCTCGGTCCGGTTTGTGGGGGCGGCGGCGCTAAAGGAGCGGGACCGGCGCGCGAGCGGCCTGGCGATCTCCGGTATGATCGGGCGCTGGGCCGCGTACAGGTCGATACGTGGTAGAAACGTCAAGCGTTCGACGGAGGAAGGTTCAGCGGTGAGACAGGCGGCGCAAAACAGGCTACGGGCAAAGCTGGCCGGGATAAAACGCCGGGCGACCCTGGCCCGGCTCGCCCTGGACGGCAGCCTCAAGATATTCCCCTCCCAGATAACTCATCGCGGCACCGTCGCGCCCCTCCGAAGGACCCGTTTCTTCCTCGTCGGGGAGATGCGCTCCGGGACCTCCTGGTTGCAGAAGACGCTCGACACCCACCCGGAGGTCTTCTGCCGGGGCGAGGGCACGTTCTTCGGGCTCGACCAGGAGAAAGAGGAGATCCCCGTCTACGAGGGGCCGAGCCCGAGCCTGCACAGCGCCCTGGCCTCCAACGAGGGCTTCCGCGTCTGGCACTCTCTCCTGTGGAACGGCTGGGCCCAGGGGGAGGCGGAGAAAGACCTCGAAGAGATCTTCCGCATGACGGTGGATTACTACCTGGCCAAAGAATCGGCGCCCACCGGCAAGACCATAGTGGGCGACAAGAGCCCGCTGCACACGGACTACGTTGACGAGATCCACCGCTTCTACCCGGAGGCGAAGGTGATCCACATCGTCCGCGACGGCCGGGACGTGGCCGTCTCCTTGATGAACCACTTCTGGCGCATGGCGAAGGAAAACGGTGGCATCTTCGAGCTGGAGCCCGAGGAGCTGGCGAAGCGCGACGCCTACCTCGCCGACCCGGAAGGCTTTATCCAGTTTGGTAACAGCATCTTCACCGAGGAGCGGTTGCGGCAGATGGCGGTGCGCTGGAGCCGGCGGGTCACGAAGGCCTCCCGCGACGGCGAAACCCTTTTCGGAACCGCCTACCACCAGCTCCGCTACGAGGACCTGCTGGAGAGCCCGGAGGCGCACCTCAAAGAGCTGTTCGTGCTGCTTGGCGCCCGGTCGGATGCCGCGACCGTGGAGCGCTGCGTGGAGGGGAACCGCTTCGAGAAGCTTGCGAAGCGCTCCAAGGGCCAGGAGGACGCCGCCTCGTTCTTCAGGAAGGGCGTGGCCGGGGACTGGCGGGGCGTCTTCACCGCGCGGGACCGGGAGGTCTACGAGGGTGTGGCCGGGGAGGCCCTGAAGAAGCTGGGCTACCCGCTCGATTGAGCCCGGTTACCCGGTCCTGACGGCCGGATTTCGAGCTTCGACCAGCTCCCCGTAGAGCTGCTCCAGCTCGTCAACGCCCTCCTCGACGGTCTTCACGGGCTCCATACCGGCTCGGAGGCGTCCGATCAGGTCTTCCTCGAAGAGGAAGCGCAGCAGGTTGCTCGTCAACCCCTGCACGTCTTCGACCCTGAAGAGCAGGCCGTTTTTGTCGTGCTCCACGACCTCCGAGAGCCCCCCGAGGTCCGTGGCGATAACCGGCGTGCCCGAGGCGAACGCCGAGTAGACCACCAGCGGCGTGTTCTCGTACCACCGAGAGGGCACCACCAACACGTCTATCTCCGAAAGTATGCGCCCCGTCTCGGGTGGCTCGAAGGTGCCCGCGAAGTCTATGCGCCCGTCGTCCCCGGCCAGGTCCTCTAGCTGACTGTAGTACTCAGGGTCCCGGCTCGGGCTGCCGTAGACCTTCAGCTCGGCTTTCGCGGCCCGCGGGATGTTCCTGAAGGCTTTTATGAGGATGTCGGGGGCCTTGTGCCTTGCCAGGGAGCCGATGTAGCCGAAGCGCACCGCGGACGGGCGCTCCGGGCTGCGGGGGACGGCGGTGATGTCCGAGGTATCCATACCGTAGGGGGAGAGGTGGATGAGCGCAGGGTCTATCCCGTTGCGGATCATGATATCCCGGTTGAGCCGGGTGGGCGCGATGACCCGGTCCGTCGAGTTGATCGCGTCCTTGAGGTAGCCGATGCGGTCCACGACCGCCCGGATGCGGTTCATATACTTCGTGTCCCGCAGCACGGATGTCCGCGAGAGCGCGGACGCCGTCCGGAACGTCGCCTCGGACCTCTTCAGGTACCGGTCCCGGGCCTTCCCGGGTGCTCCCGAGCGGGCGATAAAGCAGCGCAGGCAGTTGGTGCCCGCGCCGTTGGGACCCAGGCACAGCTCGCCGGTGTCCGCCCGCCGTAAGTGGATCACGCGGCACAGAGCCCAGAAGTCCGTGGCGGTAAAGACCACCGGCACGCCGAACTCTTTCGCCGCCGGGATGATGCTCCCCGAGAGCCGCCCGGCGTGCATGACGTGTACCAGGTCCGGCCGGACCTCGCGCATGTACGCCCGCATGTGGTCCGCCATCTGGGGGTTGTCGTACTCGTACCGGACGGGGTCCGGCGTCCGGCGCATGTCCATCTGCACGCACCGGACCTTCAACCCCCCGTACTCGTAATCGTGCGCCACGTTGTGCGGCTCGCCGGCCGGGGCGGAGTCCGTGGTCAGCACGTAGACCTCGTGACCCCGGGCCATCAGCTCCCGCCCGGTGTCGAAGGTCAGCCGCTCCGTACCGTAGGTATGCTTCGGCAGGAACTGGTGCACCGTCAAAAGAATCCGCAAACGACCCTCCATGATCCGCGTAAGAATAACAGAAAGCCTCTGGTGCATGTATCGTGGCGGGCGCCTTATGGTAACGTAGCGCCGTGCGCATCCTGATCACCGGAGCCGGAGGCCAGCTCGGCCTCGAACTAAAGGACCTCCTTGCGGGGGGCCACGAGGTCGTGCCGCTGACCCACAGGGAGCTGGACATCGCCGACGCGCCCGCCGTGGAGCGAGCCCTCCAAGAGTACGCTCCGGACCTGACCATAAACGCCGCCGCCTACACGGACGTGGACGGCTGCGAGGCCGAGCCGGGTCTGGCCTACCGCGCCAACGCCCTGGGGCCTCGCAACCTGGCCCAATTTTGCGAACGGCGGGGCTGCGAGCTGCTGCAAGTCAGCACCAACTACGTCTTCGACGGCGAGAAAGAGGAGCCATACGAGCCCTTCGACCCGCCCAACCCCATCAGCGTCTACGGAAAGACCAAGCTGGCTGGAGAAGAGTACGTAAAGCACCTCTCCACCCGCTGGTACGTCGTGCGCTCGGCCGGGGTCTACGGGGAGGGACACAACTTCGTGCGCACCATGCTGAAAGCGGCCGCAAGAGGCGAAGAGCTCAAGGTCAAGAACGACGAGTTTATCTCCCCGACCTACGCCCGGGACCTGGCGGCTGGTGTCTCAGAAGTCGTCGAGTCCGGGCTCTACGGTGTCTACCACGTGACCAACGCGGGGTCGTGCTCCTGGTACGAGTTCGCCCGGGAGGTCTTCGACCTGGCCGGAATCGAGGTGGAGGTGAAGCCCGTCGCCAGCTCTGAATACCCTCGGCCCGCCGCCCGGCCTGCGAACGGGCTTGTATACAGTCCGTACGGTCCGAAGATGAGGCACTGGCGAGTAGCGCTGAATGACTATTTGAAAGATGAAGCGATCGTCGAGACCGCCGGTCTCGAAAACGAATAGGCTCTTCGCAAACACACGATCCAGCGGAACATTACACGGACTACGCGAAGACGGACAGCATCCGGTGAGGTGATCGAGAAGGTGTCTCCCTCGCCGGAGCCGGTTGTGGGCGAGCACGGTCGCCGAGGTTCTGCTGGCCGTGTTCCGCACTTTGTGAGAATATATCCCGGGTTTCGGCTGTATACCAACATCACGGGCATCGTCCGGGTACGCTGTAGCGAGATAAGGAGGGCTTTGGGCCACATGCCGGTCTTCAGAAACCGTACCGTCCTCGATATCACACGCGGCATAAAGGCTTTTTTGAGCCTGGAGGTAGGCGTGGTCCGAGGCCAGGCGCCACTGTCTCACAAAGCCCCTCCACCCAAAGAGCAGCCCCCAAAAGATGCCCTGCAAGCCCCGGAGAAAAAAGAGAGGCCGGACGTAGGGCCAGGCGTAGGCTCAGGCGTAGGGCCAGGCATAGACCCATCCAACATGGTGTGGATCTTCGGCACGGGCCGCTCGGGCAGCACGTGGCTGATGCGCATGATGGCCGAGATGCCAAAGAGCGCCGGGTGGGACGAGCCGAAGGTGGGGCGGCTCTTTGGCAACTTCTACGCCAACGCCAACCCTGGGGAACTGAAGTCGCGCAACTTCATCCTCGGGGAGCCTTTGAAGGAGGGCTGGGTGCCCCTCATCCGGCACTTCGTCCTGGGGGCGGCCAGGAACTTCCGGCCGGGCTTCGGCCGCGACAGCTACCTCATAGTCAAGGAACCGAACGCTTCTGCCGGGGCTTCGCTGCTGATGGAGGCCCTGCCCGAGAGCCGGATGATCTTCCTACTCCGCGATCCTAGGGACGTTGTGGCTTCCGCCGTGGACGCGATGCAGGAGGATAGCTGGCTATACCAGCGCCGGGCCCAGGGAGACAAGAAACCCTCCTTCGCCGACGCCGGTCCGGCCTCAGCGGCCCGCCGGCGGGCCAAGATCTACGTGAAGGACATCAACGATGCGAAGAAGGCTTTCGAAGCCCACAAAGGGCCGAAAGTGCTGGTCCGCTACGAGGACCTCCGGGCCGACACCATAGCTACGATGCGGCGCATCTACTCTGAGCTTGGGATACCCGTAGAAGAAGAGGCCCTGATCCGGGTGGTGGAAAAACACGCCTGGGAGAACATACCCGAGGAGCAGAAGGGCTCTGGGAAGTTTACCCGCAAGGCCACCCCGGGCGGCTGGAAGGAGGACCTAACGCCAGAACAGGTTGAGATAATCGAGAAGTTTACCCGGCCGCTGATCGAGGAGTACTATGATTACAGGTCGTAATTCGGACACCGGGACCAGCCCCGCATGGAAACCCGGGAAGTAGCAGTTCGAATTCGCCCCCGGGCACGTCCAGAGCTATCTTACGCCTCATGTTCAACGTCAGCTTCACGGCCATAGAGGGTCAGTGGGGCTCCTTGTGTGGCTTTGGTCAGCCGTTCGTCGCAAGCCAGAAACCTCGGATCCTCGAACCTCTCTGCAAACCGCACGGCGCTCGCCAGGCGGACGGCCTCGAAACCCTTCAGGGCATGGAACTCGGAGATCTCGCCGGCGCGGTAGGCAACGAGGTTCGAGACCGCTCCCCGGTGTTCCTCTTCGGTGAAGTCTCTTTGACTGAATCTTCGGTTCACCTAGTCCCGGACCTCTGTGTAAGCAACCGTGGAGGTGGCTACCCTATCCGACTCTCCGGCAGGCGCGAGCACCGTATCATGACCTGATTCTTCGACGTAGAAGCTTTAGCGACGCGCTGGTATCGAGGTAGAGGATCAAGACACTAACGCTGGTCCTCGGTCACGGCCTCCGCCACGGACCGTCTGCTCCGCGGCCTGGGGGATTCTTGCTGCCCCCAGGTATCCCTCCCTCCAAGGGGTAGTATTTCCTCTCTTCCTCCTCGCGCTCCAACTCGCGCCTGACAGCCCGCTCCACCCATTCGCTTACCAAGCTGCCGCTCACCACCCCCGCGAGCTTCACCCGACGCCGGAGCTCCTGGTCCACATCCGCCGTGAGCCGTACCCGGACCATCCCCTAACCTTCCTCGGTACCGTCATACCTCGGTGTCATGACACCAAATATATGCCAGCTCTGGTAGGCTCCTATCGAGGTTAGCTGCCCGTGTAGGTTCAGGAGCCGCGCCGGAGGGTCTTGCGGGCGAGGTTGGAGAGGCGGGAGATGGCCTGCGCCAGCTTCCAGGAGCGGGAGCCTTCGATCTGCTGCTTGTAGCGCTGGTGATGCGTTCTGAGCCGCAGATGCTTCTCTTTCAGGTCTCCGAGTTCCGCTGCGTGGTCCCGCAGTTGTTCTTCGTAGTCTCGCGCCCGGCGCTCCAGACGGGCCACGTGCGCCGCGCGCCCGCGCACCGAGCGGTCGAGCACTTCGTAGACGAAGCCCTGACGCCAGGCGGGGTCGGCGGCCTTCCGGCTCCAGGTCTCCAGCTCCGCTATGCGCTCTTCCTCGGTCCAATCCTTGCGCTGGGGGCTGGGGAACTGCAGCACCGTCGGCCGCGCGGTGCTCACCGCCCGGCAGTCCGGGATGGAGAGGAACTGCTGCCACATGTAGAGGTCGGTCGCGGCCTCCGGCGGGCTGGTGCGCCAGCCGTGCGGGAGCCTCCGGTACATCTCCATCGTGTGCGCCCCGCTCGAGAGTGGCACGCGGTTGACACCACGCGGTCTGGAGAGCAGCAGCTCCCGGTAGTGGGACAGTGAGAGGTCCCCTGAGGTGGGCTTGAGCCGGCCCTCGGGCGTGATGACGACCTGCATGGCCCCGGCGAAGTCCGCTTCCTGCAGGAAACGGAGCATGGTCTCGACATGCTCCGGGAGCCACAGGTCGTCGTCGGAGAGGTAGCAGACGACTTCACCCCGCGCTTCCTGGAGGGCGGCGTGTCGGTGGGTCTCGCCGAGTCGCAGTCCCTTCGGGTTGTCGAAGAAGCGAACCCGCTCGTCTTCTGCGGCCAGCTCTTGGGCCGCCGCGCGGGTCTCGCCGGTCACCCCGTCGCCGACGATAAAGAGTTCTAAATCTTCGACGGTCTGGTTGAGGGCGCTGCGGCCCGAGTAGAGTAGGGTGGGGCCGTGGTTGTGCGTCGGGATGACTACCGTTGCCCGCGGGGACATGGGCAGGAGCCCCGCCGCCTGATCCGGGTCACCGCTGGGTTCGAGGTGCACCCGGTCAAAGACCTCTCTTCATAACGCTCATCACGCTGCCGGTTACCATCCCAGATTCCGGCCCAGGCACTCGTAGAGCCGCTGGTTGTGCGGCTCGAAATACTCCCGAAGCCTATCCCGGGTGGCGGGATCCATCGGCGGGTAGTCGCCCCGGTTTACGCGAGGGACCTCGCCCTCCAGGTGCCACTCCGGCAAGTCGAGAAAGTCGAGCAAGGATTTCCAGACGCCGGGAAATCGCTCTTCGTCAAAGAGGTCCTCGCTCTTGAGCACGAGGATCTGGTCTCGCCCGTAATGTTTCTCCCAGTTCTTTAGCTGATCTACGTAGATGCCCCTGGAGAGGTAGGTGAAGTGCGCGTGGTTGGCGCTGGCGTAGTGCTCGTGGCTGAGCATGCACTCCAGCTCGCCTTCGAGCCTCCCCTCCTCGGCTTCCAGGGCCTCTTCGAAGGTGGGCATGGGCTCGCGGTTTTTCCTGATCTCGTGGTAGTAGTGCGAGTATGCCCGGTCCACGGGGTTGCGCAGAGAGGCTATGAGCTTTATCCGCGGCACGAGCTCCGCCATCCTCTTGGGCACGTGCGGATGGAAGAGGTAGTAGGGGCTCGCCTCCCCGGTGAGCACCTTCTGTCCGTTTCTCTCCGTCACCTCCGGGAAGTGCCCCCTGTACCACGCGGTCCCCCAGTAGTAGTTGAGGTCGAAGTAGTGCACCTCCTTCTTTACGGCCTTCTCCACCTGGGGATGCATGCAGAGAAGCCGGTATAGGAGGCCCGTGCCGCATTTACGTCCGCCTATAATGGTGAAGTCTGGGAGCCGGCCGGCGGAGAGCCCGGGGCCGTCTTTCGACCGGAGGCCCCGCCTCAGACGGGCTATCTTCTGCTGCCCGTCCTCCAGCGCCCGGCGCTGCTCGGCCAGCCGCTGGTTGGCAGCCTGCAGCCTCCGCTCCAGGCTGTGCGCGGGCTCCGGCGCGGCCCCGCGTGTCACACCGCCCTCCAGGTTGAGGAAGGCTTTCAGGCGCGCTATGCCGAGCATTGTGTTGATCCTGATCTGCGGCAACTTAATCCCTCCCCTGGTGGATTATGGTGAGCCGGACGGTTGTTGGACGCCTAACACTGCTCACAGCGACTTCATCCTCTCTCGAAAACGTATGGGTCTTCGACGGTCTGGTTGAGAGCGTTGCGGCCCGAGTAGAGCAGGGTGGGCCGTGGTTGTGCGTACGGATGACTACCGTTACCCGTTGGGAGATGGGCGGGGCTCATCAGCCTCCGCGCGGGTCGTCGAACTTCTGGGGGATCTTGTCGTTGTTCGGCGGCAGCCGGTACTTGTCCGGGTTCTCGTGCTCGTAGGGCTTGGTCGGAAAGTTGATCAGGACGGCGTCCTTGCTGCCTATGTTGCGGTCCAGGTGCCATACGCCGGGCGGGATGTTCATTAGTCGCCGCCGGTACTCTGAGAGGACGACCTTCGCCAGCAGGCCGTAGGTCGGCGAGTCCGGCCGGTCGTCGTAGAGGTAGGCCTCTATCTCCCCGAAGAGGATAAAGTACCGGTCCTCGTGCTTTTTGTGCATGCCCCAGCCCTTGATCATGCCGGGCCGCACCGTGAAGCTGTAGGCGAAGACCAGCGGCTCGTCCCGCCAGCCCCACCGCGGGTCGAAGAGCTCGCAGACCGCTCCGCGCTCGTCGACGTGGGTCGTCACGTCGTAGAAGGTGACGCCTTCGGGTAACTTCTGGAGGCTCTCTCCCTCCGGAGTTACGGTCTGCTGGTCTCTCTTGGGTTGGACTTTCTCAGACATTTACCCCTCCCGAGGTGAAGCCGTGGGATTCTAGTGCGTCTAGCAACCGGAAGGCATGTTAGCAACACAGTGAGGGCGAGATCAAACCGGCCGCAGCCCGAGGCGCCGGGAAGAGCTGTCCGCTCTGTCTATGCTTTTACGAACCTGTCGCGCACCCGGACGAGCCCGTTCAGTATCCGCTGCGCCGGGGACCGCTGCGCCTGCTGGTTCAGTTGCTGCCGGAGGTCCTGGTTGTTGCGCTTGAGCCTCCGGGCTTTGCGGCGCTCCTGGACCAGCTCGCTCTCCAGAACCTCTACCCTCTCCCGGACCTCGCCCAGCCGCAGCTCCAGGAGCTCGCCGGGGCTCAGCTCCAGCTCCCGCCACTGCTCCTGTATCCGTTCGAGGACGGCCGCCTCCGCGGCGCGGTCCTTGTGCTCGTCTATGTACGCCTGCTGCTCGGCGGTCAGCGGGTCTTTCTCGCGCCGGCGGCTCTCGAACTCCCTGGAGGTCTCGGCCCAGGTACGTAGGATCTCCTCGCCGAACTCCAGGTTGAGGAAGCGCGAGATCAGGGGCACGCAGGACTCGTTGCGGTAGAAGAAGTCGTGGTAGTGGAGCAGCAGTATCCTGTGTTTCATGCCGCTCTGCAGGAACTCTACCGTGTTCTGCTGGGCCTTGTTCCAGGTCTCGACCTCCATGCCGAAGCCGTCCTTGCCGTAGAGCCACTGGTTGTTGGGGTTCCTGGAGCGCTCCTGCCAGGACTCCACCACCTCTTCTATGGGGCGGTAGATCATTATGAAGTGCGCTCCGGGGTTGTTCTTCGCCAGGGTTCCCGGCGTGTTGACGTAGCCGGGGTTCTTGTCGCCGGTCCACCTGACTGTGGCCGGGTCCTTTTTCGAGAGCATCTCCGCGTGCATCTCCCGGCGGCGCTCCAGGTCTTTGAGCCCCTTGCTGGTCTCTTCTATCCTGAAGTCCATGATGCGCTCGAAGGTGAAGAGGTCCATGGTGATGTCTTCCCGCTTCATCTTCCCCTTGTAGCGCTCCAGGGTCACCAGTATCTCCTCGTGCTCGTTGAGGTACCGGGTGAGCGCCGTCGTCCCGCTCCTCTGGCAGCCGCCGATGAAGAGCGGCCGGGCGTGCGGCGGTCGCTGATGCGTTGCGCCGTTCTGGTTCACGTGATCATCCTCCCTGCTGAATGCGATGGTTCATGTCCTGTGCAAGAAGCGCTTCTTGGTGCGGCTGAGGAGGTTGAGGACCCTCTGCGTGCGGGAGACCCTTGCGGGCGGGTGCCCGGGCCGGGACCCTGGCAGGGTCCGCTGCTTTAGCCGCTGGATCTCCTGCCGCAGGTGCGGGACTTTCTGGGCCTGGTCCCGCTGCTTCTCCGCCCACCCCCGCAGCCGGTCCAGCCGCAGGCGTTGCTCGTAGAGCTCCTGGGTGAGCCGGCGCGTTTTCTGCTCCGTGAGCCGCTTCTCGGCCCTGAGCCGGTGGAAGGCTTCCCACAGCTCCTCGGGGTCCTCGCGCAGCCGCGGGAAGACGCGCCGCTCCTCCTCGGCGTCCGCCCGGCGGTCGTAGTCCCCGGAGGTCGCCAGGAAGCCGCTGGCGACCAGCTCGTTCACGCTCTTCAGCTCCCGGGCGGTCTCCAGCTTCATCCGGAGCTCCGGGGAGCCGTCCAGCACCTCCTGGTAGCGCCGGTACTCGAACGACCCGTCGTAGTAGTTGCCCTCCCGCACGGCCCGCTCGGTGACCTCGCGGAAGTTCTCCAGGAACTTGTAATGGTAGAGGACGCAGGAGAAGTCCGCCACGCGGGCGTTGTTGGTCCGGTGCGAGGAGCCGTCCATCGGCCGGACCTCGTCGTCCACGAAGATCAGGGGGTGCTTGGTCAGGTTGGCCCCGATGTCGAAGTGGGTCTTGCGGATGCCGCCGTGGTGGATCCGGATCCCCTGGTTGCTGACCGTGTTGCCCACGATCCTGGTGGCGTGCTCGTACCAGGTCCTGGAGAGGTCGGAGGTGTCGTAGAAGCGGTGGACTTCCTTGAGCGAAGTGCCTCCCGCCGCCTCTCCGGCCGCCAGCGGCCCCTCCGGGAACATGTCCAGCATCTGCGCCACCACCACCGTGTAGCGCTTCTCGTTCAGGTAGCCGAGCATGGAGCGCAGGTCCAGCACGTCCGAGCGCGGGTAGTCGAAGAGCTCGTCTATGTCCAGGTACAGACACCACCGCTCCCGGCCGAAGCGGTAGATGAGGTACTGCTTGAGCGCGTACTTGTACTCCCCGTAGGGCAGCGGCGTCCGGAGCACCGTCACCCGGTCATACTCCTTCAGCGCCTCGACGGTGCCGTCCTCCGAGCCGTTGTCCAGGAACACCCCGTGCCGGACCCCGAGCGCGAGGTGGTGCTCCATGAAGCTCTCAACGTAGGGCCGCCCGTCGCGCACCAGGCACAACACCACGAGCTCGTCCGGCTCGTAGCGCACCTCCTCCGGGCCGTGGAGGTGCTCGACGCTGCGCGCTACCTCCTGCACCCGGGGAGCGTCCGGGCCTATGGGCTCCGGGGTCTGCTGCGCCTCTGCCCGCCGCTCTTCCACCTTAGCCTCCCCGGATGCTCTGCGTCGCCAGCACCCACTCCACCTGCGCCGCTATGCCCTCCTTCAGGCTCACGCGCGGTTTGAAGCCCAGGTCGCGGGTGGTGCGGGTCAGGTCCGCCCAGGTGGTCCGAGCCTCGCCGGCTATCCTGGGGGCGTGGACCTTCTCGACCCCGGTCCCGAGCGCCGCGCCGACGGCCCGGATCATCTCGTTCACCGTGGCCCGGTTGCCGCCGCCGACGTTGTACACACCGCCCGGCGGGGCTTCGAGCGCCGCGACGGTGGCGTCCACCACGTCGGAGACGTAGGTCATCTCGCGCACCTGCTCCCCGTCGCCGAAGACCGTGATCTGCCGCCCCTTCGCCGCCGCGGAGATGAAGCTGGTGAGCGCCATCTCGGGCCGCTGGCGCGGGCCGTAGACGGTGAAGTAGCGCAGCGTCGTGGCGGGCACGGCCTTCTCCCGGCCGTAGAGGGCGACGAGCTCCTCAGCGGCGAGCTTGGAGAGCCCGTAGGGAGAGGCCGGCCGCCGCCGGGCGTCCTCGCTCAGGGGCCCGTGCTCGGCGGAGCCGTAGACCGAGGAGGAGGAGGCGAAGACCAGGTGCTCCACATCGCTCTCCAGGAGGGCCTCCAGCAGGCGGTGCGTGGCCTCCACGTTGCGCTTCAGGTAGGTGGGGAAGTTCTCCCAGCTCGCCCGCACCCCGGGCTCGGCGGCCAGGTGCACGACGCTGCCGGCCTCCCGCAGGAGCGCCGGGAGGTCCAGCTCCAGCAGGTCGCCCTCGACCAGCCGGAAGCTCCCGTTCGCCTCGAAGGCGCTCAGGTTCTCCAGCTTCAGCTCCCTGGGGTAGTAGTCGGTGAGGGCGTCCACCCCGATCACCGCGCGCCCCAAACCGAGCAGCCTCTCGACCACGTGCGACCCTATGAACCCGGCCGCCCCGGTCACCAGCACGGGTCTCAAGCGGCCTCCTCTGCCTTGCGGATGCGCACCCTACCGCCCCGCCCCGCCGTCCTGCGGCGGCCGCTTCGCTCCGGCGAGCCGGCCCGCGCGCCCGGCCACGGCGTCCAGGAGCCGGTAGGGCCGGCCGGAGTAGCGCTCCGTGAGCCGGGCGTTGTTCTGCCGCACCTTCTCGTAGCTCTCCCGCAGCTGCTCGTGCTTCGCCTGCAACTGCCCGTGCTTCGTCTGCAGCTGCTCGTGCTTCGCCTGCAGCTGCTCGTGCTTCGCCTGCAGCTGCTCGTGCTTCGCCTGCCACTGCTCGTTCTCGCTTCTCAGCTCCCGCAACTCTGCCTCCTGCGCGTTCGCTACCTCCACCAGTTCGTTCTCCCGTTCCAGCAGCCGCAGCGGGTCCAGCCGGTCCGCAAACAGCCCGCCCAGCGCCTCCAGCACCCGCTCCGCCGGGCCGGAGGACTCGCCGGGGTAGAGCACCCCCAGCCCGCTGGCGGCGAGCCCGGGGCCGAGGTCCGCCAGGAACCGGAAACAGAATTCCCGGTCGGAGCCTTCCACGAAGTCCGCGACGCCCGCCGCCACGAACGGCCCGCTCCGGCACCCGGTGAGGAGCGCGATCGCGCGCGGGTTTCCGGTGAGAACTTCTTTTAAGTCTTTTCGGACCTCCGCGCGGGTGTGTAGCCGGTCTACGAAAGCCAGGACCAGCGCGCTGTCTTCTGCGGGCTTCTCCTTTTCGCCGCGTGGCCGGATCTTGCGCGCTTCTTCCGGAAACTCCGGCAGCATTGCGTCCAGGACCTCCGAGTTGGGTTCCTCGGTCGTTGTCACCACCTCTGCCACGTTGGGCCGGGAGGCGAAGAACAACGTTGAAACCCCTTCTCTCTCCACTACGTTCAGCACGGTCGTGTCCGGTGGACAACTTTCCAGGAAAAGCCCCAGGACAAAGGCGTCGGTCTCCGATAACGACCAGCCCCACAAGCGTTTCTCCGGTACGCCGGGCAGGCGGCGGCCCGCCGCAGCACGGTAACGCTCCAGATAGTGGGTAAGTTCAAAAGCTTCGTTCATAATTGGTCTCGCATCAGTCTACATACCCTATTTCCGGATGGTAAGTGCGGCCTACCTTTTGCGTGTCCCACTCGCGCGTACCCGTCTGAGCGTACATGCGCCGGAGTAGGGAACGTATGCTGGAGAGGTTCCCTTGCGCTTCCCGGAACATGGACCCCTCGTTCAGGTAGTAATACCCGAGCACAGCGGGCACGAAAACCAACTCCTCTTCCTCAGATATAAGGTGAAGGATCATCTCCCAGTCGCTCCCGCTGTAGAACCAGGGATGGTAACCACCGATCTTTAGCAGGCGTCCGGCGTCGAACAGGGCGAAAGCGTCTATCAGGCTGTCGGCGGTGAGGTGCATGTTGGCCGGCGTGTTGTTCTTGAGGTTGGCAGCTTCTCCTTCACGCCGGGCGACGAGGTTGCCGTGCGCCACGGTCGCCCCGGTTTCTATGATGCTTCTGAGGAATAGCGGCAGGTTCCCCGGTAGAAGCTCGTTGTCCGCGTCCAGCCAGCAGACATACTGAAAACGGGCCTCGCGCAACGCCAGGTTGCGGAGCCGGGGGAGGCCGTGGTTCCTGTCCAGGAACAGCATCTTCAGGCGCGGCTCGTCGTAGAGGACTCGGATGGATCGCAGGAGCTTCTGAGACCCGTCCCGGGAAGCGTCGTCGGCTACCAGTATCTCTGCTTCGAAACCCGCCTCTTCCAGGTGGTCGAGGGCGGTCAGTGCGCTGCGGAGCGCCCGGGGGAGGTACGGCCGATGGTTCCAGGCCGGGATAAAGATGGTTAGCCCCCGGGATGTCTTACTCTCTATGTGAAGTTGAAGTTCGCCGTGAAAACTATCCCTGAAAGCAGCGCCCTCGATCCGGCCCAGGCTTCGGAAGGTGGCCCCGGGATCAGACATCCGCCAGCGCCCTTTCCAGGTGTTCGCCCAGCGAGCCCCGCGAGACGTAGGTTCGTAAGGCCGCTTCGTGCAACTCTCCGGGGTTTCCGTTCCCTATTCGTTCGCACAACTCGTGCACCGGGCCGTAGGTGCCGGGCGCTTCTGTAGGGCCCTCGCCTCTCAAACGGCACGGTATCGCTCCGCCCAGCAAGGCTCGCCGGTAATGTGAGCTTTCGCTGGCCGTAATGGAACGGTTGGGGAGCCAGACATAGTATGCGGTCTTCGCGGCTATGGCGCTGAGCCCCTCTGGGGCCAAGGGGTCCTCGTACCACTTCAGGAGGCGAGCCGAGGGCATGTGAACCAGACCCCCGGGGTCCATCCGAACCATGCTGTCTACTACGGTGGTGTCCGACGCGTCGTAGTGGCGGCCGAGCAACGCCCAGGGCAGAGGCCGGTCGGAGGGTCGGAAGCTGGATAGCTCTCGCCGTTCCTGGTCCGTCGGAGACTCCGGGACGAACCGGTACGGTAGGTCGGCAGGTTGGTGCTCTGCCTCCTGTGATACGAAGCCAACGTCGAGAACAGCGTCAAACCCTCCATCAACCCGGAGGTGTCTCCGGTAACCCTTCACGGTTTCGGAGAGGACCGCAATTCGCCTGCGGGTGGCGGGCAGCGTCTCCTTAGTTGAGAGCCCTGCTGGTCCGGCGACCAGCAGCGTCCCGGTCTCAAGCTGCCCTGACTTCACCGGCAGCTCAACAGATGATCTGAGCTTCGCGTCCCAACCTCTCTCCCGGAGCGCAGCGAACAGCCTCCGGGCGAGCTCGCGGTAGAACAGGCTCCCACGCTCTGGATAGATTACAAGTGTTCTAGTCTCTTTCAAACCTGCCTACCGGTGCGCCGGGTTCCGTTCGATGATATCTGCGGGTTGGGCCATTACTTCGTCTACCAGGGGGCATATTGTGGACAACAACCTGGGAGAGATCAATGTTCGGACCTCGCCGCGCGGATCAGGTCTTCATAGATCTCCTCTAGTTCGTCCACACTGTCCGAGATGGTCCTGACCGGGCTCGTTCCTGAACGCAACAACTCCAGCAGGCCCGGCTCGGAGATCAAGCGTATGAGTTGATCGCTGAGGTCCCGGACGTCGCCCCTGCGGAAGAGGAGGCCGTTGCGCCCGTGATCTACGACCTCTGAGATGCTCCCGAGGTCGGTACCCACTACCGGGGTTCGTGCGGCCATCGCCTCGTACACCACGAGAGGGGTGTTCTCGTACCAGAGAGAGGGGACCACGAGGGCGTCCACCTCCGCAAGAACATGGCCTATTCTCTCGCTCTCGAATGGCCCCTCGAACGAGACTCGTCCGTCGCCCCTCACCATCTGCTGGAGCCGTTCGAAGTACGCCGGATCCCGGCTCGCGTCCCCGTATATTTTTAGGGTTGTGTTGGTGGATTTGGGAATCTCCAGAAACGCCTTGACGACGACCTCTACGCCCTTGTGGGGTGCTATGGACCCGATGTACGCAATGCGCGGTTTATCTGGACTCGGGGATGTGGCGGACATTTTTGTAACTTGTGATACATTAGTGCTATATAGCGACACGCGAACCTTTCGGGCGTCTATGCCGTTCCTGGTCAACACGTCGCGCATCTAATGCATTTCCAGAGAGGGTTGTGTGTGATGAGCTATAGTGGACTCCATGAAACCTCCAATTTTTGTTCGGGAACTGTCGGAAAACGAGCGCGAGAGTTTC
>SIRX01000027.1 GCA_004563715.1 Actinomycetota bacterium | reverse complement strand
AAGATTCCCTATTCGACGGCGGGCGGCAAGTCCCCCATCAAGGAGAAGAAAAAGCTCACCACCAAGAAAGCCCCCGCTACGGCGGGGCGTCCCGTGTTCGGCAAGGACGCACGGAAGTGATCGTCGCGTTCGCCTTTCTGGCCGGGATGACGCTCGTCTCGGCGCTCGGGGTGGTGCTGAGCCGCAACGTCGTGCATTCGGCGTTGTTCATGTCGGGGTCGTTCCTCGGTGTTGCCGGCTTCTTCGTGATGCTCAACGTCCCGGCGCTGGCGGCGTTCCAGATCTTGATCTACGTCGGGGCCGTCACCGTGGTGATCCTGTTCGGTATCATGTTCACCCAGCGGCCGCAGGTGAGGAGCTTCAGCACCATACTCCACCGCCAGGTATGGGCCGGGCTCCTGGTGGCGCTGGGGGTCGGGGTGTTTCTGGCCTACGTGCTCTCCATCCAGGACTGGGGCGGCACGCAGCCGGGTAGCGGGCCGCGGGAGATGGCCGACCTGGGGCGTATCCTGCTCGGCGTCAGCCCCGGTACGGAGATATTCGCCCTGTTCTTCCAGGTCGTGGCGGTTCTGTTGCTCGTGGCGACGATAGCCGCCATAGGGGTCAGCCGCCGCAAGACCGGCGAGGGCGTGGACCGGGGGGTTGAGGAGTAATGCAGCAGGTGCTGGACACGCTCAACCAGACCATCCCGCTCGAAGGGTACCTGGTGGTCGCCGCGATGATGTTCGCCATCGGGGCGTGGGGCGCGCTCATACGGCGCAACGCGGTGGTCGTGTTTATGTGCGTGGAGTTGATGATCAACGCGGTCAACCTGACCCTGGTGGCGTTCGCGGACTACCTGCCGCAGGCGGGCGGCACGGGGGCCGGCTACGCGGTGATCATCATAGCCATCGCCGCGGCGGAGGTCGCGGTCGGCCTCGCGATAGTCCTGGCGGTGTTCCGCTCGCGCCGGACGGTGAACGTGGACGAGATCAACATCATGAAGGGCTAGAAGGAGCACCGCTTTTGCACGAGGCGTTTTTTTACCGGAGAGCAGCTAGATGACGCAGACCCTCGGAGGGCAACTGATTTTAACGGCCATCCCGGCCATCCCGGCGCTGGTTTTCGTCGTGCTGGCGCTCTTTGGGCGTTACCTCCGGGAGAACGCCCAGTACGTAGCCATCTTCGGGATGGTCTTCTCCCTGGTCTTCTCGGTTACCGCCCTGGGGTTGGTTATCTCGGGCGGGGGCGAGCCCATCTCGTTCGCGGTGCCGTGGATAGACCTCGGCGAGGGCGGGGCGTTCCCGATGGGCATCTACATCGACGGCCTGGCGGCGGTGATGCTGGTCGTGGTGAGCTTCGTGAGCCTCATGGTCCAGCTCTACTCCGGGGCGTTTATGGAGGGCGACCCGCGTTTCGCCTGGTACTACGCGGTCCTGAACCTGTTTACCGCCTCGATGCTCGGGCTGGTCGTCGCGCCGAACTTTATCCAGCTGTACGTGTTCTGGGAACTGGTGGGCCTGTGCTCGTACCTCCTGATCGGGCACTGGTTCGAGAAGCGCTCCGCCCGCGACGCGGCCCAGAAGGCGTTTATCGTGACGCGGGTGGGCGACGCGGCGTTGTTCGTCGGGATCATTATTTTCTGGGCGCAGACGGGCACGACCTCTTTCGATGGCATCTCCCAGGCGGCCCAGGCCGGGTTTATCGGGGGGTCGCTGTTCACGGCGGCGGTGGTGCTGGTCTTTGTCGGGGCCATCGGCAAGAGCGCGCAGTTCCCGCTGCACGTGTGGTTGCCGGACGCGATGGAAGGCCCCACGCCGGTCTCGGCCCTGATCCACGCGGCCACGATGGTCGCGGCGGGCGTGTACCTGGTCGCCCGCACCTACGACATCTTCGTGCAGAGCCCGACGGCGATGCTGACGGTGGCTTACATCGGCGGCTTTACGGCGCTCATGGCCGCGACGATGGCCCTGGTAAAGAAGGACATTAAGCGCGTGATCGCCTACTCTACCGTCTCCCAGCTCGGGTACATGATGCTCGCGCTGGGCATCGGGGCTTTCTCGGCCGGTATGTTCCACCTCTACAACCACGCTTTCTTCAAGGCGTTGCTGTTCCTCGGGGCCGGCAGCATCATCTACGCGATGAACTCCTACAACCTGACCGAGATGGGCGGCCTGCGGCACCGGATGCCGCTAACGTTCTGGACGATGGTGGTGGCCGGGCTCTCGCTGGCGGGTATCTTCCCGCTGGCCGGCTTCTGGTCGAAGGACGCCATCGTGGCCTCGGCGTTCGAAGACCACTTCTACGTCTTGTTCGGCATGGCGCTTCTGACGGTCTTCCTCACGGCGTTCTACATCTTCCGGGCGATCTTCATGGCCTTTACCGGGGAGCCGCGCACGGAGGCGGCCCGGGAGGCGGAGGACCCGCCGGGCATCATGACGCTGCCGATGGTCGTGCTGGCGCTCCTTGCGGTGGCGAGCGGCTGGGTCGGCATTCCGGAAAGTTTTGGGTTGCCGCTGCGGGACTACTTCGCCGAGTTCGTGGCCCCGAGCGGGTTCGCCGCGGAAACCTTGAGCGCCACCTTCGGCGTCGAACCGCACGGCTTCAGCTTCGGGTTGGCGGTGGTCTCGGTGCTCGTTGGCCTCGGCGGCATCGGTCTGGCCTACGTGCTGTACGTCGCCAGGCCCGCCCTTTCGGGCTCGCTGGCGCGGCGCTTCTCGGGTCTGCACGCGTTCCTGGACAAGGGCTGGTACTTCGACGCGTTCTACGGCGCTACGTTCGTGCGGGGGGCGAGAGCCCTTGGGCGGGCGACCAACGTCTTTGACCGCCGCGGTCTGGACCGGGGCGTCGGGGGCGTCGGGCGCGGCATCCAGGGGCTCGGGGAGTTCCTGCGCCGGTTGCAGACCGGCGGGGTGCAGAACTACGCGTTGTTCATACTGTTGAGCGTGCTCGTGCTCGGGATCGTGGTCGGAGCCGTGGCGGGCGCGGCCTACACGGTGCTGGTGGTCGCCCTGATCGCGGTCGTCACGCTGGCGAGCATCGCCTGGGGGGTGCGGCTGTGATCACGACTATAATCGTCTTTTTGCCGCTGCTGGGCGCGTTGCTCATGCTGCTCCTTCCCGATGAGGAGCGGCTCGTGCGCTACGCGGCGCTCGGGGTCGCGGCGGTGCCGCTGGTCCTGGTGCTCTTCGTGTACTTCCGCTTCGGGCTCGGGGGCAACCTGGACTCGTCCAGCCTGTCTCAGAACTTTACCTGGATAGAGTCACTCGGTGTGGGCTACCGGGTGGGCCTGGATGGTCTCGGGTTCGGAATGTTCTTCCTGGCAGCGTTGCTGACGCTCATCGCGGTGGCCGCCTCCTGGGACATAACGAGCAACCTCAAGCAGTACTACGCGATGCTGTTCGTCGCGGAGGTCGGCATGCTCGGGGTGTTCGCGGCTCAAGACCTGATTTTGTTCTACATCTTCTTCGAGATCACGCTGGTGCCGATGTACCTGATGGTCGGCATCTGGGGTGATCAGAACCGCCGGGCGGCGGCGATCAAGTTCTTTATCTACACGTTTTTCGGCAGCACGGTGATGCTGGCTGGCTTTCTGGCCTTCGGTATCCTGGCAGGTACGTTCTCCATAGCGGACCTGGGCGCCGGCGGTGGGCTCGGGAGCGTGGCGCAGGTAGCGATAGCCGCACCCGTACTGTTCGGGTTGCTGATCAAGGTGCCAGCGGTGCCGCTGCACAGCTGGCTGCTGGACGTGTACGTGTCGAGCCCGATCTCGACCAACGTGGTGCTCTCGGGTGTCTTGCCGAAGCTGGGGACGTTCGGGATTATCAAGATAGCCTTGCCCCTGCTCCCGCAGGGCGTGGAGCCGTTCCTGCCGTACGTCGCGGCCCTCGGCGTCATCAACATCGTCTATGGGGCGTTCGTGGCTTTCTTACAGCCGGACCTCAAGGCGCTGGTGGCTTACTCGTCCATCGGGACTTTGGGCTTTATCCTGCTCGGGGCGGCCGCGGGGAACGCGGTCGGCCTGAACGGGGCGGTCATGCAGCAGGTGACGCACGGGCTGTACTCGGCGCTGCTGTTTATCCTGGTCGGCGTGATCGCCTCCAAAACCGGCACTCGCCGCATCGCGGAGCTCGGCGGGCTGGCCGCCAGGATGCCGTGGGCCTCGGGGCTACTGGCGCTCGGGGCGCTGGCGGCGATGGGCTTGCCGGGGCTCGCGGTCTTCGTGTCCGAGTTTATGAGCATCATGGGCGGCTACGAGGCGTTCCCGGTGCAAGGCGTGCTGGCGACCCTGGGCATCGTGCTCAGCGCCATGTACCTCCTGTACATGTTGGCCCGCACCATCTTCGGCCCCATCGAGAACCCGGCCTACGAGGAGATCGGCGACGCTGGCCCGGCGGCGCTGGCGGCGGTGGTCCCGTTGGCTGCCCTGCTGGTGATCCTGGGCATCCTGCCGGGCCTGCTGATCAACGTCCAGCAACCGGCGGTCCAGGCCGTGGTAGCCGCGATAGGAGGTAGCTAATGCCGGTAACCCCCGAGACCTTCGTCGCCCTGATCCCGGAGCTGGTAGCCCTGGGGTTTTTGGTGCTGGTACTGCTTCTCGGGGTCTTCGTGCCGCGCTCGGCGGCCGTCCCGGCGGCCCTGGCGGCTCTGGGGTCGCTGGCCGTCTTTGGCAGCGCGGTAGTCCTGCTGGCCGCCGGTTTCTCTGGGGAGTTTTTCGGGGGCGCTTTCGTGGTGGACGGCTTCGCGCTGTACTTCAAGCTGGTCGTCTCGGCGTCGGCCTTTTTTACCGTTCTGGCGGCGGCCCGCTGGTCGGGTGGCACGGGCGACGCCCCGGAGTACATGACGCTCATCCTCTCGGTGGTGGCTGGCTCCATACTGCTGGTCTCGATGCGGGACCTGTTCGGCATCTTCCTGGCCATCGAGCTGGCGACGATACCGTCCTACGCGATGGTCGCCTTCGACCGGAGCCGCCGCGAGAGCTCCGAGGGCGGGATGAAATACTTGATTACGGGCGTTATCGCCTCCTCCGTGCTGCTCTACGGGATCGTCCTGATCTACGGGGTCTCCGGCTCGGCGCAGCTCTCGGAGGTGGCGCAGGCTTTCTCCGAAGGGCTCTCCCCGGTAGCCCTTCTCGGGCTGGTGCTGCTGGTGAGCGGTTTTGCCTTCAAAGTCTCGGCGGCCCCGTTCCACTTCTGGACGCCGGACGCCTACCAGGGCGCGCCGACGAGCGCCGCGGCCTTCCTCTCCGTGGCCCCGAAGGCGGCCACCTTCGCC
The DNA here is from genome assembly GCA_004563715.1 of Actinomycetota bacterium. Taxonomy (GTDB): domain Bacteria; phylum Actinomycetota; class Rubrobacteria; order Rubrobacterales; family Rubrobacteraceae; genus SIRX01. The sequence goes on along the minus strand of SIRX01000027.1, from coordinate 13,669 downwards.
GTCCTGCTGCGGATTCTGCTGGAAGGGATGCCCGAGGCCGCGCCGGCCTGGACGGCGGTCATGGCGTTTATCGCGATCTTGACGATGTTCGTCGGCAACCTGTTCGCCCTGCGCCAGCGCAACGTGCGCCGGATGCTGGCCTACAGCTCCGTGGCACACTCGGGGTATATCCTGGCGGCGTTCGCCGCGCTCCAGGGACCGGCGCTTTCTACCGGCGTGCAGGCCGTCATGATCTACTCGGCAGCCTACGCGGTGATGAACCTGGGAGCCTTCTTCGTGATAGACCTCGTCGGTGACGACGGCAAGAGCTACAACGGCCTGCTCAAGACGCGTCCCGGCATTGCGTTGAGCATGGGGGTGTTTATGGCGGCGCTCGTCGGGCTGCCGCCGCTCTCCGGCTTTTTCGGCAAGCTCTACGTCATCCTGGCCGGGGCGCAATCCGGATCCGTGCTGGTCTACGTCGTCGTCGGCGCTGTGGTCGTGAACAGCGTGCTCTCGGTGCCGTACTATTTCGGCATCGTCCGCAACATGTTCTTCGAGGAGCCCGGGGGGGGAGAGCCCGGGGTGTCGGGGTCGGGTGCGCTCCGGTTTTCGGTCTACGCCCTGGCCGTTGCAACGGCGCTGTTCTTCCTGGTCATGGGGCCGCTCGCGGCGCTGGTCAGCGGCGCGGGATTAGTGTAGACTCCGGCTCCTATGCAAGCTGTAATTCTGGTTGGCGGGCAAGGTACGCGCCTGCGCCCCATAACTTATGACATCCCCAAGGCGCTGGTGCCGCTGCGCAACCGGCCTTTCATGGGTTACATGCTGGACTTCCTGCGCTCCGGCGGGTTGGAGGGGGCCGTGCTCTCGCTGGGGTACCTGCCGGACCCGATCCAGGGGTACCTGGCGGGGTGTGACCTCGGCGGCTTCTCCGTGGACTACGCCGTGGAGGACCACGCGCTCGGTACCGCAGGCGGCATAAAGAACGCCGGGCGCTACCTGGACGGCGGTCCGGTGGTCGTCGTCAACGGGGACGTGCTCTCCGGGATGGACCTGCGCAAAGCCATAGACCGGCACCTGAACTCCGACGCGCTGGCTACGATAACGCTCACCAGCGTCGAGGACCCTACGGCCTACGGGCTCGTCGAGGTGGACCACGACATGCTGGTGCACCGGTTTATAGAGAAGCCGGCCTACGACGAGATCACGACCAACCTGGTCAACGCCGGCGTCTACGTGCTGGAGCCGGAGGTGCTGGACATGATCCCGGCGGGCCGCGAGGTCTCTATCGAGCGCGAGATCTTCCCGGAGCTCCAGGCCCGGGGCCGGCTCCGGGCCCACGTCTCCAGCTCCTACTGGCGGGACATCGGGACGCCACGCAGCTACCTGGCCGCCTCCCAGGACGTGCTCTCGGGCGTGGTCGGCGCGGGCGACGGCTTCGACTACCTCGACGTGTGCGATTCCACCCGGCTCGGCGACAGCGTCCGGCTCTTGCCGCCGGTCTCCGTGGCGGCCGGGTGCGAGGTAGCGGACGAGGCGACCATCGGTGGCCGAACCGCCATCGGACGTGACTGTCGCGTTGGGAGCGGTGCCGTGGTGGAGGGGAGCGTGCTCCTGGACGGCGCGGAGGTCGAACCCGGGGCCGTGGTGCGCGGATCGATCATCGGCCCGGAGGCTAGGGTTGGACAGAACGCCATCGTGCGAGGCCTCGCCGTTCTCGGCGCGCGGGCCGTCGTGGGCGAGGGTAACGTCCTCGACCAGGGCATCCGCGTAAACCCGGGCGTCGTCCTGCCCCCGCGCAGCATCCGGTTCTGACCGGCGCTCCCGACGCTTCGTTTCTCGAAACCTCCGGCGGGTACATAAGCAAAGAGGCCGTTTCGCGCGCAAGTAGCCTGTGATAGTGACGGGCAGTATCGGAGGTTGGTTTGGACCCGGCCGGTGCCGGTTCGCCGGGGTAACCCGTGGAGCGCTACCTGGAAGCCCTCGCGGACCTCGTTTTCCCGCAGCGGTGTGTAGGCTGTTCCCGGCGGGCGAGCGACGTGCTCTGCCGCGGTTGTTTTGAAGCCTTGCCCCGTATAGAGCCTCCATCCTGCAAGAGGTGCGGCATGCCCACGGCTTTCGAAGCGTCCGTGTGCGACGAGTGCCAGGGGGTAGACTTTGCTTTCGCCAGTGCCCGGTCCCCGCTGAGGTACGAGGGGGTCGGCAAGGAGGCCGTACACGCCTTCAAGTACCACGGGTACACCCGGGTCGTCGGGAGGCTCATGGCACCGCTGATGGTAGCAGCGGTGGACGACCGTTACGATCTGGCAGTTCCTGTGCCGCTGCACAGCTCCCGGCGGCGCCGGAGGGGCTTCAACCAGGCGGAGTTGATGGCCCGGGCTGTTGCGGAAAGGATGGAGGCCGATTTTTCGGATAAACTGAAAGCCGTGAGGAGGACCAGGGATCAGGTAGAGCTTTCAGCGACCGAGAGACGGCGGAACGTCGAGGGTGCTTTCAGGGCCCGGGGACCGGTAGAGGGGAAAGTGCTGCTGGTGGACGACGTGTTCACGACGGGCGCTACGCTGAGCGCGGGGGCCGGCGTTCTGCTCCGGGCGGGAGCCGAGGAGGTCCACGCCCTGACCTTGTGCAGAACCTGCTAGCGGGCAGAGGTCGACGGCGGGGTGCGGAAAGCCGGGCCGTTCGAGACCTCGAGTAGTTGAAAAGCCGCCGAACGAAGGGAGGCAACATGGACGTAGCCGTCAAAGGGCGCAACATCGCGCTGACGGACGCTCTCGAACGCTACGCGCTAGACAAAGTAGAGCGCGTCAGCAAGTTCTTCGACGACGAGCGCACCGTCTCCCGGGCCGAGGTAGAGTTGATCCACGAGCGCAACCCTTCCATCCCCGAGCCCGAGGTGGCGGAGACGACCCTGTTTATAAACGGAAGCGTCTTGAAAGCCCGGGAGGCGTCGCCCGACATGTACGCCTCCATCGACCGGATGTGCGACAAGCTCGAGCGTCAGGTCAAGCGCTACCGCGGCCGCCAGATAGACCGCTGGCAGGGCCAGATCAAGAACCACCTCCCGGAGCCCGCCGCCGTGCTGGATGACGAAGACGATATAGAAGCTAAAATAGTGCGGACCAAGCAGTTTCAGATGAAGCCGATGAGCCCGGAGGAAGCTGCTCTGCAGATGGAGTTGCTGGACCACGACTTCTTCGTCTTCACCAGCGCGGACACCAACGACATAAACGTGGTGTACCGGCGCCGGGACGGAAACTACGGCCTGATAGAGCCGGCAAGATAAGAGGTAGTTGAGCTTTGACGAACTTACTGACAAAGATCCTGAAGATGGGCGAGGGCCGCAAGGTAAAGGCCCTCTGGCGCAACGTACACGCTATCTCGGACCTGGAGCCGGAGTTCGAGAAGCTCTCCAACGAGGCCCTGCGGGCCAAGACCGGTGAGCTTCGGGAGCGGCTCGGGAACGGCGAGACCCTCGACGATATCAAGAACGAGGCGTTCGCCGTGGTGAGGGAGACGTCGAGGCGGACGCTCGGCATGCGGCCCTTCGACGTTCAGGTGATGGGCGGCATCGTACTGCACGAGGGCAAGATCGCCGAGATGAAGACCGGCGAGGGCAAGACGCTGGCCGCCACCATGCCCGTCTACCTGAACGCCCTTTCCGGGAAAGGCGTTCACGTCGTCACCGTCAACGATTACCTCGCCCGCCGCGACGCCGAGTGGATGGGGCCTATCTACGAGTTTCTGGGGCTCGAAGTCGGCATCCTGCAGGACGGGATGCAGGCGCCGGAGCGCCGGGTGGCGTACAACGCCGACATCACCTACGGCACCAACGCCCAGTTCGGGTTCGACTACCTGCGCGACAACCTGGCCAGTTCCGTGGACCAGCTCGTCCAGCGCGAGCTCAACTACGCCATCGTGGACGAAGTCGACTCGATACTCATCGACGAGGCCCGCACGCCGCTGATTATCAGCGGCATGCCCGAGAGCGCGGCGGACATCTACTACCGCTTCGCCTCCGTCGTCCCCCGCCTCAAAGAGGGTGAGGACTACGAGGTGGACGAGAAAAAGCGTCAGGTCGCCCCGACGGAGAGCGGCATCGAGAAGGTGGAGGAGAACCTCCGGAACATGGGGCTCCTCAAGCGGGCGGAGAACGAAGGCGAGAAAGACCAGAGCCTCTACGACGACGTGAACCGCAACCTGGTCAACCACCTCAACCAGGCGCTGCGGGCGCAGACTTTGTTCCGCAAGGACGACGAGTACATCGTGCGCGACGGCCAGGTCTTTATCGTGGACGAGTTCACGGGGCGGGTCCTGGAGGGGCGGCGCTACTCCGAGGGGCTCCACCAGGCCATCGAAGCCAAAGAAGGCGTGGAGATCCGGGAAGAGAACCAGACCGTGGCCACCGTCACGATCCAGAACTACTTCCGCCAGTACGACAAGCTCGCGGGCATGACCGGCACGGCGGCCACCGAAGCCGACGAGTTCATGCACATCTACAAGATGGAGGTCGTCTCCGTCCCGACGCACAAGGAGATGATCCGGGAGGACAAAGACGACCTGGTCTACAAGACCAAGAAGAGCAAGTACGCCGCGGTGCTCCAGGACATCATCGAGCGCCACGAGAAGGGCCAGCCGGTGCTGGTCGGCACCACCTCGGTAGACGTCTCCGAGCAGCTTGCGGGGTTGCTCAAACGGCGGGGCATCAGGCATAACGTCCTCAACGCCAAGCACCACGAGCGGGAGGCGGAGATCATCGCCGAGGCTGGGGAGAAGGGCTCGGTTACGATAGCGACCAACATGGCCGGGCGCGGCACGGACATCAAGCTCGGCGAGGGTGTATCGCAGTTGGGCGGCCTCTACGTGCTCGGCACCGAGCGGCACGAGTCCCGCCGGATAGACAACCAGCTCCGGGGCCGCTCCGGGCGCCAGGGCGACCCCGGCGAGTCGCGGTTCTACCTGTCTTTCCAGGACGACTTGCTCAGATTGTTCGGCGGGGAGCGGATGCAGAACGTCATAAACCGCATCGGTCTGGAGGACGACGTGCCGATAGAGGCCGGTATGATCTCCTCCTCCGTCCGGCGCGCGCAGGAGCAGGTAGAGAGCCAGAACTTCCAGGCCCGGAAGCGCATCCTGCAGTACGACGACGTCCTGAACAAGCAGCGCGAGGTGATCTACGCTCTCCGGCGCGACATCCTCATGGGCGAGGAGGTGGATACCTGGGGTTACGTCGAGGACGTGCTCACCGACGTGGTCTCGCGCTTTGTCTCCGGCAGCGTGTATCCCGAGGAGTGGGATGTAGACGCCCTCACGGCCGAGTTGAACCGCTTCTACGACTACGACGACCTCCTGGCGGACCAGAACATCGAGGAGATGTCCAGCGACCAGGTGCTGGAGATGATCCTCGACGACGCCCGAAACCGGCTGGAGGGACGCAAGGCCGAGTGGGAGGAACGCACGGCCAAGCTGGAGGAACGGGGTGTCCTCCAGGAAGGGAGCGTGAGGTCTTTCGAGGACCTGGAGCGCCACACGCTGCTCTCGGTCGTCGACTCGCGCTGGCGGGATCACCTCTACGACATGGATTACCTGCGCGAGGGCATCGGCTGGCGCGGGCTGGGCCAGCGCGACCCGCTGGTGGAGTACAAGCGTGAGGGATACGACTTGTTCGTGGAGATGGAGCAGGGGCTCAAAGAAGACTACGTTACGTACATCTATCGCATAGAGCGCATCGAGCTCCCCGAGCAGCAGGAGGTCGAGAGCTACTCCTACAGCGGCGGTGGGGAGGAACCCGACCCACAACCTAAAGCCCCCCGGCAGGTAGAGAAAAAACCGGGCCGCAACGAGCCCTGTCCCTGCGGGTCGGGCAAGAAGTACAAGAAATGCCACGGGGCGCCCGGCGCCCCGCCGCTTGGTCCGGAGGTGCGGGCGAGTTAGTGACCGAGCTCAACGAGAAAGCCGCGGAGCTGGAGAAGCGCCTGGCAGAGCTGGAGGCGTTCTTCGACCTCGGCAGCCTCCAGCAAAACGCCTCCGAGCTGGCCGACGAGATGAGCCGCCCCGGTTTCTGGGACGACCCGGAGAAAGCCAAGGAAGTCTCCTCCCGGTTCTCGCGCCTCGAAGGCCGCGTGAAGCTGCTGGAGGATCTCCGGGGGCGTCTGACCGACACCGAAGAGTTGCTGGAGCTGGCCGAAGAGGAAGACGAGTTGCTGCCCGAGGTCGCGGAGGAGTTCCGGCGGATAGAGCGTCTTCTGGAGGAGCAGGAGGTGGCCCGGCTCTTCTCCGGCGAGTACGATGAGGGAGCGGCGATCCTCACCATAAACTCCGGCGCGGGCGGGGTGGACTCCCAGGACTGGGCGGAGATGCTCGCCCGGATGTACCGTCGGTGGGCCGAGCGGCGGGGCTTCGACCTGTCGGTTATCGAGGCGACAGAGGGGGATGAGGCCGGCATCAAGAGCGCCACCTTCAACATCAGCGGCGAGTACGCTTTCGGGCTGCTCTCGGCCGAGCGGGGGGTGCACCGCCTGGTCCGGATCAGCCCGTTCGACGCCGGCGCCCGGCGGCACACGAGCTTCGCCTCGGTGGCGGTGGCGCCGGTTGTCGACGACGCGGTCGAGGTCGAGGTGGACGAGAAGGACCTCAAGGTGGACACCTACCGGGCGTCGGGGGCGGGCGGGCAGCACGTCAACAAGACCGACTCGGCGGTGAGGATCACGCACCTGCCCACGGGGCTCGTGGCGCAGTGCCAGAACGAGCGCAGCCAGCACCAGAACCGGGAGGTCGCCATGCGCATCCTCCGGGCCCGGCTGTTCGAGCTGGAGCAGGAGAAGCGGGAGCGGGAGATAGCGGCCCAGAGCGGTGTGAAGGCCAACATCGAGTGGGGCTCCCAGATCCGGTCCTACGTCCTCCACCCCTACAAGCTGGTGAAGGATCTGCGGACCGGCGAGCAGACCGCCGACGTGGACCGCGTTCTCGACGGCGACCTGGACGCGTTTATCTACGCTTACTTGAAGAGCCGGGCCACTACGCGGGGCCCGGTCTAGGTCTTCATGCCCGGTGAGCCGCGCCGGCTTCCGCCGGAGGCCTCTGCCGGCGGCGGCCGTGGCGGAAGCGATTACCGGGGGCGGAAGGACGGAAAGGCGGGTGCCCCGGTGCCGGACCGCCGGCTCCTGTTGCTGGCGACGGGCGGGCTCCTGTTGCTGGCGGCGATGCTCCTGGTGGGGTCGTACACGTTCTTGCCGCCGCTCCTGGGGAACCTCTTCGGCCAGAGCATAAAGAACGGCCTCGGGCTGCGGGCCGCGCCGGAGGTGGACCTGAGGAGCGAGCCCCCGCCCAGGATCTTCGCCGGGGAGTTCGCCGAAGGCCAGGTGGTGCTAAACGACGGAGACTTCGGGGGCGTACGGCCGCAGCGGGTCACCATAGACCTGGACCCGTTCGAGCTCGACGTGCTCGGAAGCGTTCGGGGCGGGCAGCTCGCCAGCGAGGAACCGCTCTCCGGGACGCTAAGGATGGAGGTGGACGAAGACGAGGTGGCCCGCATCGCGCGGGAGTCCACGGAGGACATCTCCATAGAAGGCGTAGAGCTGGAGAAGGACCGGGTAACCGTCGAGTCCGGCGCGGAGGTACTGGGCGTAGACGTTCCGGTGGCCGTGCGCGGCGGCCTGGAGGTCCGGGGGCAGAGCCTGGTCTTCGAGCCGCGGCGGGTGTCGGCGTTCGGGATCTCCGTCCCGGACCGCATCTCGGAGAGGCTGCTCGCCCAGGCCGACTTCCAGTACCTGCTCGACGACCTGCCCTACGACGCGCGGATCTCCCAGGTCGAGGTCGAGAACGGCCACCTGGTCCTCTTCGGTGAACTGCGGCGCATCCCGCTCGGTGGCGACAGCCCGGACGGTTGATAACGCCGGCCCCGGCTGCTATCTTCTGCCGGGTCCGGCGGGTCTCTGGAGGTGGAACCCGGATCACGGCGCCTCAGCGGCAGGGACTCGAAAGTCCGGGAGGGCAGACCGCCAGCTGGTGGGTGCGAGCCGCGCGGTTGGCCGGAGCCCACGATGGGAGAAGCGATGATCCTGTTCGACAACGTCACCAAAGTCTACGGCAGAGACACCGTGGCCCTGGAGCGGGTAGACCTGGAGATAGAGGCCGGAGAGTTCGTCTTTCTGGTGGGGGCGAGCGGCTCGGGCAAGTCCACGATCATGCGGCTGATCCTCAAGGAGGTAGAGCCGACGGCCGGTTCGATCTCGGTCAACGGCACGAAGCTCGCCTCTATCCCGCGGCGGCGGGTTCCGCACCACCGGAGAAACATCGGGTGCGTCTTTCAGGACTTCAAGCTCCTGCCGAACAAGACCGCGGCGGAGAACGTAGCCTACGCGATGGAGGTCACGGGCCAGCGCCGGCGTTCGATCCGGATCAAGGTGCCCCAGATACTCTCCCTCGTGGGCCTGGCCGAGAAGAGCGAGAAGTACCCGCACGAGCTGTCCGGCGGGCAGCAGCAGCGGGTTTCCATCGCCCGGGCCTTTGTCTCACAGCCGCCCATACTCATAGCCGACGAACCGACCGGCAACCTGGACCCGGACACCAGCATGGACATCATGCAGCTTCTGGACAGGATCCACCGCATCGGCACCACGGTCGTCGTCGCCACCCACGACCGGGACATGGTGAATGCCCTGCAGAAACGGGTCGTGGCCCTGGAGGACGGGCGTGTGGTGCGGGACAAGGTAAAGGGGGCCTACGCCGATGAGGTTTAACCTGGGCTTCTCCCTGCGGGAGGCCCTCAAGAACATGCGGTTGAACCCCTTGATGAGCATTACCTCCGTTGTCACGACGTTTATCTGCCTGCTGGTGCTCGGCGTGGGTTTGCTGGTCAGCGCCCACGTGGAGGGTGTCGTATCCGCCGTGCGCCAGGACGTGAGCGTCGAGGCCTTCTTCCTCCAGGACGCTTCACAGGAGGAGATGGACCGGGTACGGGAGACCGTCGAGGGCTACCCGGAGGTCTCGGAGGTCACCTACGTCTCCGGGGAGGAGGCGGTAGAGCGATTCCGGCAGACGTTCTCCGAGCGGCCGGACATCGTGTCGGATCTCGGAGACGATTTCCTGCCGGCCTCGTTGCAGATACAGCTAGAAGACCCGGGTGCCGCCGACGACGTGGCCCGGAGGTTGGAGGGTGAGCGTTCGGTCGTGGAGAACATAGATTACCCGCAGCGCACGATCGAGCGCCTCGACGCGGTGACGAGCTACGTGATCTGGGGCCTCCACGGGGCCACGGCGCTGTTCCTCGTGGCCAGCGTGCTGCTGATCTCCAACACCATCCGGCTTTCGATCTTTGCCCGGCGCCAGGAGATCGAGGTGATGAAGCTCGTGGGGGCTTCGGATGGCTTTGTGCGGACTCCTTTCCTGTTCGAGGGTCTGGCTCAGGGGCTTGTCGGGGGAGGGCTCGCGGCGGCGGCCGTGCTGTGGTTGAACTCCCTGTTCGTGGAGTGGTCGGGGACGGCCCTGCCGTTCGTTCCGATCTCGGTGACGGCCGTAAACTCCCTGTTCGTCCTGGGCGTTCTGCTGCTCGCCGGGGCGTCTATCGGGGTTCTCGGGAGCTTCCTCTCTATGCGGCGTTTCCTGAAGATATAGCTTCCTGACAGGGCCCGTGGGGCGCGGGACCGCCACGCCATCCGGCCGGAGGCGCAGCGAAAAAGCCCACCGGCGGACGGCTTGCCCCGTGGTAGACTCATCGGGTGTCATGCATGAAATTTCAAATCAAGGATAGGCCATGATATTGCCGGCCGTCCTGATCCGGCGCGGCAAGTACTCGGTGGCGGACCCCCTTTTCGTGGAGGAGCGCCGCCCGGTGTTGGTCGCCCGGAAGCTGCGCCGGGGCGCGGAGGCGGGGGACATCGTGCTCGTGAACGCCCGGGAGAAGAACCGGGCGTTGCGGGGTGAGGTGACGAAGGTCATCGGCTCCTCGAAAGACCCGCGCAACGTCTACGCGGCGCTCTTCGCCTCCGTCGAGACCTCCCGGGATTTTCCGAAGAAGGTCGAAGCGGAGGCCGAGGCCGTGGCGAGCAAGCCGCCCGGCGAGCGGAAAGACCTCCGGGAACTCCCCGCCGTCACGATAGACGGCGCGGACGCGAAGGACTTCGACGACGCCATCTCCGTCGAGCGCACCGCCGGAGGCTACCGGGTGTGGGTCCACATCGCCGACGTTACCCACTACGTGGAGCCGGGGGGCGCCCTGGACCGGGAGGCCGCCCGGCGGGGCAACTCGGTCTACCTGCCGGGGACGGTGGCCCCGATGCTCCCGCGGCGGCTCTCGAACGACGTGTGTTCCCTCAGGCCGCACACAGACCGGGCGACCGTTACGGCCGAGATCGAGGTGGACGCCGCCGGGGAGGTGAGCAAGAGCCGGGTGTACCGGAGCCTCATCCGGAGCGACGCACGCCTCACCTACGAGGGCGTGGACGCCTTTCTGCGCGAGGAGGGGATGGTCGAGCAACCGGAACTGGTCGAGGCGGCGCACGAGCTCTCCCGCAGGCTCAAGATGAAGGCCGCGCTCCGGGGCAAGCTGGAGCTAGGCGGCCGGGAACCGGAGTACGAGCTGGACCCGGAGACCGTGCCGCTGTCGGCGGGCGTCCGGCGCTCGACCCCGGCGCGGGAGTTGATCGAGGAGCTGATGGTGCTGGCGAACGAGGCCGTGGCCGGTATGCTGCTCCGGCGGGGCGGCGGGGTCTTCCGGGTTCACGAGCGGCCGGAGCCCGAGGACCTGGAGCGGCTGGGTATGCAGCTCGCCGCCATCGGGCTGCAGGTAGAGCCGACGCCGGAGAACCTCGGCACCATCGCCCAGAAGGCCAAGTCGGACGCGGTGAACTACCTGATCTTGCGCTCCCTGCCCCGCGCGCTTTACACACCGCAGAACAGCGGTCACTACGGCCTGGCCCTGGAGAACTACACCCACTTCACCTCCCCGATCCGGCGCTACGCCGACGTGCTGGTCCACCGGGCGCTGCTGGACGGTGAGCCCCCGGCGGACCTCCCGGACGTGGCGGCGCACATCTCCGAGCGGGAGTACCGCAGCATGATCTGCGAGCGCACCGCCGACCAGTACACGCTGATGTGGCTTATGCGGGACCGCGTGGGGGAGACGCTGGAAGGAATAATCGTGAGCACGACGGTCTTTGGCCTCTTCGTAGAGCTGGAGACCGGGGCGACGGGCCTGGTGCACGTCAGCAAGCTCCCGGGCTGGTGGGAGCTGGAGCCGAGCGGGGTGGTGCTCTCCAACGACGCCATAGGAGCTTCCTACAAGGTCGGCGACCGGGTGATGGTAGAGCTACTGGACGTCCTCCCGCTGATGCAGCGGGCCGAGCTCAGGGTGGTGCAACGGATATGACGGACTTCGCCCGCAACAAAAAGGCGCTGCACGACTTCAACGTCGAGGAGACTTACGAGGCCGGGATCGCGCTTACCGGGCCGGAGGTCAAGTCCGTGCGGGGTGGCCGGGCCAACCTCAAGGAGAGCTACGTCCGGGTGCGGGACGGGGAGGCGTTCTTGATCGGCTCCCACATCTCGCCCTACGCCAACGCCCGCCACGCCGAGCAACTGCCGACCCGCGACCGCAAGCTCCTGCTGCACCGCAAAGAGATAGACCGCCTCACCGGCAAGAGCCAGGAGGACGGCAAAACGCTCATACCCCTCAAGTTCTACAGCAAGAACGGCATGATCAAGCTGCAACTCGCCGTCGCCAGCCGCAAAAAAGAGTACGACAAGCGCCGCGAGATCGCCAAAAAGACCGTCAACCGCGAGATCGAGCGCGCCATGAAAGAGCGCCTGAGGCGTTGATCCGGAACCGCGAAATGGTAAAATAAACGTTTCACGGGGGCGTACAGGTTTCGACGTGAGCGGACTGCGTCCAGTGAGACGAGCCGAGTTTGCTGGAGACTCGTAAAACGCCGGCACCTAAATATACACGGCGATCGAGAGATGGCTCTAGCTGCTTAAATAAAAGCAGCTCATCGGTCCGGGCGGCCCACGGCCCGGTTCCCGGTGTCATTGAGTGGGCTCACCCTCCTGGTCCTGGACCCGGGGCCTTGAGGGGACACTAAACGGGCTAGCCCCGCTGCGGCGCCCCGGTCCGCGGCGGCAGGCGAAACGAAACCGGGAGCTACGCTCGTAGAATCTCACGGACGGCGCGCTCGCGGACGCGGGTTCGAGTCCCGCCGCCTCCACTTTCTCGTGGCGCGGCGCCCGTGCTGGCGCTAGAGTTCTCCGTAGCCAGCCCCCTGGAGAGGAGCCGCCGTGCGCCTGGTATCGGAAGACAAGCCATCCCACTTAGAAGACGTTATCTCCCTGCGGCGTTACCTGCACCGGCACCCGGAGCTTAGCGAGCAGGAGCACAACACCTCCAGGGTGGTTCAGGAGCGGCTGGAAGAGTACGGGATACCGTTTAGCGCGGGCTACGCGGGAACGGGCGTGCTCGCCAGCATCGAGGGTGGAAAGCCCGGCCGAACCGTGGCATTGCGGGCGGAGATGGACGCGTTGCCGATCCGGGAGGAGAACGACCACGACTTCGTCTCGGAGAACGAAGGCGTGATGCACGCCTGTGGCCACGACGCCCACACGGCGATGCTCGTGGGGGCGGGAAGGCTGCTGAACGAGGTAAAGGACCGGTTGCCCGGGCGGGTGTTGCTGGTATTCCAGCCGGCCGAGGAGAACTCGCCAAGGGGCGGATCGCTGGAGATGATGAAGGAGGGCGTGTTCGAGGGGCGTGAACCGGATGCCATCTTCGCCCAGCACGTTTGGCCCGACCTTCCGGTTGGAAAGGTCGGCGTTCGCGAGGGAGCGATAACGGGGTCTTCCGACCGCTTCAAGGTCGTAATAGAGGGGCGGGCAGGACACGCGAGCAAGCCGCACAAAGGCACGGACGCCATCGTGGTGGCCAACCAGGTGATCAACAGCCTCCAGAGCATCGTAAGCCGGGACGTGGACCCGCTGCGGTCGGCGGTGCTGACCGTCGGGAGGATCTCCGGCGGCACCCGGTACAACGCGATCGCGGAGAAGGTAGAACTGGAGGGAACGGTCCGCACCTTTTCGCCGAAGACAAAGGCCAGGGTCAAGGACCGCTTCTACGCCATCGTAAACGGCGTCTCCGCCTCTATGGAGGCCGGGGCATACATCGAGTACCACGACGGGTACCCGGCCACGCTGAACACGCCGGAGTGGGCCGCCCGCGTGCGCAAGACGGCCCAGGCGTTGCTGGGCGAGGACTCGGTGGTCGAGGTCGAGCCCTCCCTCGGTGGGGAAGACTTCGGACGGTTCTTGCAAAGGTACCCGGGGGCTTACTTCCGGCTCGGCACGGCGGAGCCCAGGACGGGCGAGAAAAAGCGACTCCACGACGCCCGGTTCGACGTAGACGAATCGGCGCTCGCGCCCGGAACGGAGTTGATGGCGCAGCTAGCCGTGGACGCGCTGGAGGACCTGTCCCGGCGTCCAGCGTAAAACCATCTGCAAACTGGATATAATCACGTTCCGTGAGCGATCCACGTCCCATAGGTGTCTTCGACTCGGGCGTCGGCGGGCTGACGGTGCTGGCGGAGATCCAGGACCGCCTCCCATACGAGCACACGGTGTACTTCGGCGACACCGCGCGGGTACCCTACGGGGTAAAGGACCTCGGCGAGGTCCGGGAGTTCGCCTTCGAGATCATCGAGTACCTCGC
>SIRX01000026.1 GCA_004563715.1 Actinomycetota bacterium | reverse complement strand
TCACCGTCCGCCGACCGGGCCCGCCAGACGGTCCCGAAACCGCCGCGTCCGACCACCTCTGCCAGCCGGTAACGGTCCTGGCCCTCGATGTAGCGTGTCTCGGCCACGTAAGAAGTATTGTATAGGTTCTTTCGAGCTTGTTACTAATGCCATTGAGCAGGCTCCCGGGGCTCCCGGACGGGACGCCGGATGATTAGCCTACCGGCCCTCCGGCTGATACAATCTTGCAGGTTCCAGAACGGTTCCGGCGGGCGAGTGGCGGAATTGGTAGACGCGCTAGGTTCAGGGTCTAGTGTCCGAGAGGACGTGGGGGTTCGAGTCCCCCCTCGCCCACACCGTCTGTAGGAGGGTTCCTATAGAACGTAGAAGCCACAGGGCCGCTTCCAGGGGACGCGGCGCAAGACCCTCGCGTTCGATCCGGCAACCGGCCCGGAGGACGCTCCCGGCGGCGGTTACGCTCTTTGGAGGGCTGTTGTTCCTGGTCCTCGCCACCCTGTTCATCTTTTTCGTGGCCCGGGGCTGCGTGGCGACCCAGGAGGCAACCCAGGTGCGCAAGTACGTGATGAGCGCCAACAGCCTCTTGAGCGACTCGTCTAACCTGGGCCGGGAGAAGCTCCAGCCTCTCGTGCAAAACGCGGACGGGAACCCGGCGCAAATGGACGGGGAAGCCCTCTCCCAGGCGGTGGACGAGAGCCGGAGCTACCACCGGCAGGCGCTAGAGAACGGGGAGGTCCCGCCGGAGTTCGAGGAGGCCCACCACTACCTGGTCAGCACCCTGGGCGTCCGGGCCGCGGCCACCGGGCGGCTGCACCAGGCGGCATCCGGCGATGCGGAGGGTTTTCAGGAGGCGCTCTCCGCGACGGTCGAGGACTACGGGACCAGCGACGTCCTGGCTATCGAGCACTACTTCCCGGCTACCGAGCGGGCCCTGGAGTCGGCGGGCCAGCAGGAGGACAGGAGCTACCTGGAAGAGCCCCGGCCTTTTATGGACTACGGGGCGCTGGGCCACGACGCGGCCGCGCCGGATGCCCGGGGCGACCCGGGCGCTTTGCACGACGTGTCCATCGCAGGCATGGAGGTGGCCGGGCAGCAGCTCTTCGCGGGCGGAACGGTCGTCCTCTCCGGCTCCCAGGAGCCCGTCTTCACCGTTACCGTGAGCAACAACGGCGAGGCGGCGGAGACCGGTGTGCCCGTGGAGGTCACGCTCGACACCCGGGGCGGTCGCCAGGCCAACCAGAAAGTCGTCGAGGAGGTAGGCTCCGGGGAGACGGCGACCGTGAAGCTGGGCGGCTTCCGGCCCGGGGAGCTAAACGAGACCGCCGAGGTGACCGTGGAGGTCGGGCCGGTGGAGCACGAGGAGCAAACGGACGACAACGTCCTGGCCGGGTGGGTTACGTTCGGGATGTGAGGACACAGGGAGGAGCCGGTATGGTAACGGCGGTAGTGCTCGTCACGACGGAGGGAGAGCGGGTACAGGAGGCGGCCCAGGCCATGCTCGCCATAGAGGGCGTCACCGAGGTCTACTCCGTAACCGGCCCCTACGACCTGGTGGTCATGGTCCGCATCCCGGACTTCGAGCGGCTCGCGGAGATCGTTCCGGAGAGGATCGCGCAGGTCCCCGGTGTGGCCCGCACGGAGACGATGGTCGCCTTTCGCACCTACTCCAACTACGACCTCGACCGCGTGTGGAGCCTGGGCTTTGAGGGAGAGTAGTTGCCGGATGACGGAGATAGAGACCGACCGGCTCCTGCTCCGCCGGTGGAGGAAGAAAGACCTCGACCCTTACGCCCGCCTCTGCGCCGACCCGGAGGTAATGCGTTACCTGCCCGGCACGCTTACCCGTGAGGAATCCGCGCGCCAGATAGAGCGCTTCGTGTACCATTGGGAGCGGCGTGGCTACGGCCTATGGGCCGCGGAAGAAAAGGCGGGCGGCGAATTTATTGGCTTTGTCGGCCTCGAACATCACGACGACTGGCCCGTGGACGAGCACAAGGTCGAAGTATGCTGGCGGCTCGAGAAGCGGTTCTGGGGAAGGGGGTTCGCCACCGAAGGGGCGCTGGCGAGCCTGCGCCACGGGTTCGAACGGCTGGAGTTGCCGCGCATTATCAGCGTCTGCGACCCGCGCAACACCGCCTCCCGGCGCGTCATGGAGAAGGCGGGTTTGACCTTCCGGGGAAGGGTTCACTGGAGGGGCTACGACGACGTCTGGTACTCCGCCGACCGGCGGGGGTGGCTCGAGCCTGGTGGAGGCCCGGGCTAGCTCGGCTCCTCAGCCAGCGCCGGGCGGGTACCTTCGATCAGGTAGGCGACCACGTCGAGGAAGTCGCCGCTCTCCTCGTAGATCTGACGCTGACGCTGGCTGCCGGTGCCGCCCTCGATGATCTCCGTAACCCCTTCCAACTCGTCCTCGCAGCCGAGGTCCTGGGCGTGGGGCCGCAGCTCCTCGACGAGCTCGCGAGCCGCCTCGCGGGCCGGGGTGGTGGTCCTGTCCTCCGCGTTGTAGAAGGCGGCGTCCATGCCGTGGCGGGAGGCGCGCCACCGGTTCTCCTCGGCCACCGTCTGGTTGTAGGGTTCTCCAGAGGCGCCGTCCTCCAGCATGCGGTGGACCAGGCACTGGGTGAGGGCCGTGAGGGCGACCGCCGCAGAAAGGGTAGTCTGGGAGTCGAGGATGCGCAGCTCTATAGTCCCTATCTTCGGGTGGGGCCGCACGTCCCACCAGCAGAAAGTGTAGTCGTCCATCGCCCCGGCGGAGACCAGGAGGTCCACGTAGTCTTCGAATGCGGCGTAGTCGGGGAAGGCGGGTGGGAGGCCGGCGCGGGGGAAAGTCTCGAAGATCTTGACCCGGCTCGACTCGAAGCCGGTGTCCATCCCCTGCCAGAACGGAGAGTTGGCCGAGAGGGCCAGCAGCAGCGGCGCGTACTCCGAAAGGCGGTTGTGGGCCACGATCGCCTCTTCGGGGCCGGGCACGCTGACGTGGACGTGCTGGCCGAAGATGACCTCCCGCTCGGCCACCCACCGGAGGGTCTCTATGACCTTGCGGTAGCGCTCCTGCTCCGTCACCTTCTGGTCCTGGTAGCGGGAGAAGGGGTGGGTGCCGGCGGAGGCCAGCGACGCGCCGCACGCGGCGGCCCACGAGCCGACCCGGCCCCGCAGCTCGCGCAGGTGACGCTGGGCTTCGGCGGCGGTGTTGCAGACCGGGGTCTTGGTCTCCAGGACGGACTGGAACAGCTCGTAGGAGATAAGCTCCGCCAGGTCTTCGGGGAGGCGGGCCATGATCTCCTCTATCTTCGAGACCAACTCCCCGGTAGTGGCGTCGACGATATGCAGTTCCTCTTCGACGCCTAAAGTGTAGCCTCCGCTACCGTTGAACTCTATCGGCATGCCATCTCCTTTTCCTCCGGGCGCGTCGGCTGCCCGTCAGGCGCCGAGGGCTTCCTCTATCCATCCCTCGAAGACCTCCCTCGGCGCCTCACCCGCGTTGGCAGCCACTACCTCCCGGTTCCCATCGAGGACGTAGACCGTCGGGTAGCCCGAAATCTGGTACTCGGGCCCCAGGGACGGCTGGTAGACCGCCGGGCTGGAGATGTCGTAACGCTCGACAAAGTCGCCGACCGCCTCGGGTGTGTCGCCCTGTACGTCGTCGACGCCGACCATCACCACGCGCAGCCCCTCGTACTGGTCCTCCAGCTCGCTTATAACCGGGGCCTCGTTCTGGCAGTGCGGGCACCAGGTCGCGAAGAAGACCAGCATCGTCGCGTCGTAGTCTCCGCTGCCCAGGGAGACGCTGCCGCCGTCAACCGTCTCGGCGGTGAAGTCCGGGGCCTGGGAGCCCGCCGGCAGGAGGCCCTGGTCGTTGGGGGTAAAGCTCTCGGCGTTCTCGCCGCCGGTGGCGCTGAAGACGGCCATCAGCGCGATCACGACGATGGCCGCCGCCGTAAAGCCGGCCAGGACCAGCACGATGGTGCGGTTGCTGCCGGGCTCGGATCCTTTTTTGGGCTTCCGGGGGCCTTTGCTGGAGAGGGTGTTGCGGGTCATAAGAACCTTCTTGTGGTCGCTGCAAGTTTCGTAAGGTAACATGGTAACCGCTTTGAACGCGAAAGGCCAAAGCAGATCTTCCGGCTTGCGAAGCCTGTTGACCAGTTCATCCGCGACGATGGTGTCCCGGCTGGTGTTGGGCGGCGTGCTGCTGGTGGCTGGCATCACCAAAGCCCTGGACCCGGGCGGCCTCGCGGCCTCGATCCGCACCTACGGCCTGAACCTTCCCGAGGGGTTCGTAACCTTCTCCGCCTACAGCCTGCCGTATCTGGAGATCCTGCTGGGTATCTACCTGATCGCCGGCCTCTTCACGAAACTCTCCGCCTGGGCCACGAACGCCCTGATGCTGCTGTTTATCCTGGCGTTGTCGCAGGGCGCTCTGCGGGGACTGGAGGTCGACTGCGGCTGCTTCGGGGCGGGTGTGCAGGAGCCGGACAGCGTGTGGTACGCCCTGGGCCGCGACGCCGGTCTCCTCCTCCTGGGGCTGCACGTAGCCCTTTCCCCCGGAGGCCGCTTCAGCGTCGACGCCCTGCTGCGTCGTGGGCGTTCGCGGGGCGAACCTTACGAAGCCTGACCTGGGCCAGCACCGCCCCCGAGAGCACCAGCAAGCCGCCGAGCAACTTCAGGGAGGTCATTTCTTCCCCGAGCAGCGCCACCCCCAGGATGCCGGCGACGACGGCCTCCAAAGTGGCGATAATCGCCGCCTGACCGGCCTCCAACCGGCGTATCCCGAACGTGTACAGCGCGTACCCCAGCGCCGTGTGGGCCACCGCCGTCAGGAGCAGCAACGCGTAGTAGCCTGGCGGCAGACCGGCCAGGGTGTCCAGAGTCGGGACGGCGGCGGCCAGCAGGATCAAGGCCCCGAACGCCAGGGCGTAGCTCAGTATGGTCGAGGAGCCCAGCCGCCCGGTGACGGGCTTGCCGAAGATCGGGTACAGCCCGAAGGTCAGCGCGGCGAGGAGCCCGGTCGTGAGCACCCCCGGGCTCACCTCCAGGTTTGCCGGATCGTGGGCGCCGGCCACCAGGAAGATACCGCCCACGGTCAGGACCAGCGCCAGGAGCTTTGGCGGCGTCAGTGCCTCGCCCAGAAACACGCGCGCCAGGATCACCACCATCGCCGGAAAGCTGTAGAGCAGGATCGCCGCCGTCCCGATGGTGCTCTCCTGGATCGTGTAGAAGTAGAACAGGTAGAATCCCGCCACCCCGAACAACCCCATGAAAAACAGGTAGAGCAGGTCCCGCCGCCCGACCCTCAGGGTGCCCACGCCCTGGACAGCTAGCACGAAACCCGCCACCGCTAGCCACCCGAAGAACGCCCGGAAGGCCACCAGCGCCTCGAAGGAGACGCCCTGATCGTAGAGGAGCTTGGCCAGGTAACCCAGCGTTCCCCACATCGAGGCCGCCGCCGCGACGGCCAGGGCGCCCAGCAATCTATATTTCGCCTTGCTCAAGAACCTCCTGACAGGGTTGGCTGGGGGCGGTTGCAAACGGTATTTATACGGCACCCCGCGTCCCAGCGCAGGCGTGCGTAGCGTCCCCGTAGAACCTGGCCTGGAAGCGTCCACGGCGACAAGATGCCGCCAAACAAGAAATCGGAGAGAGCGCGGATGACGGTCGTGCGGTCGGGTGGGGGTCTGGTTTCCGCGGCGTTGATGGGTGCGAGGTTGACGGCCGGGATCATCTAACCGGTAAGGCTGGCGCTCGGTACGGACGTGCTGCCGCGGGCGCAGCCGGGCATAGAGCCCTAGTGCCGGTCGAGCTTGCGGGCGACCTCGTTCAGGCCGATGCGGTAGCAGATGGAGCGGCCGTGCGGGCAGGTGGCCGGCAGGCGGCTGGTGAGCCAGTCTTTGATCAGGGCTTCCATCTCGGGCTGGGAGAGCCTGTCACCCATCTTTACCGCCGAATGGCAGGCGATGGTGGCGAGGATTCGCTCCTCGCGCCGGTGGCCGGGTCCGATGCCGGCGACGGCGGCGAGGGCATCCCGGAAGCCGCCGGCCACGTCCCGGTCGGCCAGGGTGGAGATTACGGACGTTACCCGGACGGAGCGGGGGCCGAAGGGCTCGGCCTCGAAGCCGTAGACGGCGAGCTCCTCCAGGGATTCGGCGGCCAGCTCCGCCTCGCCGGGCGAGAGCTCGACGACCTCGGGCACGAGCAGGCTCTGCATCGTGGCCGGTTCGTCGGAGTCGGTGAGCCGATCGAGTATGGCGCGCTCGTGGGCTACGTGCTGGTCCACGATCCACAACGCCTCCGGCTCTTCGACCAGGATGTACCCGGCTCCGAGCTGCCCGATCACGCGCAACTCCTCTAGCGGCGGCAGCGCTCCTCTCTCCGGTAGCTCTTGAGGTTCCGGTGATGGTTCTGGCCGGGGCTCGGCGGCCAGCAGGTCCGAGAGGGGACGAGAGACCTCGGAGATCCGCTCGCGCGCCTCCTGGAGACTTTGGGGGGACGCAGCCGGGTAGGGGGGCTGGCTCTCCGCGGCGCGGGACGGCCTGTAGGGCGACGGCGGGGCCGAGAACCGTTCCTGGACGAAAGCGGGCGGGGCGGAGCGCGGGGAGGCGGCGGGGGCCGCCGGGCGCCACTCGATCGCCTCGCGGACGGCGGTGGCCACGGCGGCGCGGGCCGCCCGCTCGTCAGAGAAACGCACCACCTGCTTTGTAGGGTGCACGTTCACGTCCACCCGGCGCGGATCCACCACGATGTCCAGGGCGGCCGGCGGGTAGCGTCCGGCGGGGACCGTGGTCCGGTAGGCGTCGTCCAGGCCACGGTGGAGGTTGTCCGCCCGCACGAAGCGGCCGTTCACGGAGATCGTCTGGTGGGCGCGGCTGCTCTGCGTCAGGCTCGGCAGGGCAGCGTATCCGGTGATGCGGAACGCCCCCGACTCGTACTCCACCTCGCGCAGGGCGCGAGCCTTAGCCACGCCCCAGAGCTGGGCGAGCCGCTCGCGCAGGTCCCGGGCTGCGGGCAGCGAGAGGTGGTCGCGGCCCTTCTCCGAGAGGCGGAAGGCGACCTGCGGGTGGGCGACGGCCAGGTGGGTGAGGACCTCCGTGATCGCCGCTCGTTCCGCGCGCGAGCCCTTGAGAAACGCCCGGCGCGCCGGGACGTTGTAGAGGAGGCGGTCCACCAGCACGGTCGTCCCCTTCGGGTGGGAAGCCGGCGAGACCTCGGCCTCGCCGCCGCCCTCCACGACGATCTTCGTCCCGGCCCCCTCGCCGGTGGAGGTCGTCAGGCAGAAAGACGAGACGCTCGCGACGGAGGGAAGGGCCTCGCCGCGAAAGCCCAAAGTGGTGACAGCCTCGATGTCTCCTATGGACCGGATCTTGCTCGTCGCGTGGCGCAGCACGGAGAGCTTCGCGTCCTCCGGGGTCATGCCGGAGCCGCTGTCCCGGACCAGGATGCGGGAGGTGCCGCCGTCCTCGATCTCCACTTCCACGCGCTCCGCCCCCGCGTCCAGGGAGTTCTCGACCAGCTCCTTGACCACCGACGCCGGACGGTCGACGACCTCGCCGGCGGCGACTTGCTGGGCAACGCGGGGGTCGAGTATTCGGATGTTCAAGGCGGCTCCTCCATAAGCTCAGGAAATTGTACAACCGCGGGCGGGCTTTCCCAGCGGCGTGTAGAATCTCAGGCTATGTGTGAAACGAACAACAGTCGTCACGGAGCCGCGGAGCGGTGAACGAAGAGCACCGGTTGCCTATGGAGGACGTTGGCCGGCTCGTGGACCTCCTGCGGGAGAGCGGGCTCGGCGAGATACAGGTCCGCCGGGGAGACCTGGAGATCACGGTAAAGGCCGGTCATGAGGCCCCCGTCGCGCAGCCGGCGCCCCGGGTGGAGGCGCAGCCGGAGCCGGAGACCGAAGACCCGGAGCGCAACGGCCTGCACGCGGTGCGCTCGCCGCTGGTCGGAACCTTCTACCGGGCCCCGGCGCCGGGAGAAGAAGTCTACGTCGAGGTCGGGGACCGGGTGGAGCCGGGGCAGACGCTGTGCATCGTCGAGGCTATGAAGCTCATGAACGAGATCCCGGCGGACATCTCGGGCGAGGTCGTCGAGATACCGGTCGGGGACGCCCAGGGCGTCGAGTACGACCAGCCGCTGATCTACCTCCGGCCCGGAGGGTAGCAACCCGGTGGTCGGGAAGGTCCTGATCGCGAACCGCGGCGAGATCGCGCTGCGCGTCATCCGGGCTTGCCGGGAGCTGGGCGTCCGCTCGGTGGCCGTCTACTCGACCGCCGACGAGGACTCGCTGCACCGGATGCTGGCCGACGAGGCGGTCTGTATCGGGCCGCCGCCGGCGAGCCTGAGCTACCTGAACATCCCCGCCATCATCTCCGCCGCCGAGCTCACCGGCGCGGACGCCATCCACCCCGGCTACGGCTTTCTGGCCGAGAACGCCCGCTTTGCGGAGATCTGCGAGCGCGTCGGGATCAAGTTCGTGGGCCCCTCCTCGGAGGCGATAGCCCGGATGGGGGACAAGGCGACGGCCCGCCGGGTCGCCGCCGAGGCCGGGGTGCCGGTCACGCCCGGCAGCGAGGGGCTGTGCGCGGGGGCCGCCGAGATCCGGCAGGTCGGGGCCGAGGTCGGCTACCCGCTGGTGATCAAGGCCAGCGCCGGTGGTGGCGGCAAGGGGATGCGCGTGGTCCGGCACGCATCGGAGGTCGAGGCCGCCCACGCCGAGGCGAGCCGGGAGGCCGGGACTAGCTTCGGCGACGGCTCGGTCTACGTCGAGCGCTACCTGGAGCGCCTGCGGCACGTCGAGATGCAGGTGCTCGCCGACGCCCACGGCAACGTGATGACCTTCCCCGAGCGGGACTGCTCTATCCAGCGCCGCTACCAGAAGCTGGTCGAGGAGTCCCCGGCCCCGGGGCTACCCCCCGAGGCGCGGGCCGGCATGATCGAGGCCTCGGCGGCGCTCGTTTCCTCGCTGGGCTACGAGGGCGCCGGCACGGTGGAGTTCGTGTACTCGGAGGGCGAGTTCTACTTTATCGAGATGAACACCCGCCTGCAGGTGGAACACCCCGTGACCGAGATGGTCACCGGCGTGGACCTGGTGGCCGAACAGTTGAAGGTGGCCTCCGGCGAGGGCCTGGAGCGCTCCGGGATGCAGAAAGCCAGCGGGCACGCCATCGAGTTCCGGATCAACGCCGAGGACCCGCGCCGCAACTTCCTGCCCCAGGCCGGGCCCGTGGAGTTCTACAACGCGCCGGGCGGTCCAGGGGTGCGGGTCGACTCGCACCTGTATACCGGCTACCGGGTACCACCGCACTACGATTCGCTGCTGGCGAAGCTCGTCGTCCACGCCGCCGACCGGGAGGGTGCCATCCGGCGCGGCGCGCGGGCGCTGGACGAGTTCGCACTGGTGGGCCTGGAGACCACGCTGCCGCTGCACCTGGCCGTGCTGGAAGACGAGGAGTTCGTCCGGGGCGGGGTGCCTACCCGTTTTCTCGAAGTGCGGGAGCTCAAAATCGAAAAAGGACTCCTGCGCTTCGCTGCCGACGGCGCCCCGTCCGCATCCGCCACTTGAAGTCTTTGTTCCGTAACGTAGCCTTCCCCGTCCGACGTGCTATCTTTACCTCTTGTTTTAGACTCCATTAGTCAAAAGGGAAGGTCTTGGCGGGCGAAACCACCCGGGTGAACGGGAAAGAGCGGCTGAAGTTCGGAGGCATGGCCCGCTGGGATGGCCTGGACCTCTACGGGCCGAACTACGTGAGCATCGCTTACCGGAAGAACGGCAAGATACACGTCGAGGTCGAGCCTTCGAACATCGGGCAGGCCGAGAACCCGGTTTTACGGCGCGTGTCCCGCTGGCCGGTGATCCGCTCCCTGTTTTTCTGGGGCCGGCTGCTGTTGCAGGTGGTGGGTTCCGTGTGGACGCTCCTGTTCTTCGCCGCCATACTGGGCCTGCTGTGGCTCTTTGTGAGCCTGATGGAGATGGGCAGCGGTACCGGGGCCGTAGGCGGCGTCCTGGGCTTCTTCGCGGCTTTCCCCGTTCTGCCGCTTCTGCTGTTGTTCTTCGCGGCGATGAAGTTCACCTCCATCGGCCGCTACCACGGCGCGGAGCACAAGGCTGTCGCCGCCTACGAGAGCTACGGAGAGGTTACGTACGACGGCGCGAAGAGGAGCAGGCGCGTCCACCCCCGCTGCGGCACCAACATCCTCGCCTACATAATCCTCGCCGCGCTCCTGGACCCGCTGGTGGACTGGTGGGGTTACGCGATCTTGCAGTTTATCTTGATCTCCGAGGCCTGGTATATCTTCGGCAACACCCGCCCTTCGATCGCGGTCGGCAACTTTATCCAGAGGTACTTCACCACCACCGAGCCGCGCCGCGGCGAGCTGGAAGTCGCGGTCGAGTCCCTGAACCGGTTGCTCCGGGCCGAAGAGGAACGCCCGGAGCCCGGCAGCGTGCCTTCTCCGGCGCGGTCCTGAGCGTACCGGCCCTCCAGCACTCGGGTCGTGCCACGCCGCTTGCGGGATACAAACGCCCCGAAGAAGAGGCTCACGCCTGCTCGGTGGGCATGATCAGGATCTCGTTGACGTTTACCCGCTGCGGTTGGGTTACGGCGTAGCTGATTGCGTTCGCTATGTCTTCGGAGCGGAGCTTCTCGAACTCCTCGCCCGAGAGCGCCTCTCGTACCTCGGCGTCGGTTATGTGGTCCGTAAGCTCGGTAACGACCGCGCCGGGCTCCACGATCGTGACCCGGATACCGTACTCCACCACCTCGCTCCGGAGCGACTCCGAGATGGCGTTGACGGCGTACTTGCTCCCGGAGTAGACCCCGAACGGCGGACGGCTTACCCGGCCGGCGACGCTGCTGACGTTTACGATGTGCCCGGAGCCCTGCTCCTTCATGACCTCCACGGCCGCGTCCGTGGCGTAGAGCAGCCCCAGCACGTTCACATCGAACATCTTGCGCCAGTCGTCGGAGAAGCCCTTCTCCACTTTGGAGGGAAGCATCACGCCCGCGTTGTTGACCAGGATGTCCACGCGGCCGAACTCTTCCCGGGCCGTGCGGATAAGCTCGTGAGCCTGGTCCTCGTCGGTGACGTCGCACCGGGCCGTCAGCACGCGGGCTCCGGACTCCTCCAGGCGCCGCCGGAGGCTCTCCAGCCGCTCCTCCCGGCGGGCCGCAGCCACCACCGTGGCCCCCTCCGCGGCCAGGGCTTCCGCGGTAGCTTCGCCGATGCCGCTCGAAGCCCCGGTCACAACCGCTACCTTACCGTCGAGTCTCATCTATCCTGACCCTTTCTGGAGATCTGGCACAGCCCGCGCATGATACCCGGAAGCATTCGCTCGTTCGCTGTGCGGGATTACACTCCGGTACCGGGGCTCGTACCTTCCGGGCTGACGAGCCGGAGGTAGACCAGCGTCCAGTAA
The DNA here is from genome assembly GCA_004563715.1 of Actinomycetota bacterium. Classification (GTDB taxonomy): domain Bacteria; phylum Actinomycetota; class Rubrobacteria; order Rubrobacterales; family Rubrobacteraceae; genus SIRX01. Next base: position 11,377 of record SIRX01000026.1, on the reverse strand, counting down.
GAGTGCAGGAAAGTGTTGACGGCTGCTGCGGCCACGATCAGGAGCGGAACCAGGATAAGGGCCGCAACCGCCCCCGTTGCGACGGCGGCGGTGGTGTATTCCGTCGCCGCCAATACCATGGTGGGCAGGAACAGCAGAAACCCGAAGATGAGGGCGGCCAGCGCCAGCGCGAGCCCGGTACCGATAGAGAGCCCGACCCAGATCAACCACACCAGCAGGCTCTTGCCGACCTCGCGCCGGAAAAGCCGGAACCCGTCGCCGAGAGAGGCGAACACGCCCTTTCCATCCACCGCGATCCCGCGTAGGGCGAACTGCGAGATTATGAAGAGCGGGATCAGGGTGACGATCACCAGCAGGATGCCCGCAAAGACGGCGAACACGGAGGTCAGTATCCGGGCCGAGCCCGACTCCGTGCTGACGAACACGCCCGCCACCAGGAGTCCGAGCGGCAAGACGATCGAGACCAGCAGAGCCACGCCGAGCAGAAAGAACAGGATGAAGTAACCCACCACACGCCAGAACACGGAGAGGCCAGCCCTCCAGGTGGAAGAGAAGCGACGCTCGTTGCCCCGGTCTATGGCGGCGACGCTCGCCGCCAGCCCCCCGTTCGAGATTACCGTGAGCACCAGGAAGGCGAGGAAGAGTAGCAGCCCCAGCAGCACGAGCCCCAGGATGAGGGCCACCTCGTTGCCGGATAGTACCCGTCCGGCGAAGGAGGAGGCCTCGTCTCCGCCGAAACCACCGCCCGAAGGCACGTTGAAACCCGACCCGAGCGAGCCGCCCGCGAAAAAACCGAAGAACCACAGGTAAGGGTTGCGCCACGTTATCCTGAACGCTTCCCGGACGGTCTCCCCGTAGCTCACGGCGTATCCGTCAGAACCCAGGTGTCCTTCATCTTGCCCCCGCTGGAGATGTTGACCACATGTTTGCCGGGGGCCGCGACCCGGGTGAGAGATCCGGGAACCATCTCGACCACGTCCGGGTCCTCGGGGTCCGGGGCGAGCGCGAGCATCCGGTAGTCGGCGTAGGAGTCCCGCAGCACGAAACCGCTCTCGTCCGTCTCACACAGGACGTGGGTGGAGAAGTCGATGGTCTCCTGGGCGACGTACTCGATGGGGTTTCTCTCGACCATCCCGCGGAACTTCTCGATAGAGCCTTTCGACTCCTCCGGTCCGACCATGACCTCTTTGCCGCCGTAGCCGCCCCGGCTCTTGACCACCAGCTCCTCGAAGTGGTCCATGACGTAGCGGTAGTCGTCCTCGACGGCCAGCGACCACGTCCGGGCGTTGTCTATAAGCGGTTCCTCGCCGAGGTAGGCGCGCACCATCTCCGGGACGAACGCGCCCACGCCCTTGTCGTCCACGATCTCCGAGTTCGGGGCGAAGAGGACGTGGACCTTGCCCTCGACGTGACACCGCAGGAGGCCCGGCACCTCGGAGTAGAGCCGGTCCTCGTCCACCCGCTCGTAGACCACGTCTATGCGGCGTCCGGTAGGCCGGTGCGCCAGGTAGCCTTCCGCGTCCACCTCCACGTCTTTCGTCTCGGCCAGGATGGCGTCCATCTCGCTGGCGTAGATGTGGTGGTCGAGGTAGAACTGGTCGTCGGGGCCGCCGGAGATCACGGCCAGCGTGGCTCCGGCGTTCTTTGGCGAGGCGGCCCGCAGGGCGTCCCCGAGGCGGGCGAGCCAGCCGTCGAGGGAACGCACGGAGAGCTGTTCGTAGGACTCGGGGAAAAAGACCTCGTGGCTGATCCTGCGGCGGCGGGTCATGGGGGCGAGCCCGACCGGCATCTTGGCGTTCTCCTCGATGACCAGGTACTCCCAGCCGCCGGTGCCCTCTACGGCCACCACGTCGAAGGAGATCTGGCGCACCGGCACCGGGCCGAAGCGGTTTTCCCAGGATGTGTCGTACAAGATGCTGCTCTCCACGACCTCCGGCGGCACGACCGTTTCTTTCCCGGCCTCCAGGCGACGCAGAAACTCGTTGATCGCGCGGAACCTCTGGGAGAGCCCGCGCTCCAGGCGCGCCCAGTCTCCCGCCGCGATCAGGCGCGGAAAAGGGTCGGTGGGGTGGGTCTTGTCGCCGTCCGGTATCCCGAAGGCGTGCTGCTCGTCCAGCAGCAGCTTCCGCGCTTGGTCGAGCTTGGCCGGCCAGCGGCCCGGGCCGGTGCGCTCCAACTCTTCGAGGAGGGGCCGGTACATGGTCCTTGGGGGCCCGTCGGGTAGGAAGACCTCGTTGGCGCCCGGGAGTTTGCGCGTGAACCTCACAGGACGAAGATTATACTAATGTCCCCGGGGGAAAGCTCTTTTCTAGAGCAACCGACCGACGAGTGGAGCACAGGATTTGAGCGAGAACAGAGAACCCGCCGGGAACGCGGGTAGCAGCGAGAAGACGGGCGAGTTTTGGGGCCGGCTGGCCTGCGGGCTGGGGCTGGCGCTGGCCGTGGGTGGGGTAGCGGGTGTCTTTCTGGGTCCGGGGTTGAGCGTGACGTCCGGCGCGGTGGGCGCCGGGCTCGGCATTCTGGGCTACTTTCTCGGCGCCAACCGGCTCGGCACGCTGACCCTCGTTCTGTCCACGACGGTGGTCTTTTTCGGGCTCGCCGCGGGCCAGGGCCTCATCCCCGGTGTCGGGCCAACAGACCGGGACCTCCCCGCCCGGGAGCCCCGCGCGGAGGACAACTAGCCTGGCCGGGGAGATGGAAAACACTGCCCCGCAGCCGGGCCGCAACTGGGCCATAGCCGGAATAATATCCGGGGCTCTGGCCCTGATCCTGATCCCGATACTGTTCGGCCCGCTGGGGATGGTGCTCGGCGCGGTCGGCCTCACCCGGGGCGCCCGGAGGTTGGGAGCCATAGCCATCGGCGTCAGCGTCGCGAGCCTGGTACTCGGCCTAATCCTGAACGCCGTTTTGCTCTACATGATGGAAGCCCGGTGAACCGGACGTAGAGAGCCCGCCTCCGGGCCGGTATACTGACGTCAGGATGGAGCATGTGAGGCTTACACCGCCCGGAGAGAGCCCGAAGCGCGGCGCGCGTGCCCGGCTCTACGTCCGCTGGATGCCACACCTCGGGGCTGAGGCCGTGGCCCTCTACGAGCTTCTGCGTGTCCTGCCCGACGTGGGTCTGGAAGCGATCGAGGCGGACGAGCTGGCAGAGCTTCTGCGCTCGACGCCGGAGAACGTCGAGGCTGCCTTCGAGACCCTGATCGAGGCCGGGTTCGTGTTCGAGCGCGATGGCTGGCTGGAGGTGGCCGCCTATCCGCCGGTCGTCCGGAAGGAGGCTCGCCAGGACCGGGGCGCCTCGCGGGAGCCGGAGGTGCCCGCCCGGGAGGTAGAGGTGGTCCGGGCCGCGCCGGAGGGCGTGACGCCGGACGACTACTTCAAGTTCATGGGTAGCCTGCCGGCGCCGCACATCGTGGAGTTCCTCAACGGCTACTGCGGGCGCGACGGCATGTCGCCCGACGTGGTGCGGGAGGCGCTCAGGATCGCCAGCGAGCGGGACGCCCGCCGGGTGGGCTACGTGCGCTCCATCCTGGAGCGGTGGGTCGAGCGGGGCGTCAAGACGGTCGAGGACGTGGAGCGTTTCGAGCAGGACCGGAGGCTGCGGCTGGTCGAGCAGAGCGGCGCCGTAAAAGGCGGGGCCATGAAGCTAAGGGAGGGGGTGAGCGGTGGAGAGGATCGACGGTCTGCTGCCCGACGCCGGGAAGATTACCGGTGGTTCTTCGGCGAGTAAGGGCCGGGCGGCGCAGCCGGCGCAGGCGCTGAGGCTCGACGACGAGGTCTGCCCGCACTGCGGGCGGGACCTGGAGGTCGAGTGGGTGGAGTTCCCGCCGGCGCTCCAGCGGAAGTACGGCAAGCCCGGCGAGTGGTACCACCACCCCTGCACCCCGGAGTGCGAGAAAAAGAACGACCAGCGCGAGTGGGCCGCCATGCGCCGCGAGTCGCGCGTCGAAACCCTCCGCCAGCGCAGCGGGCTCTCCAAACGCATGAAAGGCTACACTTTCTCGAACTTCGACCCCTTCGCCAACCTGCCCGGCACCACGAAGGCGGTCGAGAAGGTCCAGCAGTACCTCGCGGCCTGGGAGGAGAACCGGGAGGCCGGGCGGGGCCTCTACTTCTGCGGCGACGTGGGTTCCGGCAAGACCCACCTCGCGGTCGCCGTCATGAACGAGCTGATGACCCGCAAGCGGGTGCCCTCCCTCTTCGTCACCGTCCCCGAGCTTTTGGACAACCTGCGCGGCGCGTACAAAGAGCCGGGCCAGGACATGGATGAGTGGATGGCCGCGGTAAAGAACGCCGACCTGCTGGTGCTCGACGACCTCGGCAGCGAGCGGGTCACCGAGTGGGTGCAGGAGCGCATCTTCGTTATCGTCAACCACCGCTACCGGGAGGCGCTGCCCACGCTCTTTACCTCCAACATCGGCCCCGAGCAACTGCCGGCGCAGCTCGGGGAGCGCACGGCCAGCCGCATAATCGCCATGTGCGAGGGCATAGAGCTCACCGGCCGGGACTACCGGGAGACGGCCCGGAACGGAGGTTCGTAGACAGTGCGCGACGAGTTCATGATCACCCGCCAGGGCAAGCAGTACGTCCTGTTCGCCGGCCTGCTCGACGAGGCCCACAGCCGCGGCCTCAAGGGCATCGACACCGAGCTTCTGCAGGTCCCCGACGAGTCCAACGGCCGGGTGGCCGTGGTGAAGGCCACGGTCGAGATGGAGGACGGGCGCTCGTTCAGCGGTATCGGGGACGCCTCTCCCGACAACGTGGGCCGCAACATCGTGCCGCACCTGTTGCGCATGGCCGAGACCCGGGCCAAGGCCCGGGCCCTGCGCGACGCGGTGAACGTCGGGGCCACGGCGCTCGAAGAGCTCTCCGACGGAGACGACGGCGCAGCCCCGTCCGCCGACTACCAGACAGCGAGGCCGCGTCCCACGCCGATCCGGGACACCCAAAGGGGAAACCGGGGGAGCGCCCAGGGAGAGGTTCCGGCGGACGCTGCCGGGCCCCGATCCGTAGAGAGCGCTGCGCCCAACGGCCAGCAGGAGAGCGCCGGCGAGGCCACGGACCAGCCCGCCAGGAGCCGGCGCGGTTCGCAGAAGGCGCGCAAGAGCCAGGTGGAGCTTCTGAGGACCCTGGCGGTGGAGTGGCGCGGCGAGGACGGTGTCTCCCGCCTGGAACAGAAGATCGGCAAGCCGCTCGCGGATCTCACCCGCATCGAGGCCGACGACTGGATAGACCGCCTAACCCCCGAAGACCGCGGGTAGGCAATGGCCGCGGACGGCCCGGGCCTCGCACGCCGCGCCGCACGCCGGGTCTTTCTTTGCGTTCTTTGCGCATCGGTCCTGACGCTCGGGGTCGCCTGCGGGTTGCTGCCGGCCCAGGCCTCGTCGCCCCCGCCCGCGGGCGCCCTGGTCGTAAGCTTTATCGACGTGGGCCAGGGGGACGCGACCCTCATACAGTCCGGCGGGGAGAGCTACCTCGTGGACGGCGGGGTTCCGGAGGCCGGGTCCCGGGTGGTCGACTTTCTCCGCAGCCGGGGTGTGGAAGAGCTCGACGGCATCGTTGCGACCCACGCACACGCCGACCACGTCGGCGGCCTGCCGGACGTTCTCGACGCCTTCCCCGTCTCCAGGGTTTACCTCTCGGGCGAAAGCGCGGCGACGACGACCTTTAACAACTTCCTGCGTGCGGTCCAGCGGGAGAACGCGCAGGTCCTGGAAGTGCGGGCCGGGGAGCGCATGGACTGGGGCGGTACGGAGGTAACGGTGCTCTCCCCGCCGCCCGAGGCCGAGGGCGGCCTCTTCGGCGACTCAAACGAGGACTCGGTCGCGCTGCTGCTGGCCTTCGGCGAGGCTCGGGTATTGATCACCGGTGACGCCGAAAACCGGGCCGAGGAGTACATGAGCACGGGCCCGTTTACCGGGCCGGTAACCGTGCTCCGGGTCGGCCATCACGGCTCAAGCACCAGCACCACGCCCCTCTTCCTCAACCGTTTCCGGCCGGAGATCGCGGTCATCTCCGTTGGCGAGAACCCCTACGGACACCCCACACCGCAGACCCTGCGCCGGCTCGAGACCGTGGGGGCCGAGGTGTTCCGCACCGACCAGGACGGAGACGTGATCGCCACCATAAAAGACGGACGGGTCGAGGTGGCAATAACGGGCTACTGACCCCGTATTTCGGCGTATTTCGCCGGAATGTGGCTTTTAGAGCCAGGCAAGAGAGGGTATGCTTCTGTAAGGCATTTCACGAAAGCGGACGAGCGACAGCGGGCAGGAGGGAGAAAGAGATGGTTAGCTTCAATCGGGTGATCCTTGCCGGAAACCTCACGCGGGACCCGGAGCTCCGGTTTACCAACGACGGGGTGCCGGTCTGCTCTTTCGGTATGGCGGTCAACCGGGTCCGCTCCCGCAACGAAGAGGTGGACTTCTTCGACATCTCGGCCTGGAGGGAGCTCGGCGAGACGATCGCCAACTACAAGAAGAAGGGCGACCCCATCCTCGTCGAAGGACGGCTGCAGTACCGTACCTGGGAGGCCCAGGACGGCTCCAAGCGGAGCAAGGTCGACGTGGTCGCCGACAACGTCCAGTTTCTCGGACGTCCCGGTGACAGCGACGGCGGGGCCGGTGGCTCCGGTGGTTCCGGCGGCCAGCGGCGGGGACGCCGGGATGACGTGGACATCAACGAAGAAGACTTCGACGACATCCCCTTCTAGGGAGCGACGGTCCCGGTAACAACGCGGCCTGCCTGCGAGGCGGCGTGCCCTCTCTTGCGTGTAGCCTCGGAGACCATTATCTTCAGGCGGTAATAACCGGCGTGGCTAGTGGTTTAGCGTCAGAGCCGGGATGGTACTTTGTAAGATAGCGCCGGATCGCAAAGCGTAGTGAAACGCAGTAGCCAGTAAGAGGCGAGAGAGAAGGGGAGAGATGGAACTCAAATCCAAGAGCGTAGAAGCTGTTTCGGTCAACACTATCCGGGCCCTGGCGATGGACGCGGTGGAGAAGGCGGCCTCGGGGCACCCGGGCACGGCGATGGCGCTGGCGCCGGTAGCCTACACCATCTACACCAAGATGATGCGTCACAACCCCGAAAATCCAGATTGGCCGGACCGGGACCGCTTCGTCCTCTCGGCGGGCCACGCCTGCATGCTCCAGTACGCTATGCTTCATCTCACCGGCTACGACCTGACGATGGACGACATAAAGAACTTCCGCCAGTGGGAGGCAAGGACGCCGGGACACCCCGAACACTTTCTCACTCCCGGCGTGGAGACGACCACCGGGCCGCTGGGCCAGGGGTTCGCCAACGGGGTAGGAATGGCTATAGCGGAGCGTTACCTGGCGGGCCGCTACAACCGGATCGGGCAAGAGGTAGTCGACCACAACATCTACGCCATCTGCTCCGACGGCGACCTGATGGAGGGCGTCGCCCAGGAGGCTGGCTCCATCGCCGGCCAGAACGGCCTGGGCAAGCTCGTCTACGTCTACGACGACAACCGCATCACCATAGACGGCACCACGGCCGTCTCTTTCGACGGCGAGGATAAGGCCAAGCGCTTCGAGGCGCAGGGGTGGCACGTCCAGTACGTGGAGGACGCCGAAGACCTCGAAGCTATCGAGGCCTCCCTCACCGCGGCCCGCGACGAGGAGGAGCGGCCCTCGCTGGTGATCGTGCGCTCCCACATCGCCTACCCCGCCCCGAACGCCATAGACACCGCCGCCGCCCACGGCGCGGCTCTCGGTGAGGACGAGGTGCGGGCAGCCAAGGAAGCCATGGGCTTCGACCCCGACGAGCACTTCTACGTCTCGGACGAGGTATACGAGCACATGGACTGCCGTCCGAAAGGCCGCGAGCTCGAGGAGGAGTGGAACGGCCGCTTCGCCGCCTGGAGCGAGGAGTTCCCGCAACTGGCCGAAGAGTGGGAGCGGGCCTGGAGCGGGGACCCCGAGCCCGGCTACGAGGAGAAGCTCCCCAAGTGGGACCCGTCGGAGACCGAGAAGCTCGCCACGCGCAAGGCCGGGGCGGCCGTGATGAACGCCTTCAAGCACTACACGCCGACCATGGTCGGGGGCGCCGCCGACCTGGTGGCCTCCACCAGCACCTCCTTTGAGGACGCCGGGCTCTTCTCCGCCTATTACACCGGGCGTAACATAGCGTTCGGTGTTCGCGAGCACGGGATGGGAAGCGCGGTAAACGGCATCGCCCTGCACGGCGGGATGGTCCGGCCCTACGGCTCGACGTTCCTGATCTTCTCGGACTACATGCGCCCCGCCATCCGGCTCTCGGCGCTCATGGGCGCCAGGGTGGCCTGGGTCTTCACCCACGACTCCGTGGGGCTCGGCGAGGACGGACCCACCCACCAGCCCGTGGAGCACTACATGGCCTTGAGGATGATACCGAACCTCACTGTGATCCGGCCGGCGGACCCGAACGAGACCTCGATGGCGTGGCGTTCCACCTTCGAGACCGACGGCCCGGTCGCCATTCTCCTGACGCGCCAGAACGTCCCGACCCTGGACCCGCAGGCGACCGAGGGCGCTCTCCGGGGCGCCTACGTCCTGGAGGACGCCGACGGCGGTAATCCGGACGTCATCCTCATAGGGACCGGCTCCGAGGTCTCCGTCGCGGTCGAGGCGCGCAAGGTCCTCGCGGACCAGGGCGTCAACGCCCGGGTAGTGAGCATGCCCTCCTGGGAGATCTTCGACCGGCAGGACCAGGGGTACAAGGACTCGGTGTTGCCGCCGGACGTCGAGACGCGGGTCTCGGTCGAGGCCGGGGTGACCGTTGGCTGGGAGCGCTACGTCGGCTTCAAGGGCACCAGCGTCGGCATAAACCGCTTCGGGGCGTCGGCGCCGGGAGAGATGGTGCTGGAGAAGCTGGGCATAAAGCCCGAGAACGTCGCCAACCGCACGCTGGAGTTGCTCGGGCGCTCCGAGAGGGTCGGCGAAGACGAGGGGACACCGGCCGTGGAGAGCACCGCACCCGAAGAGGGCCACTCCTAGAGACCGGAGCGGGACCCGTTGTAGACTGTCGAAACGAGCGGTACAAGGGCCGCGCCAGTAGGCTGAAAAGCGAGAAAGGGAGTCCGTCGTGAACGACCGGCTTAAAAAGATGAACGAGCTTGGACAGGCCCCGTGGGTGGACGAGATTTCCCGGGACGACACCCAGGGGGGCGGGTTGCAGAGCCAGGTGGACGAGGGGATCGTGGGCGTCACCTCCAACCCCACCATCTTCCAGAAGGCCATAGCGGAGAGCGACCTCTACGACGAGCAACTCCAGGAGCTGGCCCGGGAGTTCGACGATCCGAAGGAGATCTTCCTGCGCATCGCCCAGAGAGACATCCAGGATGCCTGCGACATCCTGCAACCGGTCTACGAGCGCACGGGGGGCAAGGACGGCTACGTCTCGCTAGAGGTCTCCCCGGACCTGGCCTACGACGCGCTGGCGACCGTCGAGGAGGCCGAGAGGCTGCACGAAATGGTGGATCGCCCGAACCTTCTGGTCAAGATACCGGCGACGCTGCCGGGCCTCTCCGCGATAGAGGACATGATCGCCAAGGGTAAGTCCATCAACGTGACCCTGATCTTCTCCCTGCAACGCTACCGGGCGGTTACCCGGGCGTACATCCGGGGCCTCCAGCGCCTCGTGGCGGCGGGCGGGGACCCGTCGAGCGTGGCGAGCGTCGCCAGCTTCTTTGTCAGCCGGGTGGACAGCGAGACCGACGAGCGGCTCGACGAGATCGGGCGCGACGACCTCAAGGGCCGGCTCGCCATAGACAACGCTAAGCTCGTCTACCAGGAGTTCAAGGAGATCTTCTCCGGCCCCGAGTGGGAGTTTCTGGAGTCCAAGGGGGCGACGGTCCAGCGCCCGCTTTGGGCCTCGACCTCAACCAAGAACCCCGACTACTCGGACGTGATGTACGTGGAGAACCTGGTCGGCCCCAACACGGTCAACACCATGCCCAAGTCCACCATCGAGGACGTAAAGGATCACGCCGAGATCCGGGAGACCATCGAAGAGGGCCTGGACGAGGCCCGCCAGCTCTTCAAGGACCTCGAAGAGGCCGGCATCGACTACGACGACGTTACGGAGGTTTTGGAGAAAGAAGGCGTCCAGAAGTTCGCCGACTCGTTCAACGAGCTGCTGGAGGAGATACAGCAGCAGACGCGCCAGCTAGAGCGGCAGGCGTAGACCGCAACCTGTAAATCCGCCAGGAAAGGGGAGCAATGGACGTAGGGATCTGGGGTATGGGCCGGATGGGGTTCAACATGGTGCGCCGGCTGGTGGACAGCGGCGAGCACCGGGTAGTCGCCGGTAACCGGTCGCCGGGCAAGGTAGACGAGGCCGTGGAGAACGGTGCCGAAGGCGCGTACAGCGTCGAGGAGTTCGTCGAAAAGCTGGAGGCGCCGCGGGTGCTGTGGTCCATGCTCCCTGCCGGGGACATAACGGACGACATGATCCAGCAGTTCACGGAGCACGGAGACGAGGGCGATATCATCGTGGACGGGGCCAACTCCTACTTCCGGGAGTCGGTGGCCCGGGCCCGGGAGGTCCGCAACGCGGGGTTCAAGTGGCTGGACGCCGGTATCAGCGGCGGCGTCTGGGGCTACGACATCGGCTACTGCACGATGATCGGCGGCGACGCGGACGCTTTCGAGCACGTGGAGCCCGCCTTCGAGACCCTCGCGCCCGAGAACGGGTACGCTTTCCTCGGGGACGCCGGGGCCGGGCACTTCGCCAAGATGGTCCACAACGGCATCGAGTACGGCATGCTCCAGGCGTACGCCGAGGGCTTCGAGATCATGGAGAAGTCCAACTACGACTACGACCACCGGGCCGTCGCGAGCCTGTGGAACCAGGGCAGCGTGATCCGGAGCTGGCTCCTGGAGCTGGCCGAGAGCGCCTTCGAGAACGACGCCAAGCTGGAGAAGATAGAGGGCTACGTAGACGATTCCGGCGAGGGCCGGTGGACGGTAATGGAGGCCATCCACGAGGACGTTCCGGCGGCGACCATCGCCGGCTCGCTCTTTGCCCGGTTCGCCTCGCGGCAGGAGCAGTCCTTCGCCATGAAGACCATCGCCGCCCTGCGCAGCGAGTTCGGCGGCCACGCCGTCAAAGAGGCGTCCACCGAGGCTGAGCAGTAGGAGGCTAGACCGTGGCCGATACCCAGGTAAGGGAGAACGTGCTCCGAGACGAGGGACGGCTGCCCCGCGTCCCCGAGCCGGGGGTCATGGTTATCTTCGGCGCCTCCGGCGACCTTACGAAGCGGAAGCTGATCCCGGCCATCTACGACCTCGCGGCCCAGCGGCGGCTGCCGATGGAGTTCGCCGTCGTGGGCGTCTCGCGCACGGAGATGAGCCACGAGGATTTCCGCGAGCGG
>SIRX01000025.1 GCA_004563715.1 Actinomycetota bacterium | reverse complement strand
CGACCAGGTCGTTGGCGTCGGTGGCCGACCCGCCGTTGCCGAAAGTGATGACCTTGCCTCCCCGCCGCACCCTGTCCGCGACGGCGGCCGCCGTCTCCGCGATGGCTGCCGCTTCCGTATCGGCGGCAGCGGCCCGCATCCGGTTCACCTCCTCCATCTTCTGTAGCATCGAGCCCTGCACCTGCTCCACGACCCTTTCGAGGTGCTGCTCCTTCTCTCCCAGAAAGGGGTACAGGAAAGAGGATGCCCCCACGTCGTGCCCCTGCTCCCGGTGCTCGAAGTACACGTGTACCGTCTCCCAGAGCACGTGGTAGAGGACCTCGAAGACCTCCTGCGCCACGAACGGGTCTTTGTCCGGCAGGTCGAAGGAGTAGTCGGCAGCCTCACCCGCCATCGCGAACGTTAGCGCTCCCCATTTTCGGGCGGCCTGTAGCGTCCGTTCCACCGCCGCATCCCGCTCCGGGAAGGCGAAGCCCATGACCATGTCCTGAGGCCGCAGAACGACCGGCAGGCGAGCCTCGAACTCCGGCCCCAAGTCCATCGCGGGCAGCGCGCGCTTGCCCACGATCACCGGGTGGACGAACTCCACCGAGACGTGCTGGGCGTCGGTTGCCGCCGGGCCGTTGCCGAGAGCCAGCAAACGCCCGCCGTTCAGAAACCGCCGGGACATCTCGTGGCAGGCTTCGGCCAGCTGGGGAGCCTCTGCTTTGAAGAAGGAGTCGAAGATTTCGTTGCGCCGGAGCAACTCCTCCCGGCTCCGGGCTGCGAGTGTAGCTGTGTCTAACGGTCGCACCGCCTGCTCCTCTGATAACGAACCTACCTCGCCCCTGGCGCTTCTATTTTTACCAGCCCGCGCTGGCAGATGAAACAGAAAGCTCCGGAGAGCGGGGTTCACACCACCTCAACCCAGGGCGATCACGAGGCTACACAGTAGCAGGACAGACACGACGGGCAACCAGATGATCCTCTCCCAGCGGCTCGGAGTGAGAGCGTTGGCGAGCACCCCGAGAACGCAGTACGCTACCACCCCCCAGACGAGCGCCCGCGACACCGGCTCCCAGCCCGGCAACAGGACTCCCGCCCGAACAGCGACCACCAGTGCGAATCCGAGCATGAGCACCGTAGAGAGGGCTGCTACACCGCGCATGTAGCCGGGAAGCCTGCCCGGAAACCTGCCGCCCCACGTGAGCTCTCCCCACGGCATACCGGCCGCTAGCGCGACCTGGAAGCCGGCTACGACAGCCGCGAGCGCTGCAAAGAGGAGAGCAGCAACCGAGACCATCATGACCGTTCCTCAAGAAGTCCAGAGTGCACGCTGCGCTCTCGAACCCCGTGTCGGACTCGCGGGTCGCGGCGCCCGGCCGACGAGGCTCTATTCATCCAGATACTCCCGCGTTGCCTCACCGTCGAGCTTCCTGACCTGGACCCCCAAGACCTTCTCAGGATCCATCATCCGCGCGTTCACTCCGACTGTGCTGCCGGGTCTCTTCTCGATCCTTTCGTGGTGCGTTACGCATCCGCAGTTCTCGGGGCCTGTGGACGATCTCCAACCAGACGTTGTCGACACCCTCGACCGTTGGACGGCTCAGTTCGGGTGCGATCCAGAAAAGCGCGGTGTTACCCGTCGTCCGGTTCAACGCCTTCTTGGTCAAGACGCGCGAGCGCCTCCTTCATTGCACGAATCGCTTCGGGGGGGTGTCCTGTCCACCCCTCGAGTTCGCCCCTGACGCGAAGTGGCGCGCGTGAGCGGAATGACTTGGTCGGATTACCCTTGAATCTCACGTTCGTGAGATTCGGGTCGTCCTCGATCTCGCCCGTCGGCTCCACGATGTAGATTCGTCCCGGTGCCTCGCCGACCGCAAGCTCGGCGCCCCAGGTCGCAGCGTCCAGCGTTCTAGCAAAGTAGACGAAGTTCGCCGATCGCGGCGTAGGACCGAAATTCGCCGCGTGACCGGCCTCGATCAGGTCGCCGGGGCGAAGCTCAGCTCGCGTGCCGTGATAGTAGGTCCACTCCGTGACCTCGTTGATGACAATTAGTGATTTCCGGGAGCGCCACGACATCGCTGGATGCGGTGGCGGGGTGTAGTCGGGCTGTCCTTCGGCATTCTCCGTCGAGCCGGTAGCCGCCACCTCATATACACGGGGCTCTTCGTCTCCTTCCGAGAGTTCCGCAGCCCAGACCGCTGCGTCCAGGCTCGGGGTGCAGTAGGCGAAGCCGTCGTGCGGCGGGATCTCATCCCCGCGGTTAAGCTCTACACGGGCGCCATAGTAGAGCCGTGATGTCTGCTCGCCCATCTTTACTGGAATCTGCAGTCGAGGTTTACCAACCTTGCTTCTACCACCTTCCCGAACGCCATTTCTCGGCAACGATACTGGCGTTGGGCGGCGACCGTGCTTCCTTTCAGCCATTCTCGCCCGCGGCGTTGAGGATCGAGGTTCGCAGTTCGGCGCTCACGGACCACGTGGTGCGCGCGTCGGGTTGCAGACGGACTCCGTACTCCGCCGCGACCGCTCGGACGATCTGCTGAAACCATTGTAGGTGGTCCCATTCGCGTGGGTCCGCAGCCGAAGGGGTCGTAGTACTTGTCACTGTGTCTCACTCGGGCTTGAGAAACACGCCCTGAATGTACCTCACCCGCCCGTCGCGCAGGGCGCGGCCGGAGTTGGTACGCTTCTCGGCATGTCGCTCGCCAAGCACCAGGTGCATTCCAAGCGGAGGCGGTGTGGCCGCTGGCGGTCGGTTTGCGTCCTGCCAGGCAAGGATAGATGCAGAGACGTCCCGAAATGCGTGCTCTTTAAGGCCCAATGCACCCAAGAGCCTCTGCAGTTCTTCCGGGGGAAT
>SIRX01000024.1 GCA_004563715.1 Actinomycetota bacterium | reverse complement strand
CCTGGCGCAGCATGCGCACTATCTGCTCCGGGGTATGTCGGGATTTCTTCATCGAGAGTCCTCCTTGTAGCCCATAAAGGCGGTGGGACTCTCATAGTAACTGGATCAGTTTTCGGGGAGCAGGTCACGATTACGTTTGCTTTACAAGTCATGCGAACACACTCCTTTTGTAAAGGTGGTCGAGAGTAGTAGCAGGTCATTTGTTCAAGAGCAAGCGCCCAATTCCCCCACAGCAGAAACTGATTTGCTGTCAAGTTCAAGCGCATCCGCTGGTCTCGGTGTTGAGCGATACAAGTATTTTCCTGCAGAAACGACGCTCTCTGGAAGTGGGCGATGCTGGATTTGAACCAGCGACCCCCTCCTTGTAAGGGAGGTGCTCTACCCCTGAGCTAATCGCCCGCGCGGACGGACAACCGTCCGTGCCCCCAACGGGATTCGAACCCGTGCCGCCGCCTTGAAAGGGCGGTGTCCTGGGCCTCTAGACGATGGGGGCATTTGGCCCTTTTATGGGCTCGTGAGCCGGGAAGGGATCGAACCTTCGACACGAGGATTAAAAGTCCCCTGCTCTACCACTGAGCTACCGGCCCGCCACAGCGGAGATTCTAGCAGCTTATCGGCGCATGACAAAAGGAACCAGGCCTGGTGGCGTTCTGGAGCACTAATGCAGGAAGTGGCGCCGGCCGGTGAGCACCATCGCCATCCCGTGGCGATCAGCGGCCTCTACGACCTCTTTGTCGCGTTTGGAGCCGCCCGGCTGGATGATCGCGGCGACACCGGCCTCCGCCAGCACCTCCACCCCGTCAGAAAAGGGGAAGAAGGCGTCGCTGGCGGCGACGGCCCCGCGCGCCCGCTTTCCGGCTTTGCCGACCGCTATCTCCGCAGACTCCACCCGGCTCATCTGGCCCGCCCCGACCCCGACCGTCGCCCCGCCCGCTGCGAGCACCACGGCGTTGCTCTTGACGTTCTTGGCCACCCGCCAGGCGAAGCGCAGGTCTGGCATCTGGTTTTCGGTCGGCTCCGTCCGGGTGGCGACCCGGTATCCGGCGGTGTCTTCCACCCGGTCGGTTTCCTGGAGCAGAACGCCGCCGGTCACGTAGCGGGGGGAGAGTTTGTGGCGGTAGAGTCCTCCGGCCCGCAGCAGCCGCGTGTTCGGTTTGGCGGCGAACACCTCCCGGGCCTCCGGGGTGAACTCCGGCGCGGCGAGGACCTCGGTGAAGACCCCCGAGATGCGCTCCGCCAGCTCCCCGTCTACCTCGCCGCTGACGGCCACGATCCCGCCGAAGGCCGAGGTCGGGTCGGACTCGAAGGCTCCGGCGTAAGCTTCGGCCGGGGTCTCGCCCGCCGCCGCGCCACAGGGGTTGGCGTGTTTGACGATCACGGCCCCAGCCCGCCCGGGAGACCTTTCCACGAGGTCCGCGAGCAGGGTCCGGGCGGCGTCGAGGTCGTAGAGGTTGTTGAAGGAGAGCTCCCTCCCCTGTAGTTGCTCCACGCCGGAGAGCAGGTGTTCCGCGCCCTCCTCGGCGTAGTAGGCGGCCTTCTGGTGCGGGTTCTCCCCGTAGCGCAGCGGCGCGCTACGCCGGTAGCGGACGACGCGGGCCTCGGGAAAGTCGCCGTTCTCCCCGACCTGCCCGGTGAGCCATCCGGAGATAGCCGCGTCGTACTCCGCCGTCCGGAGGAATGCCGCGAGCGCCAGACGCCGCCGGGTCTCCAGCGAGAGCTGCCCCTCGACCTCCAGCTCGCCCAGCACCTCCTCGTAGAACTCGGGCGAGGGGACGACCGCCACGGTACGGAAGTTCTTGGCCGCGGCCCGGAGCATCGCCGGCCCGCCGACGTCTATCTGCTCGACAGCCTCCTTCTCCTCCGCGCCGCCCGCGACGGTCTGCTCGAACGGGTAGAGGTTTACGCAGACGAGGTCTATCGGGGCGATGTCGTGCTCCACGAGCTGGGTGACGTGGTCCGGGTCTTCGAGGTCCGCCAGGATGCCGCCGTGGATCCTGGGGTGCAAAGTCTTTACCCGGCCGCCCAATATCTCCGGCTCGCCCGTGATCTTCGAGACGGAGACGACCGGAACGCGGCCTTCTTCCAGGGCGCGGGCCGTGCCGCCGGTCGAGAGGATCTCGAACCCCATCCCGTGCAGGCGCCGGGCGAAGGCTACCACGCCCCGCTTGTCCGAGACCGACACCAGCGCCCTACGTTTCACAACCGATCCTCCCCCAGAAATAGTCCGCGACCGCCCCCACGAGCAGCCGGTGCTCGACCGGGTGCAGCCGCTCCAGCAAGCTCTCCTCCGTATCGCCGGGCTCCACTACTACCCTCTCCTGCGCCACTATCGGCCCGGCGTCCACCTCCTTGACCATGAGGTGCACCGTCACCCCCGTCTCCCGGCAACCGGCCTCCAGCGCCCGGCCCACGGCGTTCAGCCCCCGGAACCGGGGCAACAGCGACGGGTGCACGTTCAGCACCGCCGGGAACCGCTCCAGAAACGCGCGCGAGAGCACCCGCATGTACCCCGCCCCCACCACGAGCCCCACGTCGTGGGCCGCCACCCGCTCCGCCAGCTCCGCGTCGTAGTCCTCGCGGCGCGCAAAACCCCGCGGGTCCACGTGCTCCACCGGCACCCCGGCCCGCCGCGCCCGCTCGAACGCGAACGCCCCCTTCTTGTCCCCGGCGACCACCACGAGGTTCTCCGGGTAGGCATCGAGCAGCGCCTGGAGGTTCGTCCCCGACCCGGACGCCAGCACGCCGAAACGCGAGCCTTCCGGCAGCCGCTCAGGCAAACTCCACGCCCTCCCGCTCCACGACCGTACCGATGCGCCACGCCGCGCACCCCGCCTCGCGCAGAACCACGAGCGCCGTATCGGCCTCGTCACGCCCGACCACGACGCAGAAGCCGACGCCCAGGTTGAAGACCCGGCGCATCTCGTCTTCTGGGACGTTGCCTAAAGCCCGGATCATGGCGAACACCGCCGGCTCCTCCCAAGACCCGGTCTCCAGCCGCGCCCCCAGCCCGCCGAGCGCCCGCGGCAGGTTCCCGGGAAGCCCGCCGCCGGTTACGTGGGCCATGCCGCGCACCTCGACCGCTGCCCGCAGGGCCTGCACCTCCCGGACGTAGGCCCGGTGAGGCTCCAGGTAGACCTCGCCGACGGACCGGTCGAAACCCTCCGGCGTATCGGCGTAGGAGATACCGGCGTCATCCGCAACTTTGCGGGCCAGGGTGTAGCCGTTGGTGTGCAGGCCGCTGGAGGCCAGGCCGAGCACCGCGTCCCCGGCTCTCACGCTCTCTCCGGTCACGACCTCCGGACGCTCGCAGGCTCCGATGCAGGCCCCGACCACGTCCAGGTCGCCTACCGCGTAGAGGCCCGGCATTTCCGCAGTCTCGCCACCGACGAGCGCCACGCCGGCCTCGCGGCACGCCTCCGCCGCGCCCCGGACGACCTCCGCCACGGCCTCCGGGTCGAGCCGGCCGGTCGCTACGTAGTCCAGGAAAAGGAGCGGACGCGCCCCGGTGGCGAGCACGTCGTTCATGCAGTGGTTGGCGATGTCCGTCCCGAGCGAGCCATAGGAGCCCATCTCCTTCGCGACCATCACCTTCGTGCCGACGCCGTCTATGGTGGATGCGAGGACGGGCTCCCGGTAGCCCGAGAGGGCGTAGAGCCCCGCGAAGCCGCCCGGCCCGCCGAGCACCGCCGGCCCGTGGGTGGCCTCGACGGCGGCGCGCATCAGGTCCACGGCCTTCTCGCCGCGCTCTATGGAGACGCCGGCGGCCTCGTAGGAGCCTGCGCCGGGGCTGTTCTCCGGGGTGGGGTTCACGGGGATGTAGCGTAGTGGTGGGTGCGGTTCTCCAGGGCGTGCTTTTTGGCGATGCCGGTGATGGGGTAGTCGCCGTCGAAGCAGGCCCGGCAGAGGTTCCGCTTCGGCTGGCCGGTGGCGGCCACCATGCTCTCCAGAGAGAGGTAGGCGAGGGAGGTCGCCCCGATCTGGGCCCGTATCTCCTCCACCGCGTGGTTGGCCCCGACGAGCTGCTCCGGCGCGTCCATGTCTATTCCGTAGTAGCAGGGGCCGGTGACCGGCGGTGAGGAGACCCGGAAGTGCACCTCTTTGGCGCCCGCCTCGAAGAGAAGCTGGACCAGCTTGCGGCTCGTGTTGCCGCGCACGATGGAGTCGTCGATGACCACCACGCGCCTGCCCTCTATAACCGAGGGCAGCGGGTTGAGCTTGAGCCGGATGCCGAGCTGGCGGATGCCGTCCGCCGGCTCGATAAACGTCCGGCCCACGTAGCGGTTCTTTATGAGGCCCTCGGCGTAGGGGATGCCGCTCCGCTCCGAGTACCCGACGGCGGCCATGATCCCGGAGTCCGGCACGGGGATGACCACGTCCGCCTCGGCGGGAGCCTCCTCGGCCAGCAGCTCGCCCATCCGATGCCGCGAGCCCGCGACCTCCTTCCCGTCGAAGCGGGAGTCCGGCCGGGCGAAGTACACGTACTCGAAGACGCACAGGGCGCGGCGCGGGCTCTCGCCCTCGTAGCAGTGAATGCCATCGTCGTCTATAACGACGACCTCGCCCGGCTTGACGACCCGCACGAACCTCGCCCCGATAATGTCCAGCCCGCAGGTCTCGCTGGAGACGACGTAGCCGCCCTCGACCTCCCCGATGCACAGCGGCCGGAAGCCGTGCGGGTCCCGGAAGGCGACGAGGGCGTCGCCGCAGATCATGGCGACCGAGTAAGCCCCTTCCAAACGGCGCATCGCCGCCCGCACCGCCTCGCCTACGGAGCCGCCCCGCTCCAATTCCCCCACCACCGCCGCCGCGATAAACGTCGTGTCCGAGGTGGAGTTGAACTTGAAACCCTCCTCCGCGAGCTCCTCGCGCAGCCGCCCGGCGTTGACCAGGTTGCCGTTGTGGGCCACAGCCACGTTGATGTCCCCCCGCCCCTGGAACTCCGGCTGGGCGTTCTCCCAGGAAGCCGAGCCGGTCGTCGAGTACCGGACGTGCCCGAGCGCGATGTGCCCCGACTCCAGAGAGGCCAGCCGCTGCCCGTCGAACACCTGCGAGACGAGCCCCATGTCGCGCATCGCCGTCGTCCGCTCGCCGTCGGAGATCGCGATGCCCGCCGACTCCTGGCCCCGGTGCTGCAGGGCGTAGAGCCCGAAGTACGTGCGCTGCGCCAGCTCCCCCGCCAGCTCGCGGGAGTAGATGCCGTAGACGCCGCACGCCTCCTTCGGCTTGCCATCGGTATCGTGCATGTCCGCGTTCAAACCGCTCACCTTCCGGATCTCAGATTCTGTCCAACTCCGCCGCCGTCAACCCGCCCGTCACGTTCCCGGTGTTGAGCGTACCAGCGGGTTCGAAGAGCATAACGTGAGCCTCCTCCTCGGCGACCGGCCGGTGCTCCACGCCGCGCGGCACAACGATAAACTCACCCTTCTCTATCCACTCGCTTCGGTCCCGGAAATCTATCCGGAGTTGGCCCTTCACGACGAGAAAAAGCTCGTCCTCCTCGCCGTGGTGGTGCCAGACGAACTCGCCGAGCAGCTTGACCAGCTTCACGTGCTGGCCGTTCAGCTCGCCCACGATCTTCGGGTTCCAGGGCTCATCGAAAAGCGCCAGCTTCTCTCTGATGTTCACCTTACTCGAAAAGGTCTCGCTCATAAACCTCTCTCAATTCCTCCAGGCTCACGTCTACCAGATCCCCGATTTTCAACCTGTCGCCGCCGGTTTCTCCTATCTGATCGTAAGCGAAGCCTACCAGGGCTTCCTGGAGATCATCCCACCGCTCCTCCGGGACCGCGACTATAAACGTCCCGCTCTCCTCGCCGATCAAGGCGACGTCTGCCCTCCCTCCGCCCTGGCCGGCGGTCATGCGCTCTAGCTCCCCTTCCGTGTACTCGATCCCGATGCCGCCCGCTAGCGCCATCTCCGCGACCGCGACGATCTCCCCGCCGCCGGAGATGTCGTGCGCCGTGTCCACGAGCCCGGAGCGCACCATCTCCCGCACCAGGTCGGCCGTTCTCTTCTCGGCTTGCAGGTTCGGCCTCGGCGGCCTTCCGGCAACCTGTCCGTGAATGATCTGCGCGTAGTCAGAACCGGCGAGAGACACCCGAGAGCCACTCCCGATCACCACCACCACATCCCCCTCCCGCTTGAACGCGGGCGTGGCGTGCCGGCCCACGTCCTCCAGCACCCCGACCATGCCGACTGTAGGGGTCGGGTAGATGGCTCCCCGGTCGGTCTCGTTGTAGAGGCTGACATTGCCGCTCACGACCGGCGTACCGAACACCTCGCACGCCTCGGACATGCCCTCGATGCACCCTGCGAGCTGGTAGTAGCCCTCTCTTTTCTCGGGGCTGCCGAAGTTGAGGCAGTCGGTGGCGGCGACCGGCTCCGCCCCGACGCACGAGAGGTTGCGGTACGCCTCGGCGACGGTCGCCGCGCCCCCGCCCCGCGGGTCGAGGTAACAGTGGCGGCCCCGGCCGTCGGTGGTGACGGCGAAGCCGCGCCGCGTGCCCTTTATCCGCATCACGGCGGCGTCCGCGCCGGGCGCAACCACGGTGTTCGTGCCGACCTCGTGGTCGTACTGCCGGTAGATGGACCGCCGGGAGCAGAGGTTCGGGTGGGCGAGCATCTTTAGCAAAACCTCGTTGTAGTCCTCCGGCTCCGGCAGCACGCCCGGGTCCAGATCCGGTATCTCGTCGAGGTAGGCAGGGCGAACCACCTCCCGCTCGTAGACCGGGGCGTCGGCGAGGTGCTCCGCCGGGACGGTCCCGACCTGCTCGCCGTCGTGGAAGACGCGCAGGTCGCCGTGGCCGGCGACGCGCCCGATCACGGTCCCCCCGATGCCGTAGCATCCGGCGAGCCTGAGTACCTCCCCAGCTTTCTCCGGCTCGACGACGGCGAGCATCCGCTCCTGGGACTCGGAGATCATGACCTCCCACGCTTCCATCCCGCCCTCGCGCCGGGGCACCAGCCCGGTGTCGATCTCGATCCCGACGCCCCCCTTGGCCGCCATCTCCGAGGCCGACGAGGTGATCCCCGCCGCCCCGAGGTCTTGCAGAGAGACGAGCAAACCCTTCTCCAGCAGCTCCAGGCAACACTCGATCGCCATCTTCTCCGCAAACGGGTCCCCGACCTGCACGTTGGACCTCTTGCTCTCGGACTCCTCCGATAGCTCATCCGAGGCGAACGTGGCCCCGTGGATGCCGTCCCGTCCGGTCTTGGAGCCGAGCAGCACCACCAGGTTCCCCTCCCCGCTGGCCGCCGAGCGTGTCAGGTCCTCGACCCGTATGAGCCCCACGCACATCGCGTTGACCAGCGGGTTGCCGGAATACGCCTCGGCGAACTCCACCTCCCCGCCGACGGTCGGCACCCCCACGGCGTTCCCGTAGCCCCCGATGCCGCGCACCACCTCCCGGAAGAGGTAGCGGTTGCGCCCCGCGTCCGGCGAGCCCTCCAGCGGCCCGAACCGGAGCGAGTCCAGGAGCGCCACGGGCCGGGCCCCCATCGCCAGCACGTCCCGGATAATCCCGCCGACGCCCGTCGCCGCTCCCTCGTAGGGCTCGACCGCCGACGGGTGGTTGTGGCTCTCCATCTTGAACGCCAGCGCCCAGCCGTCCCCCACCTCGACCACGCCCGCGTTCTCCCCCGGCCCCTGCAACACCCGCTCTCCCTCGTTCGGGAAGCGCCGGAGCAGAGGCCGGGAGTTCTTGTAGCCGCAGTGCTCGCTCCACATCACGGAAAACAGCGAGAGCTCCAGGTAGTTCGGCTCCCGGCCCAGGAGCTCCACGATGCGCCCGTACTCGGCCTCCGAGAGCCCGAGGGCGCTGTACGTCTCCCGGACGCTCAAACGCCCGCCCCCAGCAGCACGGAGCCCAGTATCTTCAGGCCCTCGTCCGAGCCGAGCGCCGGGTCCGAGACCCGCTCGGGGTGCGGCATGATCCCCACCACGTTCCGCCCTTCGTTGCACACCCCCGCGATGTCGTTCGCCGACCCGTTCGGGTTCTCCAGGTACCGGAGCACCACCCGCCCCTCGTCCTCCAGCTCCGCCAGGGTCGCCGGGTCCGCGAAGTAGTTGCCCTCGTTGTGCGCCACCGGCAGCGCAAGCTCCTCGCCCGCCTCACAGCCCGCGGTCCAGGGCGTGTCCGTCGCCTCCACCCGCACCCGCACCCGGTCGCACACGAAACGCATGCTGATGTTCCGCAACAACGCGCCGGGCAGCAGGTGGGCCTCGGTCAGGACCTGGAAGCCGTTGCACACGCCGAGCACGGGGCCACCGGAGAAGGCGAAGTCTTCGAGGGGGGCCATGACCTTCGCGAAGCGGGCGATGGCACCGGGGCGGAGGTAGTCGCCGTAGGAGAAGCCGCCGGGCACGATCACGGCGTCCACCCCTTTCAGATCCGGGTCGGCGTGCCAGAGCTCCACGGGCACGGCGCCGAGGCGTTCTACGGCGTGGAGGGCGTCCCGGTCGCAGTTGGAGCCGGGGAAGACCGTCACCCCGATCCTCACCCGACCACCTCCCACTCGTACTCCTCGATGGTCGGGTTCGCCAACAGGCGCCGGCACATGGCGTCCACCTCGTCGGCGCTCTCCACGTCCAGCTCGACCAGGCGCCCGACGTGGACGGCGTTCACGCCCTCGAACCCCAGCGCCGGAAGGGCGCTCTTTACCGCCTCGCCCTGCGGGTCGAGGATGCCTTCTTTCGGCCGGACCAGCACGCGCACCTTCAACCCGTCACCCTCCTGAGCATATCTTCGTAAGCCTCCTCCACCCCGCCCAGGTCGCGCCGGAAGCGGTCCTTGTCCAGCTTCTCGCCGGACGTCTTGTCCCAGAAGCGGCAGGTGTCCGGGCTGATCTCGTCGGCCAGCATCAGCGTGCCGCCGGCGTCCCGGCCTACCTCTATCTTGAAGTCCACCAGCACTATCCCCCGCTCGTCGAAAAAGGGCCAGAGCAGCCCGTTCACCCTCAGCCCCAGCTCCTCGCAGAACTCCAGGTCCGCGTCGGAGACGCCCAGCTCCCGGAAGTGGTACCAGTTGAGCATCGGGTCGCCGAGCGCGTCGTCCTTGTAGCACAGCTCGACGATGGGGGCTTTCAGCTCCGTTCCCTCCTCGTACCCTATGAGCCGCGCCAGCGACCCGGCGGCCACGTTGCGGACGATGACCTCCACGGGCAGCATCTCCAGCCGCCGCGTCTTCAGGGTCGTCTCGTCCACCCGCTCTATAAAGTGCGTCGGGATGCCGTTCGCCTCCAGGTACTCGAAGACCGCCGCGCTGATGGCGGCGTTCGCGCGCCCCTTGCCGGCCCACGAACCGCGCTTTTTGGCGTTGAAGGCCGTCGCGTCGTCCTTGAAGCGGTGCAGCAGCACACCCTCCTCGTCGGTGGTGAAGACCTTCTTGGCCTTGCCCTCGTAGAGCAGTCTCTCAGCCAACGGCCAGCCGCTCCTTCAACTTCTCCACGCGCGCGAAGACCACGTCCAGGTTGCGCAGCGCGTAGGCGGGGTCGAAGAGCCCGTCCAGGTCGTCTCCGAGCCGGCGGCGGACCTCATCGTCTTCCTCCAGAAGCTCCCGGAAGCCGCCCTCACCCTCCCAGGCCCGCATCGCGGCGTCCTGCACCACCGCGTAGGCGTCGTCGCGGGACATACCGCCCTCGACGAGGGCGAGCAGGACCCGGCCCGAGAATACGATGCCGCCGCCCAGGTTGAGGTTCTGGCGCATCCGGCCGGCGTCCACCCGCAACCCCCTCAGGATGCGCCCGGCGGTGCGCAGCATGTAGAAGGCCAGGACGGTCGAGTCGGGGAGGACGACGCGTTCGGCGGAGGAGTGGGAGATGTCCCGCTCCTGCCAGAGGGCGTTGTTCTCGAAGCCAACGGCGGCGTTGGCGCGCAGGATGCGGGCCATGCCGCACAGACGCTCGGAGAGGATGGGGTTCTTTTTGTGGGGCATCGCGGAGGAACCCTTCTGGCCGCGGCCGAATGGCTCGGCCAGCTCCCGGACCTCGGTGCGCTGGGAGCCCCGGATCTCCACGGCGACCTTCTCTAGCGTCGAGCCCAGGATAGCCAGCGTCGAGAGGGCCTCCGCGTGCCGGTCGCGCTGCACGACCTGGGTGGAGGCGGGGGAGGAGGCGAGCCCCAGCTCCTCGCAGGTGAGGGCTTCCACCTTCGGGTCCACGTTCGCGTAGGTGCCGACGGCGCCGGAGACCTTGCCGACGGCGGCGACCTCCCGGGCGTGTTCCAGCCGGTCCAGGTTGCGCTCCATCTCGAACGCCCACACGGCCAGCTTGTGCCCGAGCGTCGTCGGCTCGGCGTGGACGCCGTGGGTCCGGCCGACCATCACCGTCTCCCGGTGCTCCAGGGCGAGGTCCGCCAGCAGCCGCGTCAGGGCGCGGGCCTCGCCGGTGATCAGGTCCAGAGCGTCCCGGAGTTGGAGGGCGCCGGCGGTGTCCAGCACGTCGGAGGACGTGAGGCCGAAGTGGAAGTGGCGGGAGACGGGGCTGTCCACGGTCTCGGCCACCGTCGAGACGAAGGCTATGACGTCGTGGTTCGTCTCGGCTTCTATCTCGTGGATGCGCCCCACGGTGAAGTCCGCCTTGGCGGCCAGTTCGTCCACCTCTTTGGGCGGGATCTCTCCCAGCCCGGCGCGGGCGCGGCAGACGGCCAGCTCCACCTTCAGCCAGGCGCGGTACTTGGCTTCCTCCGTCCAGACGGCCCCGATCTCCGGGAGGGTGTAGCGTTCTATCACAGGTCTTCCAGCTCCATCGCTTCGAGGGCTATGTCCGTGCGGTACTGCATGCCGGGGAAGTGGATCCGCTCGACCGCCGCGTAGGCGCGGGCCCGCGCTTCTATGATGGACGGCCCGGTGCCCACGACGTTCAGGACGCGCCCGCCGGCGGTGTAGAAGACCCCGTCGCGCTCCTCGGTGGCGGCGTGGTAGATAAACACGTTGGTCGGGATCTCGTCCAGGCCCGAGATCCTGTCCCCCGTAGAGGAGGTCTCCGGGTAACCTTCCGAGGCGAGCACCACGCAGACGGCCTTGTCCGCGGACCAGACGACTTCGCGGCCCAGGATGTTCTCCTCGTTGGTGGCGATCATAAGCTCCAGCAGGTCGGAGCCGAGGCGCGGCAGGATGACCTGCGTCTCCGGGTCCCCGAAGCGGCAGTTGAACTCCAGCGCCTTTGGGCCGTCCTCGGTCACCATCACCCCGGCGTAGAGCAAGCCTGTGTAAGTGGCCCCGATCAGGGCCAGCTGGTGGAGGGTGGGGCGTATGATCTCCTCTAGAACCGCCGCGTAGGTGGCGGGCTCCATCCACATGATCGGGGAGTACGCGCCCATCCCGCCGGTGTTCGGCCCCTGGTTGCCGTCGTAAATCGGCTTGTAGTCCTGGGCCGGAAGGAACGGCAGGATCTCCCGCCCGTCCGTCATCACGAAGATGGACGCCTCCCGTCCCACCAGGCACTCCTCTATCAGGACCCGCTCTCCGGCGGCCCCGAACCGGCCGCTGAAAGCCTCCCGGACGGCCTCTTCGGCCTCGTCGCGGGTCCTAGCGACCGTTACCCCTTTGCCCGCCGCGGCCCCGTCGGCTTTGACGACTACCGGGTACTCTTGACGCGACCTGAGGTAGGCGAGGGCGCTGTTCTGGCGGTCGAAGACCTCGAACTCCGCCGTCGGCACCCCGGCGTGGCGCATGACCTCCTTGGCGAAGACCTTCGAGCCCTCTATCCGGGCTGCGGCCCGGGACGGGCCGAAGACCTTCAGCCCGTCTTCCCAGAAACACTCGGCTATACCCCCGATCAAGGGGTCCTCAGGGCCGACGATGGTCAGGTCTATTCCGTTGTCTCTCGCGAAGTGCCGCAGGGCCACCAGGTCGCTCGCCGGGATGTCCACGGTCTGCGCCACCCGGGCGATGCCGGGGTTGCCGGGGGCGGCGAAGACCTCGGGCTCCAGGTGGCTCGTGGCCAGCGCCTCGGCCAGCGCATGCTCGCGCCCCCCGCTGCCGACTACCAGCACCCGCACGGCCCTAGGCCCCGATCCTCTCGACTATCGCCTGCTCCCTTTCGGGACCAACGCTGATCATGCACAACGGCACCCCCACCTCCGCCTCCACAAACTCCACGTACTCCCGAGCCTCAGTGGGCAGGTCCCCCCGCATCCTGCATCCCGTTATGTCTTCTTCCCACCCACTGAAGCTCTTGTAGAGCGGCACGGCGTGGTGGAGGTCGCTCTGGTGCAGCGGGTAGCCTTCTACCCGCCGACCTTCTACCTCGTAGCCGATGCACACTTTTATCTGCTCTACACACGAGAGCACGTCTACGAGCGTCAGGGCCAGATGCGTTATGCCGTTTAGCGCCGCTGCGTACTTTATGGCCGGCAGGTCGAGCCACCCCACCCTCCTGGCCCTCCCCGTGGTGGTGCCGTACTCCCCACCGGCTTCTCTTATGGCGTGGGCTACTTTTCTGTCTTTTTCCGTGGCGCACAGCTCGGTTGGCATCGGCCCGTCACCTACCCGCGAGGTGTAGCCTTTTGTCACCCCCACTATGTTCTCTAGCTTGCCGGGCGGGATGCCGGCTCCGACACACACACCCCCTACGGAGGGGTTTGAGGAGGTGACAAAGGGGTAGGTGCCGAAGTCGTTGTCTAGAAGCGTCGCCTGTGCTCCTTCCATGAGCACCCGCTCTCTTCTGTCCAGGGCTTCTCTTAGGATGGCCCCGGTGTCGGCCATCATGGGCTCCAGGAGATCCCCAAAGGAGGTGAGCCACCGGGTAAGCTCTTCTACCTCAAAGGGCTCCTCGCCGTCTTCTTTGTAAACACCTTCAAAGAGGGCGTTCTTCTCCCTGAGGGCGCCTTCTAGCTTGGCGCGCAGGATCTTCTCGTCGAAGATGTCCTGCACCCTCACGCCCACCCTTGAGACCTTGTCCTCGTATGCGGGGCCTATACCGCGGTTTGTGGTGCCTATCTTCGCCTCCCCAAGGGCCTTCTCCCGGTGGGCGTCAAGCCGTATGTGGTAGGGCAGGATCAGGTGCGAGCGGCCGTCGACCTTCAGGCGGCTCCGGACCTCAAACCCCCGGCCCTCCAGGGCCACAACCTCCTCTAAGAGCACCCCGGGGTCGACCACAACCCCGTTGCCGATGGTGCACATAACCCCCTCGCGCACGATTCCCGAGGGCATCAGGTGCAGCTTGAACTCTTCGGCTCCGACGCGCACGGTGTGGCCGGCGTTGTTGCCCCCCGAGTAGCGCGAGACGTAGCGGGCGTCCTTTGCCAGGGCGTCGCAGACCCGCCCCTTGCCTTCGTCGCCCCACGCCAGACCCAATACTACCGT
>SIRX01000023.1 GCA_004563715.1 Actinomycetota bacterium | reverse complement strand
GAGCTTGCCCGCAGCGTCGACTCCAACGACGACGTGTACTTCGTGCCGGCTTTGGTGGGCCTGGGGGCTCCGCACTGGGACTCCTACGCGCGGGGCACCATCGTGGGGCTTACACGCGGGACCACCAGGGCGCACTTGGCACGGGCGGCGCTGGAGAGCATGTGCTACCAGACCCGGGATGCGGTAGAGGCGATGGAGGCCGACACCGGGGTGGACATCCCGACGTTCAAGGCCGACGGGGGAGCGGCGGCCAACCGGTGGATGATGCAGTTCCAGGCCGACATCCTGGGTGTTCCGGTCGAGGTACCCGAGACGCTGGAGACCACGGCGCTTGGAGCGGCGTACCTGGCGGGCCTGGCTACCGGTTTCTGGTCGGGTCAGGAAGAGCTCAAAGAGCGGTGGCGGCTGCGGCGCCGGTACGAACCGAAGATGGGCGAGGAGGAGCGCGAGCGGCTCTACAGAAGGTGGAAGGAGGCGCTGGAGCGTTCCAAGGATTGGGCCAAGGAGGCCGTAGACTCGCCGTTGGCGTAGGTTCTCGTACGAAAGGAAAGCGATGAAGAAGATACTCAACGCCCCGGAGCGGGCGGTTGAGGACATGCTGCGCGGGATGGAGCTGGCTCACGGGGACTTGATCCGCTTGCTCCCCGAGCAGAACGTGGTGGTCCGGGCCGACGCGCCCGTTGAGGGCAAGGTCGCCCTCGTCTCCGGCGGCGGTTCGGGCCACGAGCCCACCCACGGCGGGTACGTCGGCCCCGGGATGCTCGACGCCGCCTGCGCCGGGGCGGTCTTCACCAGCCCGGTCCCGGACCAGATGCTGGAGGCCACCAAGGCCGTGAACGGCGGCGCCGGGGTCTTTTACGTGATAAAGAACTACACCGGCGACGTGATGAACTTCGAGATGGCCGGCGAGCTTGCCGAGGCCGAGGGCATCCAGACCGACTACGTCGTTACCAACGACGACGTCGCCGTCGAGGACTCCGAGCACACCAGCGGCCGGCGCGGCGTGGCGGGGACGGTCTTCGTGCACAAGATCTGCGGGGCCGCCGCCGACGGCGGCAAGGACCTGGCGGGCATCAAGGAGCTCGCCGAGCGGGTCAACGCCAACGTGCGCTCTATGGGCATGGCCCTCACGAGTTGCATACCGCCGGAGAGCGGGGAGCCCATCTTCGACATCGGCGAGAACGAGATGGAGCTCGGCATCGGCATCCACGGCGAGCGCGGCTCCGAGCGGCGCGAGATAGGCCCCGCCAGCGAGATGGTGGACCACATGATGGGGCGCATACTCGAGGATACCGTGGATTACTCCGGATCAGAGGTCGCCGTTATGGTCAACGGCATGGGCGGCACGCCGCTTATGGAACTCTATGTTGCCTACGCCAGCGTGCGCGACGTGTTGGAGCGCCAGGGCATCCAGGTCTACCGGATGCCCTACGTCGGAGACTACATGACTTCGCTGGAGATGGCGGGCTTCAGCATCACGTTGCTCAAGCTCGACGACGAGATGAAGGGCTACCTGGAGGCCCCCTGCAACGTGGCTGCCGGACGGCCGTTCTAACCAAAACAACGAAGCTCTCGCAGGCGGAAGAAGAGGGAGGTGTTTGCGGGTGGAGTTCGAGCTGGCTTTACTGCTGGCGGCCTTCGGCGGCGGCCTGTTCGGGGCCGCCATCGGGGGCCTGCCGGCCTTTATATTCTGCGGCTTCGCCGTGCTGGTCGGCGTGGCCGCCGGGGTCGGGGGTAGCGACTTCGACGTCCTGGGCAACGTGGCCTTCGGGCCGGTCTTCGGGCCTCACATAGCCTTCGCCGGCGGGGCCGCCGCGGCGGCCTACGCGGGCCGGAAGGGGCTGCTGGACGACGGCAAAGACATCCTGGCTCCGCTGGTCGGCCTCAACAACCCCATGGTCCTGGTCGTCGGCGGCATCTTCGGCGCGGGCGGTTACGTCGTCAACCAGGCGCTGCTCCCCATAGTCGGCAACTACACCGACTCCGTGGCGCTCACGGTGGGCATCTCGGGCATCGCCGCGCGCCTGATCTTCGGCAGGTCCGGCCTTTTCGGGGGCCTCAGCCCCGACGCCCGGGAACGCGGCCGGTTCCTGCCGGGTGGAAACGAGGTCTGGGTCGCCTACCAGCAGGGTTTTCCGCAGGCCAGCATGCTGGGGTTCGGCACCGGGCTCTTCGCCGCCTGGGCCGTCGTGGCGTTTGCCCAGGCCAACCCGGACTACGCGGAGATAGCCGTGGTCCTCGGCTTCGGAATCTCGGCGGCCTCCCTGATCCTGCTGCAGTTCGGCTACGAAGGACCGATTACCCACCACATGACGCTGCCCGCCGCCGTGGCCGCATCTACGGTGTTCGCCGCCGGCGGCGCGCCCGTGTTGGCGGTTTTGCTGGGCGCCGTGGTCGGTGTCCTGGGCGCGCTGGCGGGTGAGTTCTTCTCGCGCCTGTTCCTGATCCACGGTGACACCCACGTGGACCCGCCGGCCAACGCCATCTGGCTGGTGACCACGGTGGTGATACTGGTCGGCCTGCTGTTCGGCTAGCAAGAGAGCAGCCAGCGCCTCCGGTTTGCAGGTTTGAATTGGAGGCGCTGGCTTTCGGGCTGCGCGCCCCTGGGCGCTAACCCAGACGAGGCCAGACGGGTTCAAGGGCCTCGGCCAGGGCCGTGTAGGTGTCGTAGGCCTCGGCGAGCCGGTCGTGGCTCTCCGGGTTGGGCTCGTGGGTGCGCAGGAGCCGGAGAGTCTTATCCCGGGCATCTTCCAGGGAACCGTAGACGCCGGAGCCTATCCCGGCGAGGATCGCCGCCCCCAGGGCGCCGGCCTCGCTGGCCTCGGTGACCTCCACCGTAAGGTTCATAGCGTCCGCGAAGATCTGGCTCCACAGCTCGCTCCGAGAGCCGCCGCCGGTGAGCCGCACCTGCGTGAGCTGGAACGTGGAGCGCAGGGCGTCCACGTGTCCCTTGTGGTTGAAGACCGTGCCTTCCAACAGGGCCTTCAGGACGTGGCCCCGCTTGTGCCAGCCCCGCAGCCCGAAAAAGCCCGCGGTCGCCGCGTCGCCGTAGGGGGAGCCGTAGAGAAACGGGTGGTAGAAGACCCGCGAGGCCTCACCCAGCACCTCCTCCACTTCCTGGTTGACGAAGTCGAACGGCGAGCCGCCCCGCTCCTCGGCCCGCTCCACCTCCAGCGGGTTGAGACGCTGTACGAACCACTCCAGGTTGGTCGCCGAGGCGGGGGAGGCGGACATGTTCATCCAGCGCCCCGGCACGACGAAGTTGCGGCAGGCCCAGTTCTCGTCGCGGGTAATCCCGTCGGAGACGACCTCGTTGATGGACCAGGTGCCGGCGACCATCGTGAGGTTGCCCGGCTCGATGCCGCCGGTGCCCACGGCGCTGGCGTCCACGTCGTGGGCACCGGCAACCACCGGCGTGCCGGGGGCGAGGCCGGTAGCCTCCGCAGCCGCGCGGGTCACCTCGCCGGCGGTTTCCATGCAGCCGACGATCGGCGGCATCTTGCCCCGGAGCTCCTCCAGGCCGTAGAGGGGGAAAGCTTCGTCCGAGTAGTCCTGGGTCTCGACGTCGGTAAAGCCGCTGCTGGCCTCGGTCGGGTCGGTGGCGTACTCGCCGGTGAGCTTGTAGCGGAGCCAGTCCTTGACGTAGAGTACCCACCGCGTGCGCGCCAGGCTGTCGGGCTCGTTCTCCTTTATCCAGGCTAGCAGCGTCGCCGGTAGCGCGGCGAATGGCTTCTGGCCGTTGAACTCCAGCGCCCCGTCGCTGACCCCCGACGCCTCCCAGCGGGCCAGCACCTCGTGCCCCCGGGAGTCGAGCGAGAGGATGCCGGGACGCACGGGCTTGCCGGCCTCGTCCACCAGATACACACCGTCGCCGTGGCCGGCGAGCCCGACGCCAGAGACCTCGGAACCCTCGATCCCGGCGCCCTTCAGCGCGGCGTGGATAGCCCGCCGGCAGCCCTCCCAGAGCCGGTCCATGTCCTGCTCTACCCACCTGGGATGCGGGCTGTTGTGGACGTTGTTTACGGCTCCCTTGCCCTTCTCCCGACCCTCCTCGTCGAAGATTACCGCTTTGGTTACCGTCAGGCCGCTGTCTATTCCCAGCAGATAGGGGCTCATGCGCGCTCCAGTGCTTCGGCGTTCACCGTGTTCCGGCAGCGCCCGCTATCTGCGAGCTCCCGGACGGCCTCGGCCACCATCCGGACGGAGTTCTGCCAGGTGTCGATGGTGCTCCCGGCGATGTGCGGGGTGAAGGTGACGTTCTCTAGCTGGAGCCAGGGGCTGTCCTCGGAGAGCGGCTCGTCGTCATGGACGTCGAGGGCGGCCCCGGCGATGCGGCCTTCCTTTAGGACGTCGTAGAGGTCGCCGTAGCGGACCATCCGGCTGCGGGCGTTGTTGATGAAGTAGGCAGAGGGTTTCATGAGGTCGAACTGCTCCCGCCCGATAAACCGCCGCGTCTCGTCGGTGAGGCGGGCGTGGAGGCTTACGAAGTCGCCCTCCCGGAAGATCTTCTCCAGGTCGTTTACCGGCTCGGCCCCGTAGGAGGCGATAAAGTCGCCGTCCACGTACGGGTCGTACACGAGCAGGCGCACCCGGAACCCGAGGAGCCGCCGGGCCAGGTGCCGGGCGACGTGGCCGAAGCCTATGAGGCCCACCGTCCGGCCGGCGAGCTCGTAGGACGGGCCGGGGAACTCCTTGGGCCAGCGGCCGGCCTTTATGCCGGCGTCGGCGCGGGCGATGTCCCGCGACTCGGCGAGCATGAGGCCGATAGCCTGCTCGGCCACCGCCGGGGCGTTCCGGCCCTGAACGTTGACGACCGCGACGCCGCGTTCGCTGGCCGCGTCAACGTTCACGTTCTCGTATCCGGCGCGGGCCACGATCACGGCCTTCAGGTTGGGCCCGGCTTCCAGCACCGCCTCCGGGACCGGGGCGAAGTGGAGCGCCAGGACCTCCGCATTGCCAACGGCCTCGACGGCCTCCTCCGGGACCGGAACGGCCTCCGGGCCGTCCTGCTCCATGATCTGCTGCAGGTGATGCTGTTCCTCGATGGTGTCCCCGCTCCAGGTCACCTCCCGCACGTTCGCATCGCCGTCCGACGTTTTCTCGATGGTCTCCCGAAAAGCTTTCGAGTCGAGGAGCAGGTCCCCGAACGCGAGTATCTCCATGTGCGTCTACCTCCTTGCGTACGTGCCGTGAACGGCCTCGCGCAGGGAGGCCGACATCTTGGCCACGTCGTCCGCCTGCCAGACGTTCCTGCCGAAGATAAGGCCCCGCGCGCCGCCTTCTATCGCGCCCCGGGCGGCTTCCAGCACTTCGTCTTCGGAGCCGCCCTTCGCGCCGCCCAAGGTGAGCACGGGGACCGGGCAGTGGTCTACCACCTGGGACATGGACGCCGGCTCCCCGGTGTACTCGGTCTTGATCGCGTCGGCCCCGAGCTCGGCGGCTATGCGGCAGCAGTGGGACAGGAGGTCCGGGTCTTTCTTGTCCGAAATCCGCGAGCCCCAGAGAACCGCCTCTACTATGAGCGGCATCCCGGCCCGCTGCGCCTCGCCCGCCGACCGGGCTACAGCCGCCACGTTGTCCGCGAACATGGTCCCTCCTTCGGGGCCCATGATCAGGTACATCACCATCGCTCCGGCGCCGAGGGCCAGAGCATCCTGCGGCGAGCACAGAACCCGGTAGTGCTCCCCGAGCTGCTCCTTCATGCCCGCCTCCAGGATCGTCCAGTCGGCGCGCAGGATCGGGACCGGAGCACCCCGGAAGGCGAACGCGTGCCCGGCCTGCTTGAGCAGGCCGGGCGAGATCAGGACCCCGTCTGGCTCGCCGGCCACTATCTTCTCGACGACCTCTAGCGGCTTCCCCGCCTCCTGCGGAACCACGAGGTTCGTACCGTGGTCGAAAGCCGTGATAAACGACCGCCCGCTCTCCCGGTTGAATAACCTGCCTAACCTGATCTCCGAGCCGTTGATGCCCCTCACCCCTTTCAGGTGCCCACCGTAGCGTTTGACACTTTTATCATAACAACTTGTTGCATCTGCAGCACATATGTCCGGGCAGGACCTTACACAGCTCCGGGCCTCTGGCCCTTACGGGGCCTCTACGCCGATAGAGCTGGTGCTGGGCTACCGGGGCAGGGCCGAAGCCTGGCCCTAAACGGTCTGGTGGAACCTCCGATCCACCTCTTCCATCTTGGCGACCTTCGGCGCCGAGGATCCCCCCTGGAACTCCGAAGCCAGCCAGGCGTCCACTATGGTCTTCGCCAACTCCGGGCCTATGACCCGCTGGCCCATCGTCAACACCTGCGCGTTGTTGGACTTGCGGGCCCGTTCGGCAGAGTAGACGTCGTGGCACTGGGCGGCCCTCACGCCCGGCACTTTGTTGGCCGTTATGTTCACCCCTATGCCCGTTCCGCAGCATAGGATGGCCCGCTCGTGGTCCCCGCGGGCCACGGCCTCGGCTACGGCCACGGCCACGTCCGGGTAATCTATGTCCGAGCTCTCCGCCTCTTCTTTGGAGGCCGGGCTGTAGTCCTCTACCTCGTAGCCCAGATCCTTCAGGTGGTCGGCTATGGTCTGCTTGAGCTCCAGGGCCGCGTCGTCGGCTCCTATACCTATCTTCATCGTTCCTCCTGCGGTTGCTTCTACTTCCTGCTCCCCCCTGATTCTACCCGCGATGCGCACGCATCAGCCGTTCTCCGAGACGGCGTTCACCAGCGCGGGGTAGAGTGGGGCTACGCAGTGGTATATCTCCTTGTAGACGTCGTTGTAGAGCCGGTCGTAGAACTTCGAGCGCTCACCGTCGGGCTCGTAGGTTGCGCCCTCGCCGCTCATGGCCGCGGCCGCCGCCCGGATGTCGTCGCCGTCGGCGGCCGCCGAGGCGAACATCGCGGCGCCGAGGCAGGTGGTCTCTACCTCCTTGCAGGCCGTGACCGGCCGGCCGGTGATGTCGGCCACGATCTGGCAGAAGAGCGGGCTGCGCGAGCCGCCGCCCATGGCGAACAGACGCTTTATAGAGCCCCCGAGCCCTTTCTCCATGCCGTCGGTCCCGAGGCGCTGCTCGAAAGCTATCCCCTCCAGGACCGCCCGGTAGACGTGGGCTTTCTTGTGCCGGCCGCGCAGGCCGAAGAGCACGCCGCTGGCCTGCGAGTCCCAGTGCGGCGTCGAGGCGGTGTTCAGGTAGGGCAGGAGCATCAGGCCCTCCGAGCCCGGCGGGACCCACTGCGCCGCCGTCTCCATCACCTGTTCGGCGCTCAGGTCCAGCCCCAGGTCCTCCGCCCGGATGCCGCCGAAGTTGTCCACGAACCAGCTTATCGTGTAGGTCCCGCCCCGGAGCAGGGTCTCCAGCGTGTAGGTGCCGGGGATGGGGCCGGAGAGCGTGCGGAAGTCGCGGCTCCAGGCGTAGTCGTCGCTGTAGGTGCCGGAGACGACCGCCGTGCCCAGGTTCAGGTAGGCCTTACCCGGCTCGGTGATGTTGGCTCCCAGGCCCGCCGTCTGGCCGTCGCCGGCGCCGCCCACTACCGGCAGGCCCGCCGGGAGGCCGGTCTCGCGGGCCACGTCGTCCCGGAGCTCGCCCATGATCTCGCCTGGCGGGGTCAGCTCGGGGAGTTGCTCCCGGCTCAGGCCGACCTCGGCGAGCGTTTCGTCCGACCAGTCGAAGCCGCGCATGTCAACGAGGCCCAGAGGGTCGGCGCACGCCCAGGTCGTGCGCCAGTTGCCCGTCAGCCGCCCGACGAGGAAGCCGTGGACGTCCAGCACCCGGGACGTGCGGTCCAGGATGTCCGGTTCGTGGTCCCGCAGCCAGAAGAGCTTGTAGAGGGCCGGGGTTACGTCCGGGGGCTTGCCCGTGATCTCGTGCAGCTTCTCGGAGCCGTACCGGTCTACCTCGTCGTACGAGCGGGCGTCGAGCCACAGGATCGCCGCCCGCAGGGGCGTGCCGTCCTCGTTGGCGCAGACGAAGCTCTCCCGCTGGTGCGTCAGGCCGACGGCCCGGATGCGGCGCGGGTCCACCTGGGCGGCCGCCTCTTTGAGCGCGGTCTTCGTCGAGCGCCACCAGTCCTCGGCGTTCTGCTCGCCCCAGCCCGGATGCGGCTGCGAGAGCGGGAACGTCGCCCGGCCCTCGGCGACCGCGTTGCCCTCCCGGTCCCAGACGACCGCCTTTGTCGCGGTCGTCGAAGAGTCCACCCCGATCACGTAGTCCGTCGCCATACGGTAGTCCTTCCCCGGTGTCTACTGCCGATAATGCGCCGGCAATGACCGCACGCTGCTTTTCACGGCCGATTGCCGTCTTTTTTACTATCCCCGCCGCTACTATAACATCCGGCGGGCGTCCGGGGTGATGACTTGCCTGTTGCCGCCGGCGGCCCTTCTGGGGTAGAGTGCCGGTGCGATTGCCCCGGTTCGGGGTTCGGATAGGGGAGAGGTGGTGGCTTTGAGAGCGGCGATGTTCCACGCTCCGGGAGACGTGCGCCTGGAGGATATAGAAGTTCCGGAGCCGGGACCGGGCGAGGTGCTGGTGCGCATCGGGGCGGCCCTCACGTGCGGCACGGACGTAAAGACCTACCGGCGGGGACACCCGACGCTGTTCCCGAGGCTGCCCTCGCCCTTCGGTCACGAGTTCGGCGGCACGATCGAGAAGGTGGGGGAGGGGGTTGAAGGCTGGCGCGGGGGGATGCGGGTGGTTGCGGCTAACTCGGCTCCGTGCAACGGCTGGGACTCGT
>SIRX01000022.1 GCA_004563715.1 Actinomycetota bacterium | reverse complement strand
CCGAGAAGGTCTGTGCGACCTCCTCCCTTCGCGCGCCGCCATCGACGGCAGCCAGCACCCTCAACCTCAGGTCCTTCGAGTATGGCTTCATGCCCGGAGACTACCATATCATGGATCGATACTTACGGGTGTCGCTGTGAGTGCCGCGTGAACCAGCACTTCGTTCCGGACGCTCTCTCCCGGCTGCACCTCGTATCCGGGTCCGACGATGCAATCTTCAACCCGGGCCCCGGCACCGACGCGGGCACCGGGGAGCAGCACGCTGCGTTCTACTACGGCCCCGGCTTCCACCCAGCAACCGCTTCCCACGACGACGTCTCCGGCCAGCGTCGCCGCCGGCCCGAGGACGGCGTCCCGTCCGACCACGACCCTGCCGAAGAGGCCAGCCGAGGGATGAACCCGGGCGTCCCGGTCTACCCAGAGGCTCTCGTCCCACCGCTCACCGGGTATGCTGACCCGCACTTTCCTGGAGAGGGCGTCGCGCTGGGCCGCCCTGTAGGACTCCAGGGTGCCGATGTCCGACCAGTAGAAGCTGGCCTCGTAGCCCACGAACTTCTCTCCCGCTGCTAGCAGACGCGGGAACACGTCGTTGGCGAAGTCGAAGAAGGTGTCTTCGGGGATGTACTCCAGGGCCTCCGGCTCGAAGACGTATATACCGGTGTTGGCCAGGTTGCTTATGGCCTCATCGGGGTGTGGCTTTTCCTGGAAGGCCCGGATGTTGTTGTCGGCGTCGAGCTCGACCACCCCGTACTGCCGGGTGTCGGAGACGGGCGTGAGCGCCAGCGTGGCGAGGGCCCGGCGCTCCTTGTGGAACGCGACGACCTCCCGCAGGTTTACGTCGGTGAGAGCGTCGCCCATGATGACGATGAACGTGTCGTCGAAACGACCGGAGATCCGGCGTACCCCTCCGGCCGTGCCCATGAGCTCTCTCTCGCGGGTGACGTTTACCGTCATGCCGTTCATCCGGGTTTCGTAGCCGCAGTAGTTTAGGATGGCGTCGGCCAGATGGTAGACGTTGACGTGGACTTCTTCGACCCCCGCACCCTTCAAAAGCTCGAATATGTGCCCGATTATGGGCTTGCCCGCGACCGGGGCCAGGGGCTTGGGGACCGCGTCCGTCAGCGGTGCGAGCCGGGTACCCTTCCCGGCGGCCAGAACCATTGCCTTCATACCGCGCAAACCACTTTTCTAAACCGACCTGAAATGTTCGGGCCTGTCGAAGTTTTCCTGCGGGTGGCTCCCGGCGGTTTCGCTTAACACCGACCGCGGCGTCTCCGCGCGCGCGGAAGACTCGTTGCCGCCCCGGCAGCCTCCGGCACCGGACCCCGGTCCGGAGGGTCTCTCTCCTGCGGGCTGGACCTCCACCAACCCCGCCGCCCCGGGCTCCCGGACGAAGAAAGGCTCGGGGTCTATGGGGAACACGACCCGGGCCTCACCCCCGTCGAGGTAGTGTTCCTCGACGATGCTCAACGCCGCCCGGATGTTGCTGGACTGAACCACCAGCCGGTGGCACGCGGCGCCCCGGTTTATCTCGACGACGACCCGGATCATGGTGCCTCCTCTTTCTCTTCGGGTGCTTGCGGAGGCTGGCGTAGGGGTTTGTAGCTGTCGGCATAACCGTCGGCCAGCGCGTCTTCGATGTGCCGTCTCAGGTCTTCGGTGCGTACGGGCCAGGGCAGGCGGTGATCAGCCCTGGCCGTGCCTCCCTGGGAAGACAGGTTCAGGTCCACGACCTGGATGTTCGCCGTAGAGGGATTTCGTTGGAGCAGTTCTGAGAAGTCCGTTCGAAGATAGGGGCCGACTCCGGGGGCCAGAACCAGCGCCCGCACCCCCTCAAGGAGCATCCTTGCCTCTTCCGGGTCATCCAGATAAGACTGTCCGATAGGCCTCACGTCGTAGCCCAAACCCTGGATCAGGGTTGCCAGAGCCCGGCCCACGACCGGGTCGCCGTAGACCATGGCCACGGGGACCGGGTGCGGCGCCCGTTCCACATCCGCTCTAGCTCCGGTGATAGCCACGGATGCCATAGTTTGAGGTCTTCGGGTACGAAATCATCACACGATAAATAATGGAGCGGGGGCGCCCGCGGAACATCCGCCAGACGGCCCATCTTTGCGCGGCCGGGCGGCACATTTGCCGGCCGCGTCCCGTCCCCGGCGGGCTCCAGCCCCTACTCGGGCACCGGGCTATTGCCCGTCAGGTGATCTCCCGTAGCGGCCAGGACCGCCTCTATCTGACGCCGGAGCTCTTCGGTGCGTATCGGCCAGGGGATGAGGTAGTCCGCGCCGAGCTGCGCGCCCCGGGAAGGCGCGCCTAGCGCCATTGCCGGGACGTCGGCCATCTCGGGGATGGACCGGACCCACCTCAGAACGCTCTCGGAGCACCCGGCGTCGAGGTCTAAAGTGAAGACGAGGAGGTCGACCTCTTCTTCGAGCAGGTAGAACCTGCCATCCGGCCCGGTTAGTAAAGACTGGTCCACGGGCTTCACCCGGTAGGTGCTCCCCCTCAGCAGCAGCGCCAGGGTCTGGCCTACGACCGGGTCACCGTAGACCACCAACACCGTCATCGGGTCACGCCGCAATCCCGCCCACGGATCTCTCCCAGAAGCAACATCCGCATCTTTCCCGGCTCTCCGTTTCACCCGGCCAATAGTGAGCGATGAAGAATCGTATCGCATCAGCCGTATGGCACATATTTGTATCGGGGGTCGTGCGGCGGGCCGGCAACGGCCGGTCCGGGCTGGCTTCTAGCGGCGGGGAGGCTCGACGATCCCGAGCTCGAAGGCGCGCACGACGGCCTGGGTGCGGTCGGAGACCGAGAGCTTGGCGAAGATGTGCTCGACGTGGTTTTTGGCCGTGCCCATGCTGATGAACAGCTTCTCGGCTATCTTGCGGTTGCTGTTGCCCTGAGTGAGCAGGTTCAACACCTCGATCTCCCGGGCCGTCAACGACTGCACGATGCTGTCGCGCTCGGGGTCCGGGACCGGCTCCCGACGCTCGCGCGACTGGCTGACCAGCTGCTTCAGCAGCTTGGTGGCCAGGTCCCGGTTCAGGCTCTCTTCGCCTTCGAGCACCTTGCCTATGGCGGTAACCAGCGCCCCTACAGAGGAGTCCTTGAGCACGTAGCCGGAGGCGCCGGCCCGGATCGCCTCCAGCATGTAGTCCTCGTTCTCGTGGACGGTCAGGATCAGGACGCTCATCTTCGGGAAGCGCTGCTTTATCTCCCGGGTGGCCGCCAGCCCGTCCATCTTCGGCATCCGCACGTCCATCAAGACCAGGTCGGGCTTTACCCGCTGGCAGAGCTCTACGGCCTCCTGTCCGTCCGACGCCTCGCCGATGATCTCGAGGTGCGGTTGGGCGCCGAGCATGGTCTTCAACCCGGTGCGAACGAGCTCGTGATCGTCGACGATTATGATGCGTGCTGGTTCCGGTTTGCTCTCCGGTGCCTCGGTGTTCTCTAGCGTCATCCGGTCTACCCCCGCCGCGTCTCGTTTTCCGCCCAGCTTTTTACCGTACCGGACTACGCTGCAGCTGCAGCCCGGACTGCTTCAATAGTACGCTGGCGGTGAGCGACGTGCCAGACCCTTTCTTGCTGTCTACCTCCAGCTTGCCCCCGACCAGCGCGACGCGCTCTTTCATGCCCGAGACGCCTACCCGCTCGCCCGGCCCGTTGCCGACCAGCTCCGCGGGCTCGAAACCCTTGCCCCGGTCCTGGAC
This sequence comes from Actinomycetota bacterium, assembly GCA_004563715.1. Taxonomy (GTDB): domain Bacteria; phylum Actinomycetota; class Rubrobacteria; order Rubrobacterales; family Rubrobacteraceae; genus SIRX01. The sequence goes on along the minus strand of SIRX01000022.1, from coordinate 7,388 downwards.
TTCGAGCTTCACGAAGTCTCCCTCGCGCGAGAGCCTGACGCGGGCCCGCAACGTCCCGGCGTGCTTGCGGACGTTCGTCAGCGCCTCCTGGGCGACCCGGTAGAGGGCCGTTTCGATGGCCGTTGGCAGGCGCTCGTCGTTCAAGTCCTCCTCGTAGGTGATGTCCCAGCCGTCCTCGCGGAGGGTCTCGACCTGCTGGCGCAGGGCGACGCTCAGCCCGAAGTCGTCCAGGGCCGTGGGCCTGAGGTCCGCTATGACCCTCCTGGACTCCTCGACCGTCCGCTTTACGAGCCCGGCGGCCCTGTCTACGATCTCCTTGCCCTCCGGAGACTCCGGCGGGTAGTAGGTGGTAAAAGCCTGCAGGTGCTGGTGGGCGGCCACCGCCACCTGCGTCAGCTCGTCGTGGACCTCGTAGGCTACCCGGCGCCGCTCCTTCTCCTGGGCTTCTATAAGCCGGGCGACCAGCTCTTGCAGCCGGCGCTCGCGTTCGGCCAGCTCGCCGTAGAGCCGGGCGTTCTCCAGGGCGCTCGCGGCCTTGCTGGCGAGGCTGATCAGTATCTCCACCATGTCCCGGCTCGACAGCACGTCCGGCCCGTACACCTCCAGCACCCCGAGGGTCCGGTCCCGGATGCGCAGCGGCAGGTACAGGGTGCTCAGCCGCTCGCCGTCGTGGTTGGGATGCTCGAGCTCCAGCAGCCGGTGCTCGCCGCTCCGGAGCACGTCGTAGAGCGCGGTCTGGGCCTCGGGGGTGTAGCGGACCCGGGACCAGAGGCTCTCCAACCCTATAGCCCGCCACACGCGCAGCCGGCCGTGCTCGTCCTCGGTGCTGATCACCGCCGTGGTGAGGCTGGAGATGCGCTGCATGATCTTGAGCAACCGGGTTGCTATCTCTTCGGATTCCAGGGTGGAGCTGAGGAGCTGGCTGGCCTGGTACATGGCGAGCAGGGCGTCGATGCTCTGGCGCAACAGCCCTTCGGCCCGTTTCAGTTCCCGGCGGCCGACCAGCTCCCGCATCTCCCGGTCTATCGCGGGGCCGAGCCGCACCAGGCTGTCTTTCTCGACGTAGTCCCGCGCCCCCGCCTTCATCAACGCGGCCGCCTTGTTCTCGTCTATGGCGCCCGAGACCACGATGAGCGGGATGTCGAGGTTCTTGTCCTGCAGCAAAGAGAGCGCCTGCCAGGCGTCGAACCGGGGCATATCGCAGTCGGCGGTGATCACGTCCCACCCCTCTTCTTCGAGGGCCGCCTGCATGTCCTTGAACGTGTCGACCCGCCGGTAGACCGGCTCCACCCCGCTCTTGCGCAGGGCGCGCACCAGCAGCAAGCAGTCGTCGTCCGAGTCCTCGACGATCAGAACACGAAGGGTTACACTCATCCGGGCCTCCGGCCGCGCCGGCTGTGGGTAGCGAACACGCGCTTGCTCTCCTCGACTACTTTCGACTTCGTATTCTATTAGAGATTACCAGCTTGCGAAACTCGGATCATGTGCCGTCCAGCCTATCCTGGTCGTGGCGGTGTCCCGTAGCCACCCGCCTGGTTCCGTACAACAGAAGCGTCAGAACGCGAATAATAGGTAGTTTGGCCCCCGGTCAATGCGCTACCCGGCCGATGTGCCGGTACGCGCCGGCGGCTAGTATTTTCCCGACTTCAGCGAGATGAGAAAGGACGAGCGATGGGCTTTGGACCGTCCGCGTTGCAGCCAGCACGGGTCTTCTCGGAGCGTCGCCCGTGAGCTTTGCCGGTAGCCGGGGTATCGTTCCTTGATCGGGTCTCCCCGCAGTATAGACCGGCTCGGCCGGCTGTTGGCGGGGCCGGGCGGCCCCAGCCCGCGCGGGCCCTTCCGGGCGCCGGAGAACGCACCGGCCTATGTCTCCCTCCCCGGTGTGGCGGCGACAGCGACCCCGGCGCGTCCCGCCAGCACCGGGAGACGAACAAGGTCTTTCACCGGCAGGTTCGGGGCGGCGCTCCGGTCCACCGCCGGCGCCTTTCTTCGACGCCTGGGCGGCGGTGCGGAGCAGAGATACAACGCGGACTACCGGAGCCTCGTGCACCACGCGCCGGACGTCATCTTCGTCCTCGACGAAGACTTTGCCGTACGCTACACGAGCCCGTCCTCCGAGACGCTGCTGGGATACCCGGACACGAACTACCTCGGAACCGGCTTCGGGCAGCATTTGCACCCGGAAGAGGCCGAACGCGCGCTGGAAGCCATAGCAAAGGTAGCAAAACAAACCACGAGGCCACCGGATCCCGTCCTGTTCACCATGCGCCACGCCGACGGCTCCTGGCGCCACATGGAGGCCGTCTGCGCCGACCTGCGCCGGGAGCCGGACGTAAGGGGCATAGCCTGTTACGTCCGGGACGTTACGGATCGCGTCGAGCTACAAAACCTGCTCTACCACCGGGCGTTTCACGACTCGCTAACCGGCCTGCCGAACCGCGCCCTGCTGATGGATCGCATCCAGCAGGGGCTGGCCCGCGCGTCCCGCCACCGGGACCAGCTTCTCGCCGTGCTCTTCGTAGACCTGAACGACTTCAAGGCCATAAACGACCGTTGGGGCCACGCGGTCGGGGACCAGATCCTGATCGCCGTCGGCCAGCGCCTCCGCTCCTGCCTGAGGCCTTCGGATACCGCCGCCCGGATAGGCGGCGACGAGTTCGCCGTCTTGCTGCAAGATGCGCGGGGGGAGGACGGCGCGGTCCGCGTGGCCCGGAGGATACTGCAGGCCCTGCAGAGCCCCGTTCGCCTGGAAGACCACACGCTCTCCATCGAAGTGAGCATCGGTATCGCCACGACGCAGAACCCGTTTTGCAGGCAGGCAGAGACGCTGCTCTACGCCTCCGACAAGGCCATGTACGAGGCCAAGGCGACCGGCGAACCCGGGTATGCGGTCTTCAGGGACAAAGGCTTGAAGGACGGCATCATTCAGCTCCCGCCGGGGGCCCCGAGACAGAACTTGGAAGATCACTTGTCGCGAAGCTCCGGCGCGGAATAACGTCTGGCTGGCCGCTCCTCCCGTGAGAGATCCTCTACGGCCTTCGAGAGCGCCTGGTGGTCTACAACGCCCGCACCATACCCCCGTCGGCGAGCACGGCCTGGCCCGTCACGTAGCTGTTGGCGGGTGATAAAAGAAAGACGGCGAACCTCGCGAACTCCTCCGGCGTGCCGTAACGCCCCAGCGGTATGCCCGCCGCGAACTCCGAGCGGACCTGCTCCACCGGGATGTCCAGGGCTTCGGCCCGTGCCGCGTCCAGCGCCCCCGAGCGGTCGGTGAGTATGCGGCCCGGCCCGAGCGTGTTGATCAGGACGCCGTCCGGGGCCAGTTCGGAGGCGAGGCTCTTGGCGAGCCCGGCAATGCCGGCCCGCAGGGTGTTGGAGAGGATGAGGTTCTCGATGGGTTGCTTTATGGAAGAAGAGGCTACGTTGACGATCCTGCCGCCGCCCCGCGCCCGCATGTGGGGCAGTACGCCCCGGATGAGCCGCACGAAGCTCATCAGGTTCAACTCGAACGCCGCCGCCCAGTCCTCGTCCGAAACCTCGTCGAAGCCCCCGGCCGGCGGGCCGCCGGCGTTGTTCACCAGCACGTCCACGCCGCCGAACCGCTCCGCGGCCGCGGCTACCAGGCCCTCGATCTCCCCGGCCCGCGTCAGGTCGGCCACGCGATGATCTACCTCGGAGCCGGTGCTCCGGCGGATTTCGCCGACGGCCCGCGCCAGCTTCTCCTCCGAGCGGCCGGAGATCATTACGCGGGCTCCTTCAGCGGCCAGCTCCTCCGCTATCGCCCGGCCGAGCCCCTGGCTCGACGCCGCGACCAGCGCAACCTTTCCTTCGAGACCGAGATCCAAACCTGCCTCCTCGCGTAGCCTGGCCCCATCAAGTACGCTCACCCGGACGCGAACTATTTTGCCAGAGTTGCGGCGACCATACCGCTGTGGAAAAATCCGGCTTTCAGCTTTTACCGGGAAGGAGCGGGTCGGTGGACTTCGATTACTCCGAGAAGGTCCAGGGGCTCCGGGCGCGGCTCGGGGAGTTTATGGAAAAGTTTATCTACCCGAGCGAGCGGGTGTTCCACGAGCAGCTGGCGGCCGCGGAGAGCCGGTGGATGGTCCCGCCGGTGATGGAGGATTTGAAAGCCGAGGCGAAGGCCGCCGGGCTCTGGAACCTGTTCCTGCCCGGTTCCGAATACGGCGCGGGCCTCACGAACCTGGAGTACGCGCCCCTGTGCGAGATCATGGGCCGCTCCCCCATCGCGCCGGAGGCGTTCAACTGCTCGGCGCCCGACACGGGCAACATGGAGGTGCTGGTACGCTACGGCACCGGAGAGCAGAAAGAGCGGTGGCTCAGGCCGCTGCTGGACGGTGAGATCCGGTCCTGCTTCGCGATGACCGAGCCGGACGTGGCCTCCTCGGACGCCACCAACATCCGGGCGCGCATCGAGCGCTCCGCGGACGGCTCCGGGTACGTCGTAAACGGCCGCAAGTGGTGGACCTCGGGGGCCGGGGACCCGCGCTGCGAGATCTGCATTTTCATGGGCAAGACCGACCCGGAGGGGAACCTGCCGCGCCACGAGCAGCAGTCCATGATCCTGGTCCCGCTCGACACGCCGGGCGTGGAGGTGCGGCGCATGCTGGGCGTCTTCGGCTACGACGACGCCCCCCACGGCCACGCAGAGATCAACTTCGAGGACGTGCGCGTCCCGGCGGAGAACATCATCTGGGCCGAGGGCAAGGGCTTCGCCATCGCGCAGGGCCGACTCGGGCCCGGGCGCATCCACCACTGCATGCGCCTGATCGGGGTGGCCGAGCGGGCGCTGGAGCTGATGTGCGCCCGGGTCAAGGAGCGCGAGGCGTTCGGCAAGCCGCTCGCCGAGCAGGGCGTGGTGATGGAGTGGATCGCCGACTCCCGCATCGAGATCGAGCAGGCCCGCCTGCTCACGCTCAAGGCCGCCCACATGATGGACACGGTGGGCAACAAGGAAGCCCGCAGCGAGATCTCCCAGATAAAGGTCGTCGCCCCGAACGTGGCGTTGAAGGTCCTCGACCGGGCCATCCAGGCCCACGGCGGCGCCGGCGTCTCCGACGACTTCCCGCTCGCCAACCTCTGGGCGACTTCCCGCACCTTGCGTCTCGCCGACGGTCCCGACGAGGTTCACCGGGCCTCCGTCGCCAAGCTCGAACTCAAAAAAGATCACAGGCCCCGGTCCCGAGAATACGGCACGTAAGCCTGGGACGCCGCGGACCGTCCCGGACGGTAGAATCTGGGCGGAGGTCCCAGGCCGCAAAGACGTCAGTCGGGAGGCGAGATGCCGGTAGAGATGACGGGAGGGAAGATCGTCAACGAGCGGGGCACGGTCGTGACGTTCCGGCAGAAGTGCGAGGCGTGCGGATACGTCTTCGACTGGAACAAGACGACCATCGTCCCGGCCTTCAGCTCCCGCAAGGTGCGTCCCTTTACCTGCCCGGAGTGCGGCAACTACCAGGAAGTAGAGGTTCGTTATCTCCACAAGGGGCCACCTCGAGAGCCCAGCTGATCTCCAGCTGGCCGTCCCCATGCGCCAGCACGGTGAGGCCCAGCATCCTGTAGATGCGGTTGCGCTCCTCCGGGCATAAAGCGTCGAGTCCCTCCGGGACGATCTTCGCGTAGTGGTTCAGCAGGGCGTCGCGGTCGCGCTCCAGTTGCTCGAGGTGCGCGGCGCCGTCGCGCACGCGCGCGATCTCGTCCTGAATGGTCTTGCGGGAGCGCTTGATCTCGGCGACGCGCGAGCCGTACCGGTCGGCCCCCAATTTGTTGTCCAGGTACAGGTCCAGGAGGCGTTCCTCCCGCGCGTCGAGCTCCGCGAGCTCCCTTAGCCAGTTCTCCTCCTCTTCCACCGGCCTGCGGGACGCGAGCCTCTTCTCCTGCTCCAGCATCTCGTCCAGGCCGCGCTTCAGGCGGGCCGGGTCCTTGAAGATGCCCGAGACGAAGTCCCAAACTAGCGCCTCCGCGTCCTCCGCCCGGAAGTTCTTCCCCTGCCTGCACGAGCCGCGCCCCAGGCGGTACCTCCGGCCGCACCGGTAGTACCCGGTGCCGCGGGTGGTGATGAAGTTCGTCGCCATGGCCCCGCCGCACGCCTCGCAGCGCAGGACACCCCCGGTCAGCTCCCAGAAGCGCCGACCGCAATTGGAGACCCTCTCGTTGTTCTTTATGGCTTCCCTGGCGGCGAGCACCCACTCTTTGGGTATGCCCGCATCCGCGACCGGCACGCCGATCCACTCCTCCCGCGGGACGGGGACGCTCTTCTTTATCCTCGGGTAGGTCTTCTTGCCGTCCTTGACGCGTACTTCCCGAGTGTGGGTGTGGCGCTGCTTGCCGTACCAGGAGACGCCGTAGAGCCGCCTGGGATCCAGCCCCGCCACCACCTCGGCGGAGACGATGCGCGACACCTCCTCGTAAGTGTGCGCGAGGTAGACGTCACTCATGATCATCTTCCGCAAGCCCGGCCGGTTCCAGATCCGCTTGCCGCGGGGCGAAGGTACGCCCTCCGCCTCCATCCTGCGCGCCACGGCGTTCAGGGACGTTCCCTCGACGCCGACCATGCGGAAGATGCGCCGCATGACGGCCATCCGCACCTCGTCGACCTCGTAGCCGTCCCTGGCCTCGTTGTAGCGGAAGCCGTAGTCTGATTGCGGGCAGGCAACCAGCTTGCCCTGTTTGGCCTTGCTCTTCTTCCCACGGCGCATCCTGTCCGCGATCATGACCCACTCGAACTCGGAGAAGTTGTCCAAAGTGTTCTCCAGGAGCTCCCCGTAAGGCGAATCCTCGGTAACGGAGTCCAGCGCTATGAGCTCGACCCCGCGCCGCTTGAACTCGTTCTTGAGATAACCCGCATAAATGCCTCTAGCGAGCCTGTCTCTCTTCGAGACGATCACCACATCAATCTCACCGTTGGCAACGAGGTCTCTTAATTCATCAAGATCAGGACGCTCCAAGAATTTACCCGAATACCCGGCATCCTCGAACTCTCTAACCATCTCGAGGTTTTCTCGTGAGCAGTATTCAAGCTGCTCTTCCCGCTGGTCGGGTAAAGAAAATCCCTTCTTTTTCTGATCGTCACCTGACATCCGCCTGTACAAGACCGCCTTACGCTTGCCATTCGCGCCGATCACGATCTATTCCTCCTTAACCAACTCTTTGGGCTCTACTCCCAAAGCATTTGCCAGCTTCCGAATCGTCCGCGGTCGAGCGCTTTCGAAACCGTTCTCAAGTCTCCAAACCGTAGCATGAGTCAGACCTGCGCTGCGGGCCAGTTCCCTCTGAGAAAAAACTCTGTTTCTCCTAAGCTCCTGCAACCTTGCCACGTTTACCTCCATGCCCCAAGATTACGCTAAAACACCTTTTTGGTCCACTAT
>SIRX01000021.1 GCA_004563715.1 Actinomycetota bacterium | reverse complement strand
AAGGATAAGTTCGAGTTGCGCCCGGCCTCCGGGTCGGGCGAGGATTGGAACGAGCTCGTAGGTGACGCTCTCGCTGATGCGTGTAGTGTGTTGCGCCCGGCCTCCGGGTCGGGCGAGGATTGGAACCTCCGATCTGTATCAGGCTCCACAGCAACAGGGCAGTTGCGCCCGGCCTCCGGGTCGGGCGAGGATTGGAACACGAGCGCATCAAGAACAAGCGCACGAACTTCGCAGTTGCGCCCGGCCTCCGGGTCGGGCGAGGATTGGAACATGTTCTGGCCCTGGCTAACTGGCTGGGCACGATGGTAGTTGCGCCCGGCCTCCGGGTCGGGCGAGGATTGGAACCTTAATGGGTATGTTGCGCTCTGGGACGAAATGGGAGTTGCGCCCGGCCTCCGGGTCGGGCGAGGATTGGAACACCTCGGGCTCTGATGAAGGTGGCCTGCTCTCCCGGGTTGCGCCCGGCCTCCGGGTCGGGCGAGGATTAGAACTACGTCAACATAGGGAAACGGGGATGGACTTGCTTTGCTGGAGTACTGGTTTGCGAATCAGCGGTTCAGGTCGTAGAGCGCGCCGAACTTGGTCTTGAGGTACTTGAGGTAGGGGGCGGTGTCCAGAGGACGGCCGGTGGTGGCCTGGATCAGGTCTTCCGGGTCGTACTTTCTTCCGTGGCGGTGGACTTTCTCGCGCAGCCATCCGAGCAGGGTGCCGAACTCGCCGTTTCCTATCTCTTCCGGTATCCGAGGCTCATCTTCTACGGCGGTCTCGAAGAGCTGGACGGAGAGGACGTTGCCGATAGTGTACGTCGGGAAGTAGCCGAAGAGGCCGGCCGACCAGTGTATGTCCTGGAGAACGCCGCGGGCGTCGTTCTCCGGGGTTACGCCCAGGTACTCCTCCATCCCGGCGTTCCAGGCGGCGGGCATCTCGGCCACGGAGAGGCTGTCTTCGAATAGGGCGACCTCCAGCTCGAAGCGCAGCAGGATGTGCAGGTTGTAGGTCATCTCGTCGGCTTCGACCCGGATCTCCGAGGGCTCCACGGCGTTGATGGCCTGGTAGAAAGTTTCGAGGTCCACGGTCCCGAGCGGGCCGGGGAACGTCTCCTGAAGTCGCGGGTAGTAGTGGGACCAGAAGGCGTGGGAGCGCCCGACGAGGTTCTCCCACAGCCGGGACTGGGACTCGTGCATGCCCATCGAAGCGCCCCGGTCCAACGGGGTGCGGAAGAAGGTCTGGTCTATGCCCTGCTCGTACATGGCGTGGCCCGCTTCGTGGAAGGTGGCGAACAGGGCGGGGGAGAGCCATTGCGGGTCGAAGCGCGTGGTGATGCGCACGTCGCCCGGGTTTATGCCGACGCAGAACGGGTGCACGGTACGGTCCTGGCGGCCCCGGCTCCAGTCGTAGCCGAAGGCGGTGATCATCGCCGCGCCGAACTCCTCTTGCCGGGCTTCGTCGAAGTCGCCGTGGAGCGGGGCGTCGCGGCCTCTGCCGTTCCTGTTTGCGGCTCCAGAGATGCCGCGCAGGAGAGGCAGGGTGCCGGCCTTTAGCTCCTCGAACATGGTCTCCAACCGCCTCTTTTTCGCGCCGGGCTCGAAGAGGTCCAGCATGGCGTCGTAAGGGTGGTCTTCGTAGCCCAGGTACTCGGCGGACTCGCGCCGGAGGGCGAGCAGTTTCTCCAGGTGGGGGGCGAAGGCGTCCCAGTCGGACTCGGCCCGGGCCCGGGCCCAGGCGGGCTCGGCGAGCGACCGGGATCGGGAGAGCTCCTCGACGAGCCGCGAGGGCAACTTCGTGGCCCGCTCGTGGTCCCGCCGCGCGACGCGCACCAGGGCTCCGTCGTCGGTCCCGGGGTCCGGGTCGCGGAGGGCATCCAGCAGGCCGCCGGTCTCTTCCGAGACGAGCATCTCGTGGGCCAGGCGGTTCAGGGTCGCCAACTGCTCCGCCCGGCCCTGCACACCGCCCTCGGGCATGTAGGTCTGCCGGTCCCAGGTAAGGGTCAGGCTCGCGGCGCCCAGGTCGCTTATGGTAGCCAGGCGTTCGCGCAGGAGCCGCAGCTTGTCGGCAGGGTCTCGGGTCATCGGCACATGTTAGCATCGGGCCGGCTGTTTCGGGCAGAATATAGGTAGACCGAAATGTAATTGCGGCACCAAGTGTTGTGCCGGGCGTGTTTATACCATTAAATACTATGAAATATAGAAAACAATCGTAGGCAGCGCGGAAGGGGCGGTGTGGGAGGGATGAACAAGCTGGTGAAGAGAAGCCTGACGGTTGGCGGGGGGATCCTGGCGCTGCAATTTCTGCGCAAGGCCCTTACGTTCAAGCCCAACCCGCGCTACGAGCCTTGGGAGCGTAAACCCTACCGGGAGTTCGAGAACAAGATACTCGTGCTGGGCGGCGGGTTCAGCGGTTATACCGCCGCCAAGAGCCTGTGCAAGATGACCGAGGACCGCGACGACGTTGCGGTCATGGTCGTCTCCCGGGAGAACTACTTCACCTTCTGGCCCATGCTGGCGGGGGTCATCAGCAGCGACATCGAGACCAAAAACGTGGCCCAACCGCTGCGGCGCTCCCTGATCGAGCTCGGGGCCAGCTTCCGGCGGGCGGACGTCAAGGAAATAGACTTCGAGGAAAAGCTGGTCACGGCGGTCGACGAGGGGGTGAAGAGCGTCCAGATACCCTTTGACCACCTGATCATGACGCTCGGCGGCGAGCCCGCGTACTTCGGCATACCCGGGGTCGAGGAGCACGCCATCAGCATGAAGAGCATCAACACCGCCGAGGAGATCCGCAACCGGGTGATCGAGCGCTACGAGGAGCACACCATCTCCCGGGGTGAGGTTCCGGCCTCCAAGCTGACGTTCGTGATTATCGGGGGGGGCGCGACGGGCGTCGAGACGGCTTCGGAGCTGCACTCCCTGGTGCACCAGGCGCTCGCGCCGGACTACCCGAACATCGAGCCCCACCGGGTCCGGATAATCCTCGTGGACCGCAACGAGCAGATCCTCAAGGAGCTGGACCCCGCGCTCCGGCGTACGGCCCGCAAAAAGCTGGCGGACCTCCAGGTCGAGGTCATGAACAACGTCGGAGCCCGGGAGATAACGGGGGACAAGGTGGTCCTGGACAACGGCCACGTAATCGAGTGCGAGAACGTGATCTGGACCGCCGGAGCCCGGGCCAGCGTCTCGCTGGAACGGTTCGAAGGCCTGCCCTACGACGAACGCAAGGGCCTGGAGGTCGACCCCTACTGCCGGGTAAAGGGCTTCGACAACGTGTGGGGCATCGGCGACTGCGCGGCCAACATAGACAGCAAGGGCAACCCCATACCCCCCAACGCCCAGGCCGCCGTGCAGGGCGGCAAGGTCGTGGCGCGCAACGTCCTGGCCGCTATAGACGGCAAGGAGCTGAAAACGTTCGATTACCGGCCTCTGGGCCAGCTCGTGGAAATGGGCAGCCAGTTCGCCGTCAACGAGGTCATGGGGGTTAAGTTCAGCGGCTTTATAGCGGCGCTGTTCTGGCGGGTAACCTACCTGTTCAAGACCGAGAGCCCCCAGAACCGGGCCCGGATCGCCGCCGACTGGCTCATGGACCTCTTTTTCCACCCGAGCGTTACGCAGATCCGCGGCCGGGAACGTTAGCCGGGTCAGGCGTCCGGGTCCGAGACCCAGAGGGTTTCGTAGGGCTCCAGCCGGATCAAGCGCCCCCCGATAACCGGCACCTCGCCCTGCTTTATGTGGTCGTAGGGCCTCTTTATGCCCTGGGAGCGGGGCAGGTCCGCGCTCACGTACTGCTCCTGCTCGGTGAAGTTGTGGACCGCCACGAGCGGCCCCAGCGGGTGAGGCCGGACAAAGGCGAAGATGCGGGGGTGGTAGGGCTCCAGGACGTGGGTGGGGACGGCCGCGTGCAGGTGCGGGGTGCGGGCGCGGGCTTTCAGGAGGGCGCGTAGCCCGGAGAAGAGGCGGTGCTCGACCGTGCCGGGCTCGTGGCGCCGGGCGGCCTTTTCCCAGTCCATGTACGGCCGGTGCATCCAGCGGTTGTCGGCGGCCTTGTCCGGCTCGTCCAGGTACGAGGCGTCGTTGAGGAGCCCGATCTCGTCGCCCATGTACAACAAAGGGACCCCGCTGTAGCCCAGGATCAGGGCGTGCCCCAGCAGGATGCGCCGGAGGCTCATCTCCAGGAGTTGCGGGTCCCCGTTCTCCAGCGCCAGCTCCAGCCCGGCGAGGCTGGCCGTGGTGCCGCTGATGCGCCGGTCCCCGGTGAGGGGGTTTAGCTGGTAGACCGCGCCGCGGGCGTGGCTGCCGGGGAACGCGCCGGAGTAGTAGTCGGAGAGAAAGGCGCGGTGCGCCGGGCCGTCCAGGCCGGTCTCGGCGGCGTCCTCCTCGGTGATGGCCCAGCCGATGTCGTCGTGGCCGCGGATGTAGGTCCCCCAGGCGGTGTTCGACGGTTTCTCGGGGAACTTCTGCAGCACCCGGGTCATGAGCGTAGTCTCGCGGGTGGCGAGCGAGGACCAGTAGTGGACCATAAGGCTGTTGTGGTAGGCGAGGTCGGACTCCTTGCCGTAGCGGCTGTGGGTGCCGAGGTAGTGGATCAGGTCGTGCGGCGCGACGATGGCCTCGGCCTTGTGGACCACCGCCGGGGTCGCGATGCGGGTGCAGGCCCGCAGCGCTTGCAGGAGGTCGTGCACCTCGGGCTGGTTCTGGCAGTTGGTCCCGGGCCGCTTCCACATGAAAGCCACGGCGTCGAGCCGGAAGATCTCCACCCCCCGGTTCGCCAGGTAGAGCAGCACGTCGGACATCTCCAGAAAGACCTTCGGTTCCCCCCAGTTGAGGTCCCACTGGTAGTCGTTGAACGAGGTCCACACCCAGCGGCCCAGCTCCTCGTCCCAGGCGAAGTTGCCCGGCGCGGTCTCCGGCAAGACTTCGGGCAGGTACTTCTCGTACTCGTCGGGCGCCGCGCGGTCCGGGAAGGTGTGGAACATCCTCAGGTACTCTTCTTCGCCCGCGCGGGCGCGCCGGGCCCACTCGTGCTCCCGGGCGCAGTGGTTGAGGACCAGGTCCAGGCATACGCTCATGCCCTCCGTGCGGAAGGCGGCGCACAGCCTCTCCAGGTCCTCCATCGTGCCGAGGTCTGGCTCTACCGACCGGTAGTCCGCGACGGCGTAGCCGCCGTCGTCGGGACCGGGCCGCGTCTCCAGCAGCGGCATGAGGTGGATGTAGTTGGCGCCGAGGTCCCGCAGGTAGTCCAGGTGTTCCGCAACGCCGGAGAGGCTTCCCGCGAAGCGGTCCACGTAGAAGACGTAGCCGATGCGGCGCTCGCTCTGGAACCAGGCGGGTCCGAGGCTGCGCTCCAGGTCCAGGAGCTTCAGCTCCTCCGGCCGTGAGGCGTACGCGGCGGCGAGAACCCGCACGAGGTTTCTCAGGAAACCTTCGAAGCCTTCCAACTCCCCGTAAGGACCCTTGAGCCCGCTGTAGAGGTCTCGCCAGTAGTGGGCCAGCCGCGCCATGAAGATGTCCTGGTCGCGGGCGGGCAGGGCGGCCAGCTCCGGGGCGGCGGCGGGCGCCGCCCGGTCAAATAGCCGGCGCTCCTCCCCGGTCATGTACAGGAGGGTCTGGATTATGTCTCTCGGTCGTCGCGTCGGTCCCATGGTTGAAATCTAAAGCCCCGGCGGCGCTCTTGCCAGTGCGGAGGCCGTGTAGGAGAATCCCCTCCGGCTATGACCGCGCACGAAACAACCTCCGGTTACAACGTCCGGCTGCTCGTATCCTGTCCCGACAAAAAGGGCCTTATAGCGGCGATCTCGTCGTTTATCGCGATGCACGACGGGAACATCCTCTCCGCCGACCAGTACGTGAGCGACGCGGGCCGCTTTTTTATGCGTTTAGAGATCGAGGGCGAGGGCTTCGGCCTGGAGCGGGAGGAGTTCGCCGGGGCCTTCGCCCCGCTGGCCCGGCGGCAAGGGATGCGCTGGCGCGTGAGCCACACCGACGCCCCCAGGAAGATGGCGATCCTGGTCTCCCGCTACGACCACTGCCTCATAGACCTGCTCTGGCGCTGGGACGCCGGGGAGCTTGCGGCCGAGATACCGCTCGTCGTCTCCAACCATCCGGACCTGGCGTTGCGGGCGGAGGTCTACGGCATTCCCTACCACCACATGCCGGTGACGAAGGCGAACAAAGCGGAGCAGGAAGCCGCCGTGCTGGAGTTGCTGGCTGAGCACGAGGTAGACCTCGTGGTGCTCGCGCGCTACATGCAGGTCCTCACGCCGGCCTTCGTCGGCGCCTACCCGGACCGGATCGTCAACATCCACCACTCGTTCCTGCCGGCGTTCGTGGGGGCGGACCCCTACCAGCGGGCGCACGAGCGGGGCGTGAAAGTGATCGGGGCCACCGCCCATTACGTCACCGAGGATCTCGACGCCGGCCCCATCATCCACCAGGACGTCTCCCACGTCACCCACCGCGACACGGTCGAGGACCTCGTGCGCCTCGGCCGCGACATCGAGCGCCGGGTTCTCGCCCGCGCCGTCCGCTGGCACCTCGAAGACCGCATTCTGGTTGACGGCAACCGGACGGTGGTCTTCGAGTAGCGCGGTCGTTGGACGGGGTTCTATCGGTTAAGATAGCGGTCCGTATGAAAAAGCTACCGAGAAAGCTGGCGACCACCCCCGGGACGCGGGACATCCTGCCGCCGGAGTCAACCCGTTTGTGGGACGTGCAGGCGCGCATTTTGCGGCGGTTCCGGGCGTTCGGGTTCCGGGAGGTGGTGACGCCCGCGTTGGAGTACTCGGAGGTCATCGAGGAGCCGCGCCTGCGGGACGCGTCGTTCAAGCTCTTCGACCAGGGCAACCAGATGCTGATCCTGCGCCCCGAGGTGACCACGCCGGTGGCCCGGCTGGTCGCCCAGCGGCTGCGCAACAGCCCGCCGCCGCACAAGCTCTCCTACAGCCTGCCGGTCTACCGCCGGACGGGCGTCGTGCGCGGACAGGCCGCCGAGTTCCACCAGGCCGGGGTCGAGGTGGTCGGCTCCCGGAGCCCGGCGGAGGACGCCGGGGCCATCGCGCTGCTCGTGGACGTTCTCCAGGACCTCGGGCTGCGCCCGAAGGAAGGCTTCGCCGTCGTGCTCGGCCAGACGGCCTTCTACGAGGGGTACCTGCGCCGGGCGGCGCCGGAGGCCGCGCCGGAGCTTCTGGGGGCGCTGGCCGCCAAGGATTTGGTGCGGGTGGACGAGCTATCTGCGGGCTTGTCCGACGAGGTGGCCGCCGCGGCGCGGGAGATCCCGAGGATCGTCGGGCCGGCGGCGGATGGCGCGACTCTGGAGAAGGCCGCCCGGTACGCGGAGGGTGAGGAGGCCGCCGCCGCGCTGGAGAACCTGCGCGAGACCCTCGCCCATCTGGAGGCGTACGGGTGCCGGGAAGCGGTGATCCTGGACCTCGGCCTGATCGGGCGCTACAACTACTACACCGGCACGGTCTACGAGGCTTACTCGCCGGACCTGGGCTTTACCATCGCCAGCGGCGGCCGCTACGATAACCTGCTCAGGCGCTTTGGCGAGACGCTGCCCGCCACGGGCTTCGCCATCTCCCTCGAACGCCTCCTCGCCGTGCTGCCCGCCCGCGAGCCGGAACCGCTCGTTGTCCTCGTCGGGGGCGGCGTGGAGAGCACCCGGGCCGCCAACGGCCTGCGCGGTTCGGGCGTGAAGGTCTCCCACCTGGCCGAGGATGCTTCCCCGGAGAAAGCAAGCCGGTACGCGCGTTCGGTCGAGGCTTCCTGGATCTGCTATCCGGCTCCGGACGGGGTCAAGCTCGCCCGTACCGGCGGCGGAGAGTTCGAGCTGGTGCCGGTCCCAGAGGTCGCAGAGAGGGTGCACGCGTGAGGAGGCTCAGGATCGCGGTTCCGAAGGGGGCCATCTTCGAGGACGCGCTGGCGGCCCTGGGGACGGCGGGCCTGCCGGTTGACGTGCTGCGCGAGAACGGGCGGCGGCTAGTCTACCGCTCCGGGGGGACGGAGTTCATCACGAGCCGGCCTTCGGACGTGCCGGTGTTCGTGGAGCACGGGGCCGCCGACCTCGGGATAGTGGGCAAGGACGTGCTGGAGGAGCAGGAGCCCAACGTCATGGAGCTGAAGGACCTGGGGACCGGGGGTTGCCGCATGGTCCTGGCCGCCCCGGGTGAGAAGGCCCGAGCGGTGCGGGAGGCCATATCCCACGCCGAGGTGGTGCGGGTGGCGACCAAGTTCCCGAACACCGCCCGGCGCTACTTCGAGGGCCTCGGGCGTCAGGCGGAGGTCATCGCGCTCCACGGCTCTATCGAGCTGGCGCCGCTGGTCGGCCTCTCCGAGTGCATCGTGGACCTCACCGCCACCGGTACGACGCTGCGCGAGAACAACCTGGTGGTGCTGGACAGCATCTCCTACTCTACGGCCCGGGTCATCGCCAACCGTGGCTCCTACCGCCTCCGTCACGACGAGGTCGCCGCCGTGGTAGACGCCATGCGGGCGCGGAAGCAACCCCAGGGGGTGGGCGGTGGCTAGAAGGCTCGACGCGCGGGACCGGGATGCCCGGGAGGTCGTCGGCGGGCTGCGGCGTCCTGGCGGCTTTCTCTACCCGGAGGTGCGCGACGCCGCCCGCGGGATCGTCGAGGACGTGCGGGAGCGGGGCGACGCGGCGCTCCTGGAGTACACCGGGCGCTTCGACGGCGTGCGGCCGGACCCGCTGCGGGTGCCGCCGGGAGAGATCCGGCGCGCCCGGGAGGCGCTGCCGGCGGAGGCCGAGGAGTCGTTCGTGGCGGCGGCGGAGAACGTCCGTCTTTTCCACCGGCGCGAGATGGACCGCTCCTGGGAGACGAGCCGCAACGGGGCGACGACGGGGCAGCGGGTGCGGCCCGTGCGGCGGGCCGGTCTCTACGTCCCCGGCGGCCACGGGGCGTACCCGAGCACCCTGATAATGTCGGCGGTCCCGGCCCAGGTCGCGGGGGTGGAGGAGGTCTGCGTCTGCGCTCCTCCGGGGCCCAACGGGCGCGTAAGCGAGTGGGTGCTCGCCGTGGCGGGCCTGCTCGGCCTGGACGAGGTGTACGCCGTCGGGGGCGCCCAGGCCGTAGCGGCGATGGCGCACGGCACGGAGAGCGTCCCGGCGGTAAACAAGATCGTCGGCCCCGGCAACGACTACGTCACGGCGGCCAAGCTGGAGGTCTTCGGCTTTGTCGGCATAGACGCGCCGCAGGGGCCGAGCGAGATAATCGTGATCGCCGACGCCTCGGCCTTCCCCGGGCGGGTTGCCGCGGACCTGATGGCCCAGGCCGAGCACCTCTCGGGCGCGTCGGCCATCCTGCTGAGCCCGAGCGAGGAGCTGATCCGGGCCGTCGAACCGCTGCTCACCGGCGAGCCGGCGGAGCTGGTGAAGCTGGTCCACGTCCGGGACCTGAGCCACGCCGCCGAACTCTCCAACCTCTACGCCCCGGAGCACGCCCACGTTATCTCCGAGGACCACGAGGCCGTCCTGAACGACCTGCGCGAGGCGGGCCTCGTCGGCGTCGGCGACTGGAGCCCCATCGCCCTCAGCGACTACGCCGCCGGCCCCTCGCACGCCCTGCCCACCTCCGGCACCGCCGCCTGGGCCTCTCCGCTGGGCACCCACGACTTCACCGTCCGCACCAACTACATGCACTTCACCCACGACGCGCTCCGGGACCTGGGGCCGCACGCCGAGCGTCTGGCGCGTCTCGAAGGCTTCGAGAACCACGCGCGGAGCATAGCGGTCCGGCTGGGGAGGGAGTAGCGTGGCCCCCGAGGTGCGGGAGATGGTCTCAGACAAAGAGGTCGCCGCGACCTTCCCCGTGATGCGCCAGCTCCGGACGCACCTGGAGAAAGACGGGTACGTGGAGCAGGTACGCCGGATGCGCGAGGGCGGCTACCGGCTGGCCGCGGTGTTAGAGGCGGGCCGGGTGGCGTGCGTGGCGGGGTTCAGGGTCCAGGAGTTCCTCTACAGCGGGAGGTACCTCTACGTGGACGACCTGATCGCGGCTGAAGAATCCCGCTCCGCCGGACACGGTGCCCGGCTCCTCCGCTGGCTCGAGGACGAGGCGCGGGATAAAGACTGCGGGCAGCTCCACCTGGACTCGGGCGTGCAGCGCGGCGACGCGCACCGCTTCTACTTCCGGGAGGGAATGCGCATCTCCTCGTTTCACTTCCTAAAAGATCTGAAAGAGATCCAGGACAAAAAACGACCGGAGGAAGAATGACGCGGACCGGCAGCGCGGAGCGCAAGACGGGCGAGACCTTTGTGCGGGTGAGCCTGGACGTGGACGGAACGGGAAAAGCGGACGTCTCGACCGGCGTCGGCTTTCTCGACCACGTCCTGCACCTGCTCGCCCACCACTCCGGCATGGACCTGGAGGTCGAGGCCGAGGGCGACACCTGGGTCGACGACCACCACACCGTAGAGGACACCGGCCTGGTGCTGGGCCGGGCGCTGGACGAGGCCCTCGGCGACCGGGCGGGCCTCACCCGCTTCGCCGACGCCAGCGCGCCGCTCATCGAGGCCCTCAGCAGCGTCGTTGTAGACCTCGGGGGACGTTCGCACCTGACCTGCAACCTCGGGCCCATGCCGGAGAAGATCGGGACCTTCGACGTGGAGCTGTTCCCCGAGTTTCTCCGCGCCTTTACCCAGTACGGGCGCTTTACCCTGCACCTCAACTGCCACTACGGCGAGAACGCCCACCACAAGGTCGAGTCCGGGGTAAAGGCCCTGGCCGTGGCCTTGCGGAAAGGCGTCGCCCCCCGCGGCTCCGGCACCGCCTCGACGAAGGGGGTAATAGATTGAGCGGCTTGAACGTGGTCGTCGTGGACTACGACGCGGGCAACACCCTCTCCGTGACGCGGGCGCTGGAGAAGGTCGGCGCCCGGGTGGACCTCACGCCCGACCCGGAGCGGGTGGCGGCGGCGGACGCGGTGGTGCTGCCGGGGGTCGGGGCCTTCGGGGACTGCATGCGGAAGCTGGAGGAGCGGGGGATGGACGCCGCCTGCCGTGAGACCTACCGCAGCGGCAAGCCCTTCCTGGGCGTCTGCGTCGCGTTGCAGGTGTTCTTCGAGCGCTCGGAAGAGTCGCCGGGGGTCGACGGGCTGGGGATCTTCCCCGGCACCGTGGTCCGCTTCAAGGGCGGCGGCCTGAAGGTCCCGCACATGGGCTGGAACCAGCTTGACCTCGTCCGGGAGCACCCGGTGCTGGACGGGCTCGACGGCGAGGCCTTCTACTTCGTCCACTCCTACTACCCCGAGCCCGAGGAGCCCGCCGACGTGCTCGGCACCGCCGACTACGGCATCAGGTTCTGTGCGGCGGCGGGCCGGGAGAACCTGGCCGCCGTCCAGTTCCACCCGGAGAAGAGCAGCCGGGCGGGCCTGAGGCTCTACGAGAGCTTCCTCACGTGGGCGCGCGGCCTGTGACGGGGATTGAAGTGCCAGGCTTTACCGTCTTTCCGGCCATAGACCTGCGCGGGGGGCGGTGCGTCCGGCTCAAGCAGGGTGACTTCGACCGCTCCCGGGAGTACGACGCCGACCCCGTCGAGCGCGCCCGCGAGTGGGAGCGTCAGGGGGCGCGGGTGCTCCACGTGGTGGACCTCGACGGGGCGAAAGAGGGCCGTCCCGCGCAGCTAACCCTCGTGCGGGAGATGGTCCGGGCTGTGGGCGTGCCGGTGCAGGTCGGCGGTGGGGTGCGCGCCCTGGAGGACCTGCGGGCGCTCCTAGAGGCCGGGGCCGCCCGGGTCGTGATGGGCACGGCGGCGGTGGGGGACCGGGACCTCCGGCTGCGGGCCGTGGAGGAAGCGGGCGGGGCGCTGGTCGTCGCCGTGGACGCCCGAGACGGCGTTGTCTCCACCCACGGCTGGCAGCGCTCCAGCGGCGTCGGGATGCTGGAGCTGGCCGAGGAGCTGGCCGATGACGGGGTCGCCACGGTTCTGTACACGGACGTCGCCCGCGACGGCATGGACACCGGGGCCGCGCTGGAGGAGACCGCCCGGGTCGCCCGGCGCATCCCCACCATCGCCAGCGGCGGGGTGCGGGGCGCGGAGGACGTGGCGGCGCTCGCCGGGATAGATGGCGTGGTCGGGGCGGTCGTCGGGACCGCCCTCTACGAGCGGCAGGTGACGCTGAAGGAGCTGTTGAGGGCCGCCGGAGAAGCCTCCCCCCGCTAGACCTCCAGCGTCGAGGTCTTCGCCGCGCCCTCGTCGTACTTGACGGACTGTATGGCCCGCCAGGTGAACTTGGAGAGCGCCTCGTCGGTGGGCCGGGACGCGAGCTCCGGGTGGTTGTCGGCTATCGCTTCGCGGGCGGCCTCGGCGGCGGCGTCGAGGGCGGCGTTGATCTCGTAGGCCCGGGCGGCCTGGTACTTGAGCTCCAGCGTGCGGGGCTGGGTGCCGCCGAGGGTGAAGGAGACCTCGTACTCCTCCGTGCGGCTCTCGTAGTCGCCGATCCGGCGTGCCGTGCAGGTAAGCTCTGGCATACCCGCATCCTACCACCGCGCCCCGGAACCTGTCCGGGGTTGTGGGGCGAGATCGCAATCAGACGGGGTGCTAGGTAGACTTAGGCAGGGGCATGAATAGTTTCTTCGAGACGAGCAAGAAGGCGAGCAGGAAGCGGCGGGGGTTTTTCGTCCGGGCGTTGCGGGTGCTCGTCAGGCTGTCTCTGGCGTTCCTGGTGGCGATGGTGGTGATGGTGGCCGGCTTCGCGGGGCTGTACTTCTACCTGGTCCAGGAGTACCGGGTACAGCTGGACCAGCGCTACCCGGACCTCGCCCAGAACTCTCACGTCTACGACGCCGACGGGACCGAGATCGCCACGCTCCCGGCTGAGCAGAGCCGGGAGACCGTTGGGTCTGACGGGCTCGGCGAGCACCTGCCCCGGGCGGTGGTCGCCATAGAAGACCGGCGGTTCTACGAGCACTTCGGCGTGGACTTCGAGGGGCTCGCCCGGGCCGCGTGGACAGACCTGCGCTCCTGGAGCGTGGAGGAGGGCGGCTCGACCGTCACCGAGCAGCTCGCCAAGAACCTGTTCGTCCCGGAGGAGCAGTGGATGGAGGTCTCTTTCTGGCGGCGCCTGAACCAGTCGGCGCTGGCGTTCGCCTACGAACGCAACCACACCAAGGAGGAGATCCTCACCGCCTACCTGAACACGGTGTACTTCGGCCAGGGCGCCTACGGGGCCGAGCTCGCCGCCCAGCGGTACTTCGGCAAGAGCGCCCGCGAGCTGACCCTCTCGGAGGCGGCCGCCCTCGCCGGTTTTCTCCACGCCCCGTCGACCTACGGGGCCGGTACCGCCAGCGGCATCGAGCGTGCCGAGGCGCGCCGGGACCAGGTGCTCGCCATCATGGCCGGGGAGGGTATGATCTCTCCGGCGGAACGCCGGGAGGCCGCCGCGGCGGGCATGGAGTTCGCCCCGACGGAGCCTCCGGACGACCCCGTCTACAACCCGTTCCTGGACAAGGTGCGCCGGGAGGTGCAGGAGCAACTCGGAGACGACGCGCTGGCCCGCGGCGGGCTCGAGATAAAGACCTCCCTCGACCCGGCCCTCCAGCGCGCCGCGACGGCTTCGGCCGAAGAAGTGCTCTCCGGGACCGACGACCCCTCGGCGGCGGTGGCGACGGTGGAACCGCAGACCGGCGCCATCCGGGCGCTCGCCGGGCAGGCAGGCGACTTCAACCTGGCCCTCGACGCCCGCCGGCAGCCCGGCAGCTCCATAAAGCCGCTGGTGCTCGCCACGGCCCTCCGCCAGTACGTCTCGCCGGACACCGTCTACGTCTCCCGGGAGCTGGACATCGAGTTTCAGGGCACCGACTACGTTATCGAGAACTACGACAACGTCGAGCGCGGCCCGATCACGGTCGGAAAAGCTATGGTGGAGTCGGACAACTCCGTGTTCGTGCAGCTCGCCGCGGACCTCGGGTTCTCGAACGTCGCCGGCACCGCCGAGGCCCTGGGCATCACGACGCCCGTCGAGCCCTACCCCTCGACGGCCATCGGCGGCCTCGGAACCGGCGTGAGCGTCCTGGACATGGCCTCCTCCTACGCCACGTTCGCCGGGGCCGGCATCTACCGCGAGCCCTACGCGGTGGAGAGCGTGACGTGGCGCTACTTCGGCGAGGAGGAGCAAGTCTACAGCCACCGGGTCTCCGGAAGGCGGGTACTCTCCGGCAACCAGGCCGCCGCGGTCACCGAGGTGCTCCGGCGGGTGGTCGAGGACGAGGAGGCCACCGGCGGGCAGGACCTGGACGGGCGGCTCGGGCGGCCGTCGGCTGGCAAGACCGGGACGACCGACGACTTCGTGGACGCGTGGTACGTCGGGTACACCCGGCGGCTCTCGACGGCGGTCTGGGTGGGCTACCCCGAGGGTCGGCGCCCGATGGTGAACATCCACGGCCTCGAAGAGGTCAACGGGCGGACGCTGCCGCTCGATATCTGGGCCGACTACATGGACGAGGCTACCGGCGCCTCGCCGCAGCTGGACTTCCCGGAGGCCGATTACGAGGAGTTCTCGACGCTGGACCGGGGCTACGCGGCCGACCCGCCGGACACCTCCTCTCTCGCGATCCCGGCAGACACCTGAACTTCCTGGCCCGACCGGGAGGAGGGACGCGACGGCTGAAGACGCGTCGGAGCCGCCCACGGAGATCCCGGACCGGCGAGGCGACGGATGCCGTGGAACCGGGGACGAAGGCGGCTAGTAGGAGGCTCCTCGTTTCGCCATCGCTGCCCGCGACGGGGTTTCTTCCGGTCTCAAACCGACCAGGCGGACGCTGGTCTCCCAAAGCTCTGCGGCCTTCCTCTCGTCGTAGGACTCCTCCGAAGAACGTGCTTCTTCGTTTATCTCGAAGTATCTGCCGGAGACGCCTTCTAGCGCGGGGTCCGTCACCAGCCGTGCCAGGGCCCTACCGGAGACTTCCGGGGTGCTCGTGGCGACGCCCAGCCGCCTGAAGACCGGCAGCAGCAGCGTCAGCCCCTTGTCCCACGCGAATCGTGCCAGGGGGCCGTAGTCGCGCGTGAGGCCGGTGTTGGGCATGGCGCCGGGGTCGAAGGCGTTGACGCAGATCGGACGCTCCGGCGTGCTCACCCCCTCGGACCGAAGGCGTCGGTCCAGCTCGTAGGCGAACATTGCGTTGCACAGCTTGGAGGTGGTGTAACGTCTCCTGCCGACCACACCAGGGCCTTCGCTGGTCTCGTCGGGATTGGGGTGGCGCTCCGGGTACGCGAGCGCCTCGGCGCCGCGGTAGCGCGGGACGGGCATTCCCGTCCTGCGCCCGGGGTCGTGCGTGCCGCTGGAGACGACGACGACTCGGGCTGGGGCGGACAGCTCCTTCAGCAGCAGGTTGACGAGCAGGAAGTGCCCGAGGTGGTTGACCCCAAAAGTAGTCTCGAAGCCTTCATCGGTATAGCTCGTCCCGGCAACGACCTGCAGGCCGGCGTTGCAGACCACCGCTTTCAAGGGAGGTAGATCGTCCCGGGAGGCGACCTCACGCGCGAAGGAGCGCACGGAGGCGAGGGAGGCCAGATCCAGGGCCATCGCCTCCACCCCCGGGTTCCCGGTCTCCTCCGAGACCCCCCGCGCCGCCCGCCCACCCTTCTCGGCGTCCCGGACGGCAAGGACCACGTGCCAGCCGGAGCCGGAACCCGAGATAGCCCTTGCGCACTCGTAGCCCAGCCCGGAATTGCCGCCAGTGACGATCACCGACCGCCTGGCACCGCTCTCGATACCCATCTCTTCCTCCTCCGTACAACCCTCGGAATATGTTGACGCTGTCAACATACCGTCATTTGTTGACAGCGTCAACCAGGTATGAGATATTCTTTGCAATGGCTGATGGTTCTCTGGCGCGGGGTGGCACGCGCTCGGCGTTGCTGGAGGCGGCGGCGGGTCTGCTCGAGGAGCGTGGTCTCGGGGCTCTCACTTTGCGCGCGGTCGGGGAGCGGGCGGGCGTTTCGAGGCAGGCGCCCTACAGGCACTTCGCGGACAAGGGAGAGTTGCTCTCCGTGTTGGCGGCGGGCTACTTCGAGAAGCTGGGCGAACGCATGTCCGCGGCCGCCGGTGTCGCGGGCGAGGATCCGGCAGAGCGCCTGGAGGCCATGAGCGAGGCTTACGTGCGCTTTGCGTTGGAGAATCCTTCACGCTACCGGATGATGTTCGCCCTGAAGGGGCGAGACGAAGCCCGCCGGGAGTTGCACGAGGCGCCGCAGGCAGTGTACGGGCGGATCGTCCGCGCGGTAGCTGCGTGCCAGGAGGCCGGCCAGTTGCCCGCAGGGGACCCCGTCGAGTTGGCCGCGCTGCTCTACGCCACGGGCCACGGGGCTATCGACCTGGCCCTCAGCGGCCACGACGAAGAGGAGAAAGGGCTCGGTGACCCCATGGCGCTCGTGCGGGCGTTTTTGGCCCGGATGCGCTGCGACTGACCGGGACGTCGGGTGGTATAAAGCCCTCATGGACCTCGGAGAACTCTACGGCGGTTCGTTCGTGAACTGGGAGACGGTGGCGGGCTCGTGGCGCAAGCGCACCGTCTCCTCGCGCCTGCTGCTCCTGGCCGCCCGCCGCTACCTGGCGGAAACCGGCGCGGCGGCGGACCCCGCTCGCCGGGAGGTCGTGGAGCCCGCCCCGCTGCCGGACGAGATCAAGCGGGCCTTCGCCGCGCCGCCCGGTGTCGAGAGCACCGCCGCGGAGCTCTGGGGCGGCTTTGTGGACGCCGCCGTCGCCGCCGAGCTGGAGATGATCTCCTACGGCGAGCGTCCGCCGCTCCTGCACGAGCTGCGCGCCGGGCTCGAAGCCGCCGCCCTGGAGGCGGGAGCGGGGTCCGACCTCGCCCGCTGGTTCCTCGCCCGCCGGGATACGCTCCCTGGAGAGGACCTCCCGGAAGACCCCGGCTACCTGCCGGTTTAAGGCGGTTCGCCTCCCGCGGGTCCTTCCCGTTTACCGGGAGCAGGCCCTGCAATAAAATGGTGCCTGAAGAGCTTTTGGGGAAAGCTCCCGAGGGAAAAGAGGAACCGCAGATATGGAAGCAATACCCAGCGCGAGCTACAGCATGACGTTACGAGTCGAGTTCCCGCACCGGGCGGGGTCTCTGGGCAAGATCCTCACGGCCGTGGGGGAAGCCGGGGGGATGGTCGGCGCGGTGGACATCGTGCGGATGCAGCAGGAGAGAACCATCCGCGACATCACCGTAAACGCCCGCGACTCCGACCACGGCCAGCAGATCGTCCAAACCGTCGAGGAGCTGCCCGACGTGCGGGTGGTCAACGTCTCGGACCGGACCTTCCTCATGCACCTCGGCGGCAAGATCGAGGTCCGCTCCAAGATGCAGATACGGACCCGCGACGACCTCTCGATGGCCTACACGCCGGGGGTAGCCCGGGTGTGCCGGGCCATCGCCCGGGACCCCGAGCGGGCGTTCAACCTGACCATCAAGCGCAACACGGTGGCGGTCGTCTCCGACGGCACGGCGGTGCTCGGGCTCGGGGACATAGGGCCGCGGGCGGCGATGCCCGTCATGGAGGGCAAGGCCA
Organism: Actinomycetota bacterium; assembly: GCA_004563715.1. Classification (GTDB taxonomy): domain Bacteria; phylum Actinomycetota; class Rubrobacteria; order Rubrobacterales; family Rubrobacteraceae; genus SIRX01. Next base: position 53,486 of record SIRX01000021.1, on the reverse strand, counting down.
TGCTCTTCAAGGAGTTCGCCCGGGTGGACGCCTTCCCGATCTGCCTGGACACCAAGGACGCCGACGAGATCGTGCAGGCCGTAAAGAACATAGCCCCTGCGTTCGGCGGGATAAACCTGGAGGACATCTCGGCCCCCCGGTGCTTCGAGATCGAGGAGCGCCTGAAGAAAGAGCTCGACATACCCGTCTTCCACGACGACCAGCACGGCACGGCGGTGGTGGTGCTGGCCGCCCTGATCAACTCGCTCAAGATCGTGGGCAAGCGGATGGAGGACTTGCGGGTGGTGGTCAACGGTATCGGCGCCGCCGGGGTGGCCTGCGCCAAGATCCTCATGGCCGCCGGGGTGGAGAACGTAATCGGCTGCGACTCCCGCGGCATCGTCCACGAGGGGCGCGAGGGGCTCAACCCCTCCAAGCAGTGGTTCGCCGAGCACACCAACCCCGAGGGCAAGACCGGAGACCTCTCAGAGGCCGTTCGGGATACGGACCTCTTTCTCGGCCTCTCCGTGCCGGACGTGCTGACCATAGAGCACCTCAAGGCCATGAACAAAGACCCCCTGATCTTCGCCATGGCCAACCCCGACCCGGAGATCCGTCCCGAAGAGGCGATGGAGCACGCCAGGATCATCGCCACCGGCCGGAGCGATTATCCGAACCAGATCAACAACGTCCTCTGCTTCCCCGGCGTTTTCCGGGGCGCCCTGGACGTCCGGGCCCGCGGCATAGACGAGGAGATGAAGCTGGCCGCCGCCGAGGCCATAGCCGGCGTCATACCGGAGGGGGACCTCTCGGAGGACTACGTCATCCCCTCCGTCTTCGACGAGCGGGTCGCCCCGGCGGTCGCCGAGGCCGTGGCGGAGGCCGCCCGCGAGAGCGGGATGGCCCGCCGCTCGCGGCCCGAGCGGGAGGAGGTCGGCCTCTCGGCCACGGGCTTCTAGAAGGCTCCGGAGACCGGCTGGTACCGGAAACGGGCGGTGCGTCGCTGCAATCGTTCGCCGCCCGGCATAGAATGATGCCCATGCCGAAGTTCTGCCAGTTCTTTGTGTGCGCCACGCCCGGCGAGGGACGCTGCGGCTCGAAGGGCGGGGGAGAGGTGCTGGAGAGCTTCCGGGCCGAGGTCGAGCGGCACGGTTACGCGCCGTCTGCCGTGCTCCGCAACGCCTGCACCCGCCGCCACCACGAGGGGCCGGTGGTGTTCGTGTATCCCGACGACGTCTGGTACACAGAGGTCACGCCCGGCGACGTGCCGGGGATAGTGGAGAATCACCTGGCCGGCTCGCGGTCCAGCAAGACCGGGGCGTAGACCGCTTCTACCCGGCCTGCGGCTTGCCGGTGCCGCGCGGTCTGCCGAAGCCCACGCGCCCGAGCGTCCGCTCCATGGCCCAGTCACTCGTGGCCAGAACCCGGTCCCGGCTGCGCTTGAGGTAGTACAGGAAGACGCTGCGGTAGAGCGCCTGGGCGGCGGGTCCCCTGAACCGGACCCCCACGGCGTCGGCGACCGCGCTCTCGGGCCCGAGGCTCACGATGTAGCCCCGGTCGAAGTAGTCGAAGGGCGGCCGGGACCGGCCCGACATCCGGCGCCCGAGGTCCCGGGAGATCCAGGGTCCCTGCTGCACGGCGACGGAGGCGGTGGGGGGCAGTTGACCGTGGCGCGGGTCCTCGTAGAGTCCCGCGTCGCCGGGCACGTAGACCTCCGGGTAGCCCGGCAGGGTGAGGTGCGCGTCCACCGCCACCCGGCCCGTGGCGTCGTGCTCGCCGGGCAGGTTTTTGATCAGGGGCGAGGTCTCTATGCCGGTCGTCCAAATTTTCATGGCGGCGGGCAGCCGGTGCTCCCCGAGGTCCACCGACGCCTCGTCGGCGGCTTCGACCGGGGTGCCGAGCCGCACCTCGACGCCGAGCTTGCCCAGCTCTTCCAGGGCTACCTCGTGAAAATATGGGTTCAACCACCCGAGAAGCCTGTCCGTGGCCTCGAAGAGCACTACGCGGGGTTCGGCGGCCGGCGGCCGGACGGCACGCTTGCGCAGGTACTCGAAGAGCACGGCCACCTCCGCGGCCAGCTCGACCCCCGTGGCGCCACCCCCGACCACGGCGACCGTCAGGGCTCCGGAAGACAATTCACCGGCGCTCCTGGCCGGTGCCGTGGCCGCGTGCCAGGCCTCGGCCAGCGAAGCCCGCAGCAGGAGGGCGTCTTCCAGGGTCCAGAATAACTGGAAGTGTTCGGCTATGTTCTCCGGCGGCCGGGCGGGCCCGCTACCGGCGGCCAGCACCAGGTGCTCGTAGCCGACCTCGCCGGCGGAGGTGTCGAGCACCCGGCTCTCCAGGTCGATGCCGGTTACCTCCGCCCGCAGGAAGCCGCAGCGGTTTTCGCAAAGGTCGGCTATCGGGAAGCAGACGCTCTCGGGGTGGATGCGGCCGACGGCGACCTCGTGGACCAGGGGTATAAACGGGTACTCCTCCGCGCGGTCCACGAGGAGTGACGCACCGGGGCCGCGCAGGGCACGCGGCAGGTTCCGCAGGAGGCTCGAGCCCGCAAACCCGGCGCCCACGACGACCAGGCGGGCGTGGTGTGCGGTATCCGTCACGCCCGGGAACCTCCCGGGCGCCGGCTCGTGGCTGCCCGCGCGGGGCCTGTCGTAACGTCGGAGATCGAAATTTCGCTCATGCGGGGTCCTCGGGATTGTTTGTGGGACGTCGGTCAGTATATCTTTGCGACGGCCCGGCGCCGGGTGACGCTTTACAACGTCCGCGATTATCCCGTAGACTTCGTAGGCGATGCTGGCGCGCTAGCGTCGTTAGGGGAACCAACAAGGGAATTGCTCGTCTCACGAAGCTAGAAAGGGATCGTCGTGACGAATGAGGAGATGGTGACCGAGGCCATAGCGCCCGGTCTTATCGTACGACACACCAACCGACGTCTAGGCAGGCTAAAGCCGCGCGAGGCCTGCGAGCGGCTGATCTCGGGCCGCATATCCTTCTCGGAGTTCGTGGATCAGATGGGAGATAGCTACCGGGAGCTGCTGGATTTCATGATGGAGCACGACCTCCACCCGGGCCGTCCCGAGGACGTAGTGTATTGCATAGATTGCTACGCCGGGAGCCAACAGCGGTCGGTACTCCGCAGCCAGCTGGAGAACCTCTACCGCCGCGAGGCGCAGCCGCAGGAGGTCGGCTAGAATCTACGCGGGCCGGTAGAATTCTTGCCGGGCCGGGAGCCCGGCAAAGCGTGGCGCAGAGGGAGGGACGTCTGTGAACGAAGAGATGCAGAAGCGCATGATCACCATCCTGTCGGGGGTGATCGCCTTTCTGGTGGCCGACAGGCTCGCTGATCGGTACATAAACGTACCGGAAGAGCCCGGCATCAAAGACGACGTAAAGGAAGCCTTGATCAAGGGCGTCTTTCGCTTTGCCTCTACCGTCCTCGCCTCCATAATCGTCCGGCAGATCGTGAGCCGCAACTGGAGCGACTAAACACCCTCTAAGTACCGCCGGCGAGCCGTGTTGCACGCCGGTGGTTGGGTTATCATGGCGGCATGAGTACCTTGATGATCGTCCTGCTCCTCGTGGTTCTGGCCGTGGTCGTGACCTCGTTCTTTCTCGGGAGGATCTCCCACGAGGTGGAGAGCGCCCGCGACACGGAGTACGTGGAGATCGAGGGCCGCTGGGTCCGCTACGAGGTTGCCGGAGGGGGGCCTCCGGTCCTGCTGGTGCACGGCTGGCTCTCGTCGTCGAAGATTTGGGAGCCCCTCGTCCGCCGGCTGGCCCAGCGCTTTACCGTCTACACCCTCGACCTCACGGGCTTCGGGGAGTCGGACAAGCCGACAGAGGGCTACGGCGTCCGGTACGGCAGCCGGCTGCTCTACGCCTTCTGCGCCCGCTTCGGCCTCACCCGGACCGCCGTTGTCGGCCACGACGTCGGCGGCGCTATGGCCGTCAAGCTCGCCGCCGACCACCCGGACATCGTCGGGCGGCTGGTGCTGGTGGCGACCCCGGCGGAGGAGGACCAGATAGACCTGCCCACGCTGCTCTGGATCACCACCCTGCCGGTTGTGGGACCCCTGCTCTACGTCCTGGGAGGCGCCCTGCGTCCCGTGCGCCGGCTCTGGATGCGGCCTTTCGTCCTGGACTCCGCAGACCTGCCGCCCGAGCTCGTCGAGGACGCTGGCCGCTCCACGCCCGCCGCCGCCGCCGGGACCTTCAAGGCCGTTCGGCACGAAATCTCCGGCGGCCGGCTCGCCCGCCAGGCGCGCATAATAAAGGTGCCCGTCTTGCTCGCCGCCGGCGAGGAGGACCAGATCGTGGACCCCCGCGCCGTCAGCGACTGGGGTCAGAACGCTACCCAGGCCGAGATAGCGCTTTTTAGCGAGTGCGGGCACCTGCCCATGGTGGAGGCTGCCCCGGAGTTCGGTGCCCGCGTGCTGGCGTTCTTGACCGGGGACAACGGCTACCTGGAATACGTGAAGGAGGTCCCCTCGCCGGCAGAGGACACCGGCGGGGAGGAGTTGCACGGGCAGGCCGAGACCGGCGAACCGGAAACGGCGGCTCCGGAGGCGCGCCCCGGCAGGGAAAAAACCTTCTTCAGCGACCTGGTTTGGGACTTCGATTCCGGAAGCTCCCGGGACTCCGGCTCCGCCGGCACGTCGAACCCCGGGCAAACTGCGGCAGAGAAAGAGGAGCCGGCCGCCGAAGCCCCAGATAGGGCCGAGAGGGCGGTGCCCAACGGTGAGGAGCGTCGGGAAGATCACCCGGACAGGGTCCGGCGTGTCCCGCCCCCCCGGGAGCAACAGGGCGAGGAGAGAGAGCCCGGCCGGGGGCGCGTGCCGGAGTTTCCCGAAGACCTTTTCCGGTGGTCCGAGCCCCCCGGCGAGTTCAGCCCCGGCCAGCGTTCCCGGAGGACCCGGGGGGAGCGAGAAACCTCCGGAGACGACGACTCGCCGGACCCGGAGAGCGGCAGGTAGTAGGCCGCCCTCTACCGGGGATCTCTCAGAGGTTCTTTCTGAGGTAGAGCCACTCGCGGATGTTTAGAAAGTATCCGGTCAGGAGCGAGCGTTGCCGGGAGACCTCGACGTAGCCTTCGTCGTCGTAGAGCCCGATCGCGGGGTCGTTGCCGCTGCTGACGTGGAGCCCGACGGACTTCTTTCCGGCTTCGTTGCCCAGGACCTCGGCCCGGTGGAGCAGGCTGCGGGCCACGCCGCGGTTGCGGTGGCCGGAGGTGACCACGAGCCGTTCGACGTAAGCCTCCGTGGGCCTGGAGGAATAGCGGGGGTTCGAGAGCAGCGCCGTCGCCCAGACCGCGCGCAGCAGGCCCAGGTTCTGGCGGAAGATGCGCCACAGGCCGCGGGCCAGCTCCGAATCCTGGGGCTCAGTGGTGCGCACGCCGACGCTGGCGACGACCCGGCCGTCTACCTCCGCCACGAGCGACTGGACGCCGCCCAGGGCGTGCTCCAGCTTTACCCACTGCTCCATGATCTCGTTGGAGACCTCCGGGTTTTCGCCGAAGACGGGTACGAACTGATCTACAAAGCCCTCCACCACGAGGACCGCTATCGCCGGGTTGTCGCCGGGGTTCGCTAGGCGTACGGTGAAGTGCTCGACGGCGGCCATGAATTGGGGCATCTTATCATGCCCGTTTGCCTCGGTCGTTTTTCTGGTACAACAAGCCTATGGGCGGCAATTCGGAACGGTCGGCGGGTGACAGGGCGGTGCGGGAGGGTCCGTACGGCTCAGATAAAGGCGCGGGAGACGAGCGCCGCGGCCCGGTGCGCCTGATCTGCAATCCCGCTTCCGGCGGTTGGGTTCACGAACCGGAGGACCTGTGCGAGGCTTTGGGCGATCTCAGCCCGGAGCTGGTGATAACCAGGGGCCGCGGCGACGCGCTGGAGGCGGCCTGCGATTGGGAGAACGGCTTGCTCGTGGTCTCCGGGGGTGACGGGACGGTCAACGAGGCGGTCAACGGCCTGGGGAAAGCCGGGTTTCCAGAAGGCGTAACCCTGGCGCTGCTGCCGATGGGTACCGGCAACGACCTGGCCCAGACCCTGGAGATACCGAAAGACCTGGAACGCGGCGCGGAGATAGTCCAGCGGGGCGCCGTGCGGCACCTGGACGTGGCGCGTATACGCTCCGGGGGGGTTGGAGAACATTTCTTTATCAACGTGGCGACCGGCGGGGCGGGCATGGAGATCTCCGAGGCTGCCAGCGATCCGGACTTGAAACGCCGCTGGGGCCGGCTGGCCTACCTGCGGGCTTCATTCGACGCCCTGGGCGGCCACGCCGCGCGAGAGGCCCGGATCTCGGTGGACGGTCAGGAGCACCGGCTCCAGGCGGTGAACGTTACCGTCGGCAACTGCCGATACGCGGGCGGCGGCTGGCCTGTGGCCCCCCGGGCCAATCCCGAAGACGGGCTGCTGGACCTGGTCGTAATCGAGGACGGCCGGCTGGACGAGATCATGACCCTCGCCCCCAAGGCCCTGCTGCGGGCCGATTACCTCGAAGAGGAAGGCGTGTTCTACGCCAGGGGCGAGAACCTGCGGGTCGAAGCCGACCCCGGCCTGGGCTTTACCGCCGACGGGGAGTTGATCGGCGAGGAGCCGGCCGAGTTTACGGTGCTGCCCCGGGCCCTGAAGGTGGTCGTCGGTCCAGGCTACACTCCGGAACCCCCGGTGGAGGAGACGGGGCCCGTAAGCGGCCTGACCTCCGGATAGCCCCGAAAAACCAGGGTTTGCGCCACGGCCCGGGACTGTGAGTATTGTAGATGTATGCTACTATTTGCAGCGTTTGAATCGCAGTACAAACTTGCAGGAAGCTCCGGAGGAAGATGAAAAGTTACATGGCCCGGCCCCTGGAGGTCGAACGGAATTGGTACGTCGTAGACGCCGAGGGTAAGACCCTGGGCCGTCTGGCGTCGGAGATCGCGCGCGTCCTGCGCGGTAAGAACAAGCCCCAGTACACCCCGCACGTGGACACCGGCGACTTCGTGGTCGTGGTGAACGCCGAGAAGGTCTCGGTGACGGGCCGCAAGGCCGAGCAGAAGCTCTACCGGCGCCACACGGGCTACCCCGGGGGCCTGCGCGAGACGAGCTACGAGCGGATGATGGAGCGCAAGCCGACCGAGGTTCTCCGCAAGGCGGTCTACGGCATGATGCCGAAGACGAGGCTCGGACGCCAGCAGTTCAAGAAGTTGAAGATCTACGCGGGACCGGACCATCCCCACGAGGCCCAGCGTCCCGAGCCCTACGAGGTGAGCGAATAGATGGCACAGGCACTGTACACGGGAACGGGACGGCGCAAGACCTCGGTGGCGCGGGTAAGGCTGCTGCCGGGTGACGGCAAGATCACGATCAACGGCCGCGACTATAAAGAATATTTCCCCCGCGCGGCCTACCAGGCGGTGGTGCTGGCCCCGCTGCAGGTTCTGGACTCCGCCGGCAGCTACGACGTGGTGGTAAAGGTCGAGGGCGGCGGCCCCACCGGGCAGGCGGACGCCGTGCGCCACGGCCTGGCGCGCGCCCTCTCCGAAGAGTCGCCGCAGGCGCGTGGCGAGTTGAAGAACGCTGGTCTTCTGACGCGGGACGCCCGGGCCGTGGAGCGCAAGAAGTACGGCCTCAAAAAAGCCCGCAAGCGCCCGCAGTTCTCCAAACGCTAGACGGCGCGGCTGGTTCTCGGCGGTTCTACGACGGGCCCTTTCCCGCGCGGAAGGGGCTCGTCGCTTTTGGAGGAGGTGATCTTGGAAGAGCGAATAACTTTCGGAACCGACGGGGTGCGTGGCCTCGCCAACCGCGACCTAACCCCGGAGGTGGCCCTGCGGCTCGGGCTGGCCGCCGCCCGCACCTTCGGGGGGCCGCTCCTCATCGGTAGCGACACCCGGGTCTCCGGCGGCATGCTCTCGGGCGCCCTCGCGGCCGGGAGCGCCAGCGGTGGCGCGGAAGTCCTGGACCTGGGTGTTCTTCCGACCCCCGGCGTAGCCGCCCTCGCCCCCCGGCTCGGCGCGGCCGCCGCCGGGGTCGTGAGCGCCTCGCACAACCCCTACCTGGACAACGGCATCAAGTTCTTCTCGGGCGCGGGCCGCAAGCTCTCTCCGGAGGCGGAGGGCGAGCTGGAACGCCGCTTCGCGGACGGCGATGCCGAGAGGCCCATAGGGGGCGGTGTCGGCGCCGTCAGAAGGGTGGAAGACGCCGGAGAGCGGTACGCGGCGTTCGTGCTGGAACGGCTGCGGCCGGCGGCAGAGGGGATGCGGGTCCTGCTGGACTGCGCCAACGGGGCTGCTTACGAGGTCGCCCCCCGGGTCTTCCGGGACCTCGGCGCCGATCTGACGGTCGTCGCGGACGAGCCGACGGGGACGAACATAAACGCGGGCTGTGGCTCGACCCACGTTCACCAGCTGGAGGCCGTGGGGCACGACGTGGCGTTCGCGTTCGACGGGGACGCCGACCGGGTGCTGGCGGTAGACGAGAAAGGAGCCGTGGTAGACGGGGATCGCATGATCGCCATCCTCGCCCGCGACCTCCGGGAGCGCGGCCTGCTGGCGGGCGGCGTCGTGGTCACGGTGATGAGCAACCTGGGGTTTTTCAAGGCGATGGACGCCATGAGCGTCCCGTACGAAGTAACCCCCGTCGGGGACCGGCACGTCGCGGATGCTATGGAGCGCACCGGGGCCGCCGTGGGTGGAGAGCAGTCGGGCCATGTTATCCTGTCCGAGCACGGGACGACCGGGGACGGCCTTTTGACGGCGCTGGCCCTGCTGGACGTGATGGCGCGCAGCGGCAAACCCCTCTCGGAGTTGGCGGACGTGATCGAGGTGTACCCGCAGAGCCTGATAAACGTGGCCGTCGGAGAGCCGGTCTCCGCCCGGACCGTCGCCGGTTCGGAGCCGGTGGCCCGGGCGGTCTCGCGGGCGGAGGCCCGGCTCGGCGGCGAGGGGCGCATCCTGCTGAGGCCCAGCGGCACGGAGCCGGTCGTCCGGGTCATGGTCGAGCACGCCGACGAGGAGGTGTGCCGGCGGGTCTGCGAGGAGGTCGCGGGGGTCGTGGCCGACGTGGGAGCGGAGGTAGAGGTTTGAGGTTTATAGGCTGTGCCCTGGCCTGGAGGCCGGGCGAGGCGCGGGAGAAGACCTCGTGCCTGGTGGTTATGGACGAGCGGGGGAGTATCCTCGCCAACGCCTTCGCGGGCAGCACCGGGGAGGTCTCCGCCGCCGTGGAGGGCTACGCCTCGGAGCGCCGGGGAGTTCTGGTCGGGGTGGACGCCCCGCTCTCTGTCCCCAACGAGCGCGGGACCCGCAGGATAGAGCGCGTGCTCTCCAAAGTGGCCCTGCCGGCTTATTCGGCGAGCCGCAAGATGTTCGGGGGGGAGCCCTATCCCGAGGAGTTGCTGGCGGCGCTGGAGGGGATCGGGGTCGAGTACACGGACTACCCTTTCCGCCGCCGGCGGGGCCAGCGAACCGTGGTGGAGGTGGATTCCGCGGCGACGCTGAAGGTCCTCGCCCTGGAAGGAGACTGCAACGGCCGGAACGGAGACCTGGCCCAGAGGCTGCGCGAGATGGACGACCCCAAGCTGCGCAAGGGAAACAAGACGGAGCGGGCGGCGACGCTCAAGGATGCTGTAAACACCCTGTGGAACGCGCCGGGGTTGCGGATGCGCACCGGGAACCTCTCCGCCGACCTCGCGGCCCCGGAGAACGTGGACATCTCCAAGCTCGACATCACCCCGGAGCTCTCGCACGCGGAGCTGGACCGGATCTCCAGCCTCGTCGAGGGCACGCTCGCCGCCTACACGGTACACCGCCACTGGAAGGGCCGCGGCGGCTCCATAGTCGTCGGCGCCGGCTACGAGGGCTCCGTGCTCCTGCCGGCGGCCGACGCCCTGCACGCCCGGATCGCCGAGGAGTGCCGCAACGCCGGGGTGCCCTACGTCTAGCATGGGCCTCTGCGTGCGCATTATCCCCTGTCTGGACGTGGCCGCGGGCCGCGTCGTGAAGGGAACTAAGTTCAAGGACCTGCGGGACGCCGGCGACCCCGTGGAGCTGGCCGCGCTCTACGACCGCGAGGGGGCCGACGAGGTCGTCTTCTACGACATCACCGCCTCCCACGAGCGCCGCGACACCGCCGTCGAGCTCGCCCGCCGCACCGCCGAAGAGGTCTTTATCCCGTACACCATCGGCGGCGGGGTCCGTACCGCAGACGACATGCGCGCCATGCTCCGGGCCGGGGCCGACAAGGTCTCCATCAACAGCGCCGCCGTGCAGGACCCGGACCTCATAAACGCCGGGGCCGAGCGCTTCGGGAGCCAGTGCGTCGTCCTGAGCGTGGACGTCAAGCGCCGGGAGGGCGGAACCGGCTGGGAGGTCTACCTGAACGGGGGCCGGGTAAACACGGGCATAGACGCTATCGGCTGGCTCGTCGAGGGCGAGAAACGCGGTGCGGGAGAGTTCGTGCTCAACAGCATGGACGCCGACGGCACGGAGAAGGGCTACGACCTGGCCCTGATCTCCACCGTCGCGGAGAAGACGACGCTGCCCATTATCGCCTCCGGCGGGGCCGGGGGGCCGGAGCATATGGTCCGGGCCGTGGAGGCCGGGGCCGGGGCGGTGCTGGCGGCGAGCATCTTCCACTTCGGGGAGTGGAGCATTGCCGCAGTCAAAGAACACATGCTCGGCGCGGGAATACCGGTCCGGTGAGCGCGGTGGAGAACATACGCTTCGACGAGCGGGGACTCGTGCCCGTTATCGCGCAGAACGTGGCCTCCGGCGAGGTACTCACCCTGGCCTACGCCAACCGGGAGGCCGTCGAGAAGACCTTGCAAACGGGCGAGACCCACTTCTACTCCCGTTCGCGCGGGGAGTTGTGGCGGAAGGGCGCGACCAGCGGCAACACGCAGCGGGTGGTCGAGGTGCGGTTGGACTGCGACGCCGACGCCCTGCTCTACAAAGTCGAGCCCCGGGGGCCAGCGTGCCACACCGGCGAGCGGACGTGCTTCTTTACGACGATGGCCGGCGAGGGTGTGGGCCTGGCGGTCGGCGGGGATGAGTACGAGGGCTTCGGCCCCATGGTCGAGCACCTGGCGGGTACGATAGCCCGGCGGCACGAGGAGATGCCGGAAGGGTCTTACACGGCGGACCTGATCCGGCGCGGAACAGGGCGGGTGGCCCAGAAGGTCGGTGAGGAGGCGGTCGAGGTGGTGGTCGCCGCGCTCCGGGGCGAGCGGCTCGCCGAGGAGACGGCGGACCTCGTGTACCACCTGCTGGTGCTGCTGGAGGAGCGGGGTGTGGGCATCGACGAGGTGGCGCGGGTGCTGGGTGATCGGCACCGCTAGAAACGCCGGTGCGAACCTGACCCCCTCGCTGGGCGAGGCGCGCAAGCTCGCCCGCCACCACGACGTGGTGCCCGTATACGCGGAGTTTATCGGGGACCTGGAGACGCCCATCTCCGCCGTCATGAAGTTCGCCGCCGAAGAGAACGTCTTCCTGCTGGAGAGCGCTGAGGGCGGTGAGCGCTTCGCCCGCTACTCGTTTCTCGGCTTTGACCCCAAACGCACGCTCTCGTACCGCAACGGTGTCTATACGGTCGTGGACGCCGACGGCGTTCGGGAGGTCCCGGCGGCGGACCCTTTCCGGGGCCTGGCGGAGCTTGTGGGCAAGAGGAGCGTCGCCCCGCTGCCGAACCTGCCGGCTTTCGTGGGTGGGGCCGTAGGGTACTTCGCCTACGACGCGGTGCGCTACCTGGAAAAGTTGCCGGACGCGCCGCCGGACGACCTGGGCGTGCCGGAGGCTTGCTTCGCCGTGACCGACACGCTGGTCGTCTTCGACCACCTGCGGCACCGGATCCTGGTCATAGCGCTCGTGGACGCCGGCCGGCTGCGGGACGTTGAGGGAGAGGGCTTCGGCGCGGCCTACCGACGGGCGGCCGACGACGTGCGCCGGGTTACGGAGCGGCTCTCGGGCCCGCCCGCGCTCCGCACCCGGTCCCCGGGCGGCGGGGAGCCGGACGTCTACTCGCGCTTTACCCGGGCCGGTTACGAGGAGGCCGTGGAGAAGGCCCAGGAGTACATCCGGGCGGGGGACGCCTTCCAGGTGGTGCCCTCGCAGCGGTTCCAGGCGGAGATCGGGGACCTGGACCCGCTGCTGCTGTACCGGGGCCTGCGCACCGTCAACCCCTCACCGTACATGACCTACCTCAAGCTCGGCGACCTGACGCTCGTGGGGGCTTCACCGGAGCCGCTGGTGCGGGTCGAGGGGCGGCGCGTGATGACCCGGCCCGTCGCCGGCACCCGGCCGCGGGGCGCGACCCCCGAAGAAGACGCGGCTCTGGCCGAAGAGCTTCTGGCCGACGAGAAGGAGCGGGCCGAGCACGTCATGCTCGTGGACCTCGGGCGCAACGACCTGGGGCGGGTGAGCGAGGTCGGCAGCGTGCGGCTCGCGGACTTCATGGAGATCGAACGCTACTCCCACGTCATGCACATCGTTTCGACCGTGGAGGGGGAGCTGCGGGAGGAACTCACGGCGCTCGACGCGCTGGCGGCGGCCTTTCCGGCGGGCACGGTCTCGGGGGCGCCGAAGGTGCGGGCGATGGAGATCATCGACGAGCTGGAGCCCACCCGCCGCGGCCCCTACGCGGGCGCCACCGGCTACTACGGCGTGGACGGGCGGCTGGACACCTGCATCACGCTGCGCACCGCCCTGCTGAAAGACAGTATGGCCTACTTCCAGGCCGGCGGCGGGGTCGTCGCCGACTCGGTGCCCGCCCTGGAGTACGAGGAGACCCGCAACAAGGCCCGCGCCATAGTCCGGGCGCTGGAGGTCGCCCGCAGCCGCGAGCTGTGGCTGTGATCCGGCGCTAGACTGGCTCCTGTCTAGCTCGCCAGCCGCCACCCGTGGCGGTGGGCCCGTCTTTTCGTCCTCTGGGGCCTGCTCTGTTCGGGAGAGGCTTGCCCGGCGTCCTCGTTGCTAGCTCTTTCAAGCTAGCCGTTGTGGGCCAGGAAAAGTTCATCAGTTTTTGCGATGGCACGAGCGTTCCGTGGGGGCATCCTTTAGCCAGCATCGAGGCCAGAAAGACGAGGACCCATGGAGATCGCGCAGAGAGAGATCAGCCGCAAGGACGTGTTGAAGCTGGGGGTGCTGGCCGGGGCCGCGCTCTTGTTGCCTCTGGAGCGGGCGGCCAAAACCCAGTTGCTGAACGCCCGGATGGCCAGCAGCCAGCTGCCCGAGCCGTTCCAGGTGGGCTTTGTCCGGCCCCCGGTATTGAAGCCGGTTCTGCGGCGCGGCGACACGGACTTCTACCGGATAGTGCAGAAGCAGGCCGGTGTTCAGCTCGCGCCAGGCTTGCCGAAGACCCGGATCTTCGGCTATAACGGCATCACGCCCGGTCCCACCATCGTCGCCCGGCGCGGGCGCAGAGTGATCGTGCGCCAGATCAACGGCCTGCCGCGCGGGATAAACCCGGCCCACGGCGACGAGAACACGACCTCCACCCACCTGCACGGCTCGGACACGCTGCCGCAGTACGATGGCTACGCCATGGACACGACCCGTCCGGGATGGTTCAAGGACTACGTCTACCCCGACGACCAGGACGCGCGGACCATCTGGTATCACGACCACGCCTTCCACCACACCGGCTTCAACGCCTATATGGGCCTGGCGGGCCTCTACCTCCTGCACGACGACCTGGAGGCGAAGCTCCCGATCCCCCAAGGCCGCTACGACGTGCCCCTGGTCATCAAAGACGCCATCCTCTCGCAGAACGGGCAGTTGATCTTCGAAGACCAGAGCCTATCTAGCCTCATGGGCGACATCATCCTGGTCAACGGCAAGCCGTGGCCGGTGATGAGGGTCGAGCGGCGGAAGTACCGCTTCCGCATCCTCAACGCCTCCACCTCCCGCGGCTACCGGCTGGCCCTCTCCACCGGGGAGCCCCTGACCGTAGTCGGCACCGACGGCGGTCTGATGCCCCGTCCCGTTCTGGTGCAGCGCATGAACGTCGGGATGGCCGAGCGCTACGAGGTGGTCATAGACTTTGCCAGGTACCGGGTGGGGCAGCAGGTCGTTCTGCGGAACCTGGACCTCAAAAACAACGCCGACTTCTCCTCCACGCGCCAGATCATGCGCTTCGACGTGGTCAGCGACGCGAAGGACCGGCGGAACAACTCCGTTCCCCCTCGCCTGAACCCCGGCAGGGGCGCGTACAGTCCCATGCGGCTCAAGGAGTCCGACGCGACGGGGCCACGGCGGAGGTTCAGGTTCCATCGCAAGAACGGGCTGTGGATGATAAACAACCGGACCTTCGACCCGAAGCGGGTGGACGCGAACCCCGCGTTCAACGCCGTCGAGGTGTGGGAGTGCACCAACAACTCGGGCGGCTGGTTCCACCCGTTCCACATACACCTGATCGACTTCAAGATCATCGGCCGCGGAAAGAACGGACAGTCGCCGCCCTTCCCCTACGAGCGCGGCCCCAAGGACGTCATGTACATCGGCGGGGGCGAGACGGTGAAGATCGTCGCCAAGTTCGGGCCGCGCAAGGGCCGCTACATGATGCACTGCCACAACCTGGTCCACGAGGACCACGACATGATGATCCAGATGGAGGTCGGAAAGGGCGGTCCGTCGCCGCTCGCGGCCCGGGCAAAGCCGGTCTCGAAGATGAGGCCTTTCTAGGGAGACGGTATAGATGACCGAAGCTTCGTTGAAAAGACACCAGCAGCAGACCTCCGGGCTACCGGAGAACGTGTTGCGGGTGCTGCTGGTCAACGAGCCCCGAGCCTACCGCGAGACGATAGCGGCGGCGCTGCAAGAGTTGTGTCCTAACACGAAGGTGCTCTGCGGTGAGCCGGCGTCGCTTTGTTACCACGTCGAGGACTTCGCGCCGCACTTGATCATCAGCAGCTATCTGGCTCCCAGCGCGAAGATGGCCGTCCGGGCCTGGGTCGAGCTCTACCCGGATCACGGTGCCCTTTCACGGGTCGGTGTGGACGGACGTCACTCGGTGGTGGACGGCATGGAACTGGAAGACCTCCGCGTTCTGCTTGACCAGCTGCAAACCCTTGCCGACGGGATGGAAAGCCCGTAGTGATCCGGTGAGAACTCGAAAAGCCGGACCCAGGACCAGTAGAGCGGCCGAGCCCGGGTGGCCCGGTAGGCTTCGCCGCGGGCTTTGACTCAGGATGGGATACGGACTATGCTGCGCGGAGACGAACAAAGGGTGTAGAGGTTCAGGAAGCCGGTGAGAATCCGGCACGGTCCCGCCACTGTGACCGGGGAGCCGATCCCACCGAAGGCCACTGCCGTCCACCTTTCGGCGGCGGGAAGGCCGGGGTTGGAGCGTGGATCCGGGAGTCAGGATACTGATACTACACCCTAGAAACCGACTGGGACGAGGATCCCAAAGGAGGTCTGCATGGGGAACGATCCACTCGCGCAGCGGCCGCTGTCCAGCGGGTTATCGCTGGGCAGCTGGCTGCCGTTAGCCGTCTTGGTGGTGATGCTTTTCGTGCTCCTGTCGGCCAGCGGCGCCCTCCTGTCTCCGGTATTGGGACAGGCCGCTGGAGCGGCTGACTATCTGCACGAGATCGCCCACGACGGGCGTCACCTGCTCGCCGTGCCTTGCCACTAGCTGCGGGCCGGAATGACAGCTTCTCACCTGCGCCGCGGGATGGCGGCCGGCCTGATCGCCGGTCTTCTCGCCGGTGGCTTCGCTTTCTTCGTCGGAGAGCCCGTTCTGGACCGGGCCATAGCCCTGGAAGCTGCCGCCTCCGGCGTCCACGGCCACGCGGGCGCACCCGGCCACCAGCACGAAGCCCCGGTCTTCGATCGCCCGGCCCAGAAGTTGGGCTTGTTTCTCGTCATGGGGCTCTTTGGCGTTACCGTCGGCGGCATTTTCGGGGTTCTCTTCGCGTATTTTCGGGGCCGGCTGGCTTCAGATTCCGACTGGGTCCGCAGCCTCTGCCTGACCTCGTGCATGTTCACCGGCGCCTTCCTCATCCCGTTCGTCAAGTATCCCGCCAACCCGCCGGGCGTCAGAGGGGCGGCTGCTATCGGGGAACGCACCGTAGCCTACTACTCGATGGTGGCCCTCTCGCTGCTCGCGGTCCTGACCGCCTGGATGGCGGCCCGGATGCTCCGGGAGAGGGGCGTAAAAACCCCTGTAAGGCACCTCTCGGTGGGGCTCGGGCTGGCACTGGCATCTGCGGCGCTGTTTGTCTTGCTCCCGGCAGCCCCGGACCCCGGAGGGTTCCCGGCGGGGCTGCTGTGGGATTTCCGGCTCGCTTCCCTGGGCACGCAACTGGTCTTCTGGGCCGGGCTCGGCGTCGTGTTCGGGCTACTGTGTGGGCGGGCGAACAGCGGGGTGTCGGTATGAGCGGCGCCCTGCTCGTCGCCGGAACCCACTCTGACGCGGGCAAGAGCGTCGTCGTGGCGGGCCTCTGCCGCTGGCTCGCGCGCGAGGGCGTGCGCGTGGTTCCCTTCAAGGCGCAGAACATGGCGCTCAACTCCTACGTAACGCGTGAGGGCGCGGAGATCGGGCGCGCCCAAGCCGCCCAGGCCGCCGCCGCGCTCGTCGAGCCCGAGGTGGCGATGAACCCGGTGCTGCTCAAGCCCTCCGCGGAGCGGCGGACGCAGGTGATCGTGCGCGGCAAGCCCTGGGCCACGGCCAGCGCCCGCGGTTACCAGGGCCTGAAGCAAGACCTGTTGCCGGTCGTGCTCGAGGCGCTGGATAGCCTTCGGCGACGTTTCGAGGTGGTCATCTGCGAGGGGGCCGGGAGCCCGGCCGAGATAAACCTGCGTCCCTACGACCTGGCGAACATGGGCCTGGCGCGGGCGGCGCGTCTTCCGGTCCTCCTGGTAGGAGACATAGACCGGGGTGGTCTCTTCGCCTCTCTCTACGGCACGCTCGCCCTCCTCTCCCCAGAGGACCAGGCTCTTGTCGGCGGCTTTCTCGTGAACAAGTTCCGCGGCGACCCGGCGGTGCTGGCGCCGGGCCTGGACCTGCTGCGCCAGCTCACGGGCCGGCCGTTTTTCGGGACGTTGCCTTATGCACCGGGGCTGGAGCTCGATGGGGAGGACTCGCTCGCCCTCGACGCGCCGCGGGGGACCCGGCCGCCGCTCGGTGGAGATGTGTTGCGGGTCGCGGTAGCGCGTCTCGGCCGGATCTCCAACTTCACCGACTTCGACGCCCTCGCCTGCGAGCCGGGCGTCTCGGTCTCGTTTACGACCTCCGCCCCGGAGATACTCGCGGCCGATCTGGCCGTGCTGCCCGGCACCAAGGCCACCGTCGCGGACCTCGCGGGGCTTCGGGCCCGCGGCCTGGACCGGGCCTTTGCCGAACGCGCCCGGCTCGGCCTCCCCGTGCTGGGGATCTGCGGCGGCTACCAGATGCTCGGGGGACGCATCCTGGACGGCGTCGAAAGCGGCGTGGCCGAGGTCCGGGGTCTCGGCCTGTTGCCGGTCGAGACCGTTTTTGAGGAGGAGAAGCTGCTGGCCCGGTCCGCGGGCCAAGCTCCGGGGTTCGGAAACTTCGAGGTCCGCGGCTACGAGATCCGGCACGGCCGCGTCCGCCGCTCTGGAGGTGACCCCGTGTTCGTCTTCGACGACTCCGACGAGGGCTGCCGGGTCGACGCCACCGCCGGGACCTCCTGGCACGGCGTCCTGGAGTCCGACGGCTTCCGCCGGCGTTTTCTGCAGTGGGTGGCCGAGGTGCGCGGCCTCGAATGGCTTCCCGGTGAGACACCGTTCGCCGCCGCCCGCGAGGAGCGGCTGGAGCGACTAGGGGACCTTGTCGCGGAGAACGTGGACCGCGAGGCCCTGATGAGGCTGGTCGCGGGCGGCGCTCCAGGGAGTCTGCCGGTAGTAAGCAGTCGGTTGGTCGGCCAGCCAGCCGGCCGGGAGGCAGATCAAGGAAGCCTCGCGAGTGGCGGCGCGACCCGCATGGAGTCCGGCGAGGCTGCGGTGTCCTTCCCGGCCGCGGCCGCGTCGGCCGGCGGCGACGAGCGGGAGGACAGATGCTGATGGCCGGCACACCGACGTTTGAGAGACGAACAGCAGCTTCGTTGCTTTTCCTGACTACCGCCGACACGGAGATACTGGCCGTCGCGAAGGCCACGGAGTCGCTGCCGGATGGCTTCCCGGAAGTCCGCTGCGCGAACCCGGCGAACCTGGGGGAGCCGGAAGCCCTGGAGGAACTGCTCGACGGGGCGCGGGCCGTAATGGTCCGGTTGCTCGGGGGGCGTAAGGCGTGGCCGGAGGGGGTTGAGGAGCTCCGCCGCCGGTGCGAGGAGCTCCGGGTACCCTTGCTGGCGTTCGGCGGCGAGGCAGAACCCGACGCGGATCTGACCGCGGCCTCCACCGTCCCCTCGGGTGTGGTAGCCGAGGCCTTCGAGTACCTGCGTTACGGCGGTGTGGCCAACATGGCGAACCTCCTACGCTTCGTCGCCGATACGGTGCTCCTGGAAGGGTTTGGTTTCGAGCCCGCGAACGAACTGCCGGAGGCCGGTTTCTACCACCCGTGGTCGTCGGAGGTGGCTGCCCTCGATGAACTGGATGCACGGCACGATCCGGAGCGTCCGACGGTCGGGGTGGTCTTCTACCGGACCCACTGGATGAGCGGCAACACGGCTTTCGTGGACGAGCTCGTTCGGGCTTTAGAGGAAGCCGGGGCGAACGCCCTGCCCGTCTACTGCTACTCGCTGCGGGCGGAGGCTGGCGGGCGGGTCTCCGCGCTGGATCTGGTGCGGGGTCGCGTGGACTGCCTGGTGACGACCGTGCTCGCCAGCGGCGGCTCGAACGCCGCCGACGCCCGGCGGGACGGCGCGCCGGAGGAGTGGCTGGAGTGGGAGGTCCCGGCCTTCGAGGAGCTGGGGTTGCCGGTGGTGCAGGGTATCTGCACCACCTCCTCCCGGGAGGCGTGGATAAAGTCTGACGCCGGTCTCTCGCCGCTCGATACCGCCTGGCAGGTGGCGATACCGGAGTTCGACGGGCGCATCGTCTCCGTCCCGTTTTCCTTCAAGGAGCGTCTGGCCGAGACTCCGGTCGGGGCGCAGCTCACCGTCTACCGGGCCGACCCGGAGCGCGTGCGGCGTCTCGCCGGGATAGCCGCCCGCTTCGCCAGCCTCCGCCGAACCCCGAACGGGGAGAAGCGGGTCGCGATCCTGCTCTCCAACTACCCGACCAAACATTCCCGGGTGGGCAACGCCGTGGGGCTGGACACCCCCCGCAGCGCGGTGCGGCTGCTGGCGGCGCTGCGTGAGGCCGGGTACCGGGTAGACGGTGCGCCCGACGATGGGGACGACCTGATCCACAGCCTTATCGACGCCGGCGGTCACGACCTGGAGTTCCTGACCGACGAGCAGCTCGGCGGCGCGGCCGGCCGGCTCGACGCCCGGCGCTACGCGCGGTGGTTTGCGGGGCTGCCGGAGGACCTGCGCCACGAGGTCGAGGAGCACTGGGGGCCGCCCCCGGGTGAGCTCTACGTAAAAGACGGGGAGCTCGTCGTCGCCGGCCTGAGGTTCGGAAACGTTTTTGTCGGCATCCAGCCGCCGCGGGGTTTTGGCGAGAACCCCATCGCCGTCTACCATGACCCCGACCTGCCGCCGACGCACCACTACCTGGCCGCGTACTGGTGGCTCATAGAGGAGTTCGGGGCCGACGCGGTGGTTCACCTCGGCAAGCACGGCACGTTGGAGTGGCTGCCGGGCAAGTCCCTGGGGCTCTCGCCCTCCTGCGCTCCGGACGCGGCGCTCCGGGAGGTGCCGCTCTTCTACCCGTTCGTCGTCAACGATCCCGGCGAGGGGACCCAGGCCAAGCGGCGGGCGCACGCGACGGTGGTGGACCACCTGATCCCGCCGATGACCCGGGCCGAGACTTACGATGACCTGGCGAGGTTGGAGCAGCTCCTGGACGAGTACTACCAGGTGGAGACGCTCGGCCCCTCAAAGCTGCCCGCCATAAGGGTCCGGATCTGGGAGACGCTGCGCGACGCGGAGTTGCACCGGGATCTCGGGGTTGAGGAGCAGCCGGAGGAGTTCGACGACTTCCTCACCCACGTGGACGGGTACCTGTGCGAGATCAAGGACCTCCCCATCCGGGACGGCCTCCACGTCTTGGGCGAAGCTCCCGAGGGCGAGCCTCTGCGCCACCTGGTAGCCGCCATCCTGCGCCTCGACGCGGGCGAGGTGCCAGGGTTGCGGCGGGCCGTCGGCGCGGCCTTCGGCCTGAACGAGCGGGCCCTCTCGGAGAACGGGGGCATCCGGGTCGAAGCGCCGGCGGCGGCGCTCACCGGACGCTTTCCCGGCCCGGCGGCGACGGCCTCCGACCTCCTGGACCGGTTGGAAGAGGCCCAGGGGGCGCTGCTCCTGGCGCTGGAGGCGCATGGATGGAACGCGGGCGCTGCTGAGAACGTCTGCGAAGCGGTGCTCGGCGTCGCAGACGAGGGCGTAGCCCGCGCCTTACGCTTCGCCGCCCGCGAGGTCGTACCGCGCCTCGCGCGCACGCCGGAGGAGGTGGGCAACCTGCTGGGCGGGCTCGCGGGCGGTTACGTGCCGGCGGGTCCGTCCGGCTCCCCGACGCGGGGGCTCGTGAACGTGCTGCCCACCGGGCGCAACTTCTACTCGGTGGACCCGAGGGCGCTGCCGTCCCGGCTCTCCTGGGAGGTTGGCCAGGGGCTGGCCGAGGACCTGCTGCGACGATACCTGGACGAGGAGGGACGGTACCCCGAAACCGTCGGCATCGTGGTGTGGGGAACGGCGGCGATGCGGACCCAGGGCGACGATGTCGCGGAGATCCTGGCTCTGCTGGGCGTGCGCCCGGTCTGGAACGAGGAGTCGCGGCGGGTGACGGGTATAGAGGTCGTCCCGCTCGGAGACCTCGGCCGGCCCCGGATAGACGTGACGGTCAGGATCAGCGGCTTTTTCCGGGACGCTTTTCCGAACCTGATCTCCCTCCTGGACGACGCTGTCCGCGCGGTCGCCGCCCTCGACGAGCCCGGCGACCTGAACTTCATCAGGAAGCACGCCGAAGAAGAAAGGCGTTCTGGTGCCGACGACCGGCGGGCCACCACCCGCATCTTCGGCTCCAAGCCCGGGGCCTACGGGGCCGGGCTCCTCCCGCTAATTGACGCCCGCAACTGGCGGGACGATCAGGATCTGGCCGAGGTCTACGCCGTGTGGGGCGGCTACGCCTACGGCAAGGGCCTGGACGGCGTCGAGGCCCGGGGGGCGATGGAAGACAACCTGCGGCGCACCGAGGTCGCCGTAAAAAACGTGGACAACCGCGAGCACGACCTCTTCGACTCCGACGACTACTTCCAGTACCACGGGGGTATGATCTCTGCGATCCGCGCCCTAACCGGCCGCGACCCGAAAGGCTACATCGGCGACTCCGCCGACCCGTCCCGCCTCAAAACCCGCGACCTGGCCGAAGAAGCCCGCCGCGTCTTCCGCTCCCGCGTGGCGAACCCGAAATGGATCGAGGCCATGCAACGCCACGGCTACAAGGGCGCTTTCGAGCTCTCCGCCACCGTAGACTACATTTTTGGCTACGACGCCACCGCGAACGTCGTGGAGGACTGGATGTACCGCGACGTAACCCGCAAGTACGTCCTGGACGAGCAGGTCCGCGCCTTCATGCAAGAATCGAACCCCTGGGCGCTGCGCGCCATAAGCGAACGCCTCATCGAAGCTGCTGATCGCGGCCTGTGGTCCGACCCCGACCCGGGAGACCTGGAAGCCCTCAAAGCCGTCTACCTGGAGAACGAGGGTATGCTGGAGGATCGCGAATGAGCGCCCCGTACCCGTTCTCCGCCATCGTCGGGCAGGAGGACCTGAAGCTGGCCCTGCTCCTGAACGCCGTCTCCCCGGAGGTTGGTGGGGTGCTGGTGCGCGGCGAGAAGGGAACCGCCAAGTCCACCGCCGTGCGGGCGCTCGCGGACCTGTTGCCGCCCGTGGAGGTCGTGGCCGGCTGCCCGTACTCCTGCGATCCTCGGGAGCCGAACCCGGAGTGCCCGGCGGGTCCGCACCCGCCCGACGCTCCCTCTGAGGTTCGTGCCGCGCGGCTCGTTGAGCTTCCGGTCGGGGCGAGTACGGACCGTCTGACGGGCACGCTGGACATCGAGAAGGCGCTGACGGAAGGCGTAAAGGCGTTCGAGCCGGGCCTGCTCGCCGCGGCGCATCGGGGCATCCTGTACGTGGACGAGGTGAATCTGCTCTCCGACCACCTCGTGGACCTGCTGCTGGACGTGGCGGCGATGGGGACCAACTACGTCGAGCGCGAGGGCGTCAGCGTCCGGCACCCGGCGCGCTTTCTGCTGGTCGGGACGATGAACCCCGAGGAGGGGGAACTGCGGCCGCAGCTGCTGGACCGGTTCGGCATCACGGTCGAGGTCTCCGGCACCCCCGACGCCGCGGAGAGGGTGGAGATCGTGCGCCGCCGCCTGCGCTACGAGTCGGACCCGGCCGGGTTCGCCCACGAGTGGGAGGTCGCAGACGAGGAGCTGGCGCGCGGCGTCCGGGCGGCCCGCGAACGGCTCCCTTCTACCCGCCTCTCCGACGCGTCGCTGCACAGGATCGCCGTCCTCTGCGCCAGGCTCGGCGTGGATGGTCTGCGCGGCGACCTGGTGACGGCGAAGGCCGCCCGGGCCCTGGCCGCTTGGGAGGCGCGCGGCGCGGTGGAGACCGGCGACGTGCGCCGGGCGGCCCTGCTCGCCCTCTCGCACCGCCGCCGGCGCAACCCTTTCGAAGACCCCGGCATAGACCCCGACGAGCTGGACAACGCCCTCTCCGGCGACCAAGACCCCGATCCCGAACCGGACCCGCCGGACGGTGAGCTCCCGCCGGGTAATGGGCGGGGGGACAGCGCCGGTCGAGCCCCGTCCAACACCAGCCCGGAGCCCGACGAGCGGCGTGCGGGCGCCGGCGAGCGGAAGTTCTCCGCGTCGGGGTTCTTCGATCCCGCACGCCTGGAGGTGCAGGAAAAGGGCCGCGGAGGCCCCCTCGGACGCCGGAGCCGGGTCGTGGGCGCCCACGGCCTCCCCGTGGGCGACCGGGAGGGCGGGGCGTCACCGGCTGACGTGGCGCTGGCGGCGACGCTGAGGACAGCAGCGCCGCGCCAGAAGTCACGAGGTCGGACGGGGAGCGGGCTGGTCCTGCGCCGTGAGGACCTGCGGGAGAACCTGCGCGAAGGCCGGGAGGGGAACCTGGTGCTCTTCGTGGTGGACGCGAGCGGCTCGATGGCGGCGCGGCGGCGCATGGGTGCCGTAAAGGGCGCCGTGCTCGCCCTTCTCACCGACGCCTACCAGCGGCGCGACAAGATCGGCGTAGTATCCTTTCGGGGCGAGGGCGCCCGGGTGCTGTTGGAGCCGACTTCGGGCGTCGAGCTTGCCGCCGCCCGGCTCGGGGAGCTGCCAACCGGGGGGCGGACGCCGCTCGCGGCGGGGCTGCTCTTGGCAGCGGAGGTAGTCTCCCGCGAGGCGCTCCGGGAGAAGGAGCGGCGGCCGCTCGTGGTGCTGCTCACCGACGGACGAGCCACGGCGGGGGCCGATCCCCTGGGGGTGGCGAAGAGGTTGCGAAGATTGGGCGCGTCCGCCGTCGTGGTGGACACCGAGGATGGTCCCGTGAGGTTGGGCCTGGCACCGCGGGTGGCGGAAGCTATGGGAGCGCGGTGCCTGCGCCTGGAGGAGTTGCGGGCCGACGCGCTGGTCGAACTGGTCGAGAGGAGGCGCGTAGCGTGAGCGAGTCGCAGGGAGTTCGGAGGCCCCGGGAGGAGCGGTTGAGGCAACGCTCCCGGCGGGAGCGGCCCTTGCTCCTGGTCAACACCGGGCACGGCAAGGGGAAGAGCACGGCGGCGTTCGGGGTTATGCTCCGCGGCTGGGCGCGGGGCTACCGCGTCGGGGTCTACCAGTTCGTCAAGAGCGGCAAGTGGAACGTCGGCGAACAGCAGGCGGCCGAGCGGCTGGGCAACATAGACTGGTTCAAGATGGGCGACGGCTGGACCTGGACCGTGAGAGACATCGAGCACTCCGCCGAACTCGCCCGCGAAGGCTGGGAGGAGGTCAAGCGCCGGCTGGCCGACGAGACCTACGACATGCTCCTGCTGGACGAGTTTACCTACCCGATGAAGTTCGGCTGGGTGGATACCCGCGAGGTGGTGGAGGTTCTGGAGAACCGTCCCGGTTTCCAGCACGTCATCGTTACGGGCCGCGACGCGCCACAAGAGCTGGTGGAGGCCGCCGACCTCGTCAGCGAGGTGCGCAAGGTGAAGCACCCGATGGACGAGGGGTACCGGGGACAGAAGGGGATCGAGTGGTAGCGACCTCGCTCCCCCGCGTAGTCGTCGCTGGTACCCACTCGGGCGTGGGAAAGACCACCGTCGCCTCCGGCCTGATGGCCGCGCTCTCCGCGAGGGGCTGCGAGGTCGCGCCGTTCAAGGTTGGCCCGGACTTTATAGACCCCTCGTACCATGCCCTCGCCACCGGCCGTCCCGGGCGTAACCTGGACGCCTTTCTCTCCGGGCCGGACCTCATCGGGCCACTCTTTGCCCACGGGTCGCGCGGCGCGGAGATAGCCGTGATCGAGGGCGTCATGGGCCTTTTCGACGGCAAGGGCGGTGGCGGGGATCTCGCCTCCACGGCGCAAGTGGCCAAGCTCCTGGACGCCCCCGTCTTACTGGTCGTGGACGCCGCCGCGATGGCCCGCTCGGCGGCGGCGCTGGTGCATGGTTACGCGACCTTCGACCCGGGGGTGCGGGTCGCCAGCGTAGTACTGAACCGCGTCGGCTCCGGGAGGCACGAGGAAATGCTCCGCGAGGCCCTCGAACCGCTCGGCATCCCGATCCTCGGTGCCCTGCCCCGCGACGAGGGGCTCCGGGCCCCGGACCGGCACCTCGGCCTCGTGCCGGTCGCCGAACGCCGCCCCGAAGCCCGCGACGCCCTGAAGACACTGGGTCAGGCAGTTGCCCGCTCCTGCGACCTGGCGGGTGTCCTGCGTCTCGCCCGCTCCAGTGGACCCTCTACAGCCGCGCCCTGGAGCCCCGAAGCGCCGGAGCCGGGGCCGCCGGTGCGCGTCGCGGTCGCCGCCGGCCCGTCCTTTAGCTTTGTCTACGAGGATAACCTGGAGCTCCTGGGGGGCGCGGGCGCGGAGATCTCCTTCTTCGACCCGACCGCCGACGAGCGTCTCCCCGAAGGCGCGGAGGTCCTCTACATCGGCGGCGGCTTCCCGGAGAGCTACGCCGAAGTCCTCTCCGCTAACGAGCCCCTGAAAAGCGTGGTGCGGCGTTTCGTATCGGAGGACCGTCCGGTCGCCGCCGAGTGCGGTGGCCTGCTGTACCTGTCGGAGGAGCTGGACGGGCACGGGATGTGCGGTGTCTTGGAGGCGCGGGCCCGGATGACGAACCGGCTGATCCTGGGCTACCGGGAGGCGCGGGCGGCGGCCGACTCTCCGCTGGCGGTGGCGGGTACGGCCGTACGCGGCCACGAGTTCCACTACTCGGCCGTCGAGCCCGGGTCCGGTGAGAGCCCGGCGTGGGAGATGCCGGGTCGTGGTCCCGAGGGCTTTGTTCGGGGCAACCTGCACGCTAGCTACCTGCACACCCACTGGGCCGCGACCCCGGAGGTGCCGCGGCGTCTTTTGCAGGCGGCGCGGAGGACGGGAGCGCGGGCGTGAGCGGGCGGCTCGTCGGGGTGGGCGTGGGTCCGGGGGACCCGGAGTTGCTCACGGTAAAGGGCCTACGCGTGCTGCGGGGGGCCGACGAGGTGTTCGTCCCCGTTTCGGACACCGGGGAGGTCGGCCGGGCGGAGGCCACGGTGCGGGCCTACCTGCGGAAAGACCGTGTAAAGCGCCTGCTCTTTGCCCTCTCCGACGACCGCGGGGCCCGCGAGCGGAACTGGAGGTGCGCTGCAGATACCGTGTCTCAGGCCCTCAGAGAGAACAGGGACTGCGCCTTCGCGACCATCGGGGACCCGAACGTCTACTCCACATTCTCCTACCTGGCGCGGGCCGTGCGGGAGAGGCTGCCGGGGGCCACCGTTGAGACGGTGCCCGGCATAACGGCGATGCAGGACCTCGCTTCAAAGAGCGGAACGGTCCTGCTCGAGGGAGACGCGCGCCTCGCGCTGCTGCCGTTTACGGCTGGGGAGGAGGCGCTCTCGGAGGCCCTCTCCAGCTTCGAGACGGTGGTCTGCTACAAGGGCGGTGGCCGGCTTGGCGAGGTGCTGCGCACGGCCGAGAGGGCCGGGAGGCTGGACGACGCCGTGTACGGTGCCCGGCTCGGCGTGGCCGGCGAGGAGGTGGTCCGGGCCCGGGAGATGGTCGGGCGGGAGGGCACGTACCTGTCCACGGTTATATTCGGCGGGAGGAAAGAGGTTGGGTAAGGTATGGTTTATCGGGGCGGGGCCTGGCGACCCGGACCTGCTGACCCTCCGGGGGGCGAGGCTTATCGGCGAGGCGGACGTGGTAATCTGGGCCCGCAGCCTCGTGCAGAAAGGCGTCCTCGAACACGCTTCTGCCGGGGCCGAGATCTTCGAGTCCACGACCGTTCCGCTCGAAGGGGTGCGCGGCCTGTACGAGCGGGCCGCGGCCGAGGGCCTGAAAGTGGCCCGCATCCACTCCGGCGACCCGGGCATCTACGGAGCCGTCATGGAGCAGGTAGAGCTCTGCGAGGAGATCGGGCTTCCGTGGGAGATCGTGCCCGGCGTCTCGTCCCTGGGCGCGGCGGCGGCGGCCATCGGCCGGGAATTGACCGTCCCCGAGGTCTCCCAGTCCGTGATTCTGACCCGCCGCGCGAGCCGGACCCCGATGCCGGAGGGCGAGGACATCCGGGGCTTCGCGGCCCACGGCACGACGATGGCGATCTTTCTCTCCGCCGCCCGCCCCCGTGCGCTACAGGAGGAGTTGCTCGGAGGTGGATACGCCCCCGATACGCCGTGCGCCGTGGTCTACCGGGCGAGCTGGCCGGACGAGCAGGTAATAGAGTGCCGCCTACAAAATCTCGCCGCCCGCATCCGGGAGGCAGGCTTTACGCGCCAGGCGCTGATCTTGGTGGGGCCGGGGCTCGCGGCC
The DNA here is from genome assembly GCA_004563715.1 of Actinomycetota bacterium. Classification (GTDB taxonomy): domain Bacteria; phylum Actinomycetota; class Rubrobacteria; order Rubrobacterales; family Rubrobacteraceae; genus SIRX01. The sequence continues at coordinate 26,462 of SIRX01000021.1, read as the reverse complement.
GGCGGCACGCGCTCCCACCTCTACAGCCCGGGGTTCTCGCACATGTTCCGCAAGGCCCGTCCCGCGCCCACGGGGGGAAACGATGCCCCGTAGTCCCAGGATACGGGAGCCTTCCATGCCCCCGAGCATGGCGCGGGCCCGGGACGAGAAGCTCCGAACCGGCTGGACGACCGGCACCTGCGCCGCAGCAGCCGCGAAGGCGGCCGCCATTACCCTGCTTACCGGCGTACCACAGACCCGGATCGACGTGAAGCTGCCCAGAAAGGGCGCCGAACGCCGCGTGGAGTTCGAGGTCGAGCGCTGCGAGAGAGGCGAGGGGTGGGCCGAGGCGGTGGTAGTCAAGGACGCCGGCGACGACCCGGACGTGACCGACGGCGCCCACCTCACCGCCCGCGTCGCGTGGAAGGAGGAGCCGGGCCTGGAACTCGACCGGGGGCCGGGCGTCGGGCTGGTGACGAAGCCCGGCCTCGGGCTGCCGGTCGGCGGACCGGCAATAAACCCGGTGCCGCGGCGCATGGTCTCCTACTCGGTGAAGGAAGTCCTCGAGCCCAAAGATCGCGGCGTACGAGTGGTTATCAGCGTGCCTGGCGGCGAGGTGATGGCCGAGAAGACCACCAACGCCCGGCTCGGCATCGTCGGCGGTATCTCCATTCTAGGGACCACCGGCATCGTCCGGCCCTTCTCTACCGCTGCGTGGGCCGCGAGCGTGGTACAGGCGATAGACGTTATGGGGGCGCAGAACATCGATACGTTCGTTCTCTCGACCGGAGGTCTCACTGAGAAGGCTGCCATGCGCCTGTTACCGGACCTTGAGGAGGTATGTTTTATCGAGGTTGGGGACTTCACCGGACAGGCCGTCAAACGGGCCGTGGAGAACGGGCTGCGGCGGGGCTTCTTCGTCGGGATGGTGGGCAAGATCTCCAAGCTCGCCGACGGCGTGATGATGACCCACTGGACGCGCTCCAAGGTCAACAACGAGTTGCTGGCCGGGGTCACCCAAGAGGCCGGAGGTACGCCGGAGCTGGTCGAGGAGATAGGGGGCGCCAATACCGCCCGGCATGCCTACGAGCTGTGGCGGGCGGCGGGCCTGGCAGAAGCTTCAGACCGGCTGTGCGCGCTGGCGGCGCGGAACCTGGCGACCTTCGCGGAAGAAAAGCTGGAGATCCACGTTATCCTGGTGGACTTCGACACCCTGGACCCGGCGGGCGCGAGCCCCGGCGCCCTGGAGCACACGACCTGGAGCGCGGCCTGAGCCGAATTACCATCATAGGGTTCGACGGACGGTCGCCGGACCGAGGGGTACGTGCCTACATCGAGGCCGCCGGCCTGGTCGTCGGCGGCAGACGCCACCTGGAGGAGCTCGGAGTAGAGGCCGGACGCGCCGTGCCCCTGGTGGGAGACCTCTCGGAAGCGATGAGGTGGATAGAGGGTTCGGACGGCCCCGTGGCGGTGCTGGCCTCCGGCGACCCGGGGTTCTTCGGCATCGTGCGCGTGCTGGCGGAGCGGTTCGGGCCGGAGGAGCTGCGCGTCCTGCCCGCCGTTTCGTCCGTCGCCCGGGCCTTCGCCCGCGCCGGCCTGCCGTGGGAGGACGCCGTCGTCGTCAGCGCCCACGGCCGCGACGGGCGTTCGCCGCGCCGCGCCGCAAACGTCTGCCGGGTGCACCCGAAGGTGGCCGTGCTCACCGCCCCGCGCTACGGTCCCGCCGACCTGGCCCGCGAGTTGGGGACGTCGGAACGCGCGTTCGTGGTCGTCGAGCGGCTCGGGGCGCCGGACGAGGGGTTCTTCCGGGGTGACGCGGCGGCGGTCGCGGAGCGGGAGTGGAAAGACCCGAACGTGGTATTGGTGTTGGACGAGAAGCGTTCGGTGGGGGAGAAGAGCTGGATCTCCGGCTTCCACCGGAAACCGGGCGGGTGGGCGCTGCCGGTAGCCAATTTCGAGCATCGGTCGGCCATGATCACCAGGCCCGAGGTCCGCGCCCAGGTGCTCGCCCGGCTCGGTCCCGCACCGGGGGACCTGATCTGGGACGTGGGCGCGGGGAGTGGGTCCGTCGCCATAGAGTGCGCCCTGCACGGCGCCGCCGCTGTCGCCGTGGAGCGGGATCCCGGTAGCTGCGCCCGCATCCGGCGCAACGCTTTCCGCCACGGGGTCTACGTCGAAGTCGCCGGGGGCGAGGCGCCCGGGGCGCTGGGTGCGCTCCCGGAGCCCGACGCCGTGTTTATCGGGGGCACTGGGGGAGGCTTCGAGAAGACCATACAGCACGCGGCGGACCGGACGCGCCGGACCGTTGTGCTCACCCTGGTCACGCTGGAACGGGTCGTCCCGGCGGGGAAAGTCCTCGAAAGCCGCGGCCTGGAGGTAGAGACGACCCTTCTGCAAACCTCGCGGGTAGAGGGCTTGGGCTCGTGGCACCGGCTCGTCCCCGAGACGCCGGTCTTTGTCGTCGCCGGGAGCAGGCCGTGATCGGGCTCGTGGCGGCGACCGCCAACGGCCGCCGGCGGGCCGCGCACCTCGCGGAGGTGTGGCCCGAGGCCCGTTTCTACGAGGGCTCCCCGAAGCTGTCCCTTACCCGGGCGTGGGAGGAGTGCGACGGGATCGTGGCTTTCCTGGCGGCTGGGGCCGCCGTGCGGCTCGTGGCCCCGCTGCTGGAGGACAAGCGCCGGGACCCGGGCGTGGTCTGCGTGGACGACGCCGGGCGGTTCGCCGTCGCGCTCGCCGGGGGGCACGGGGGCGGCGCCAACGGTCTGGCCCTCCGCGTCGCCGGCGCGCTCGGGGCCGAGCCGGTCATCACCACGGCGAGCGACGCCCTGGGCTTCCCCGCGCTGGATTCGCTCGGCAAGGAGATCGGGTTCAGGGTGGAGGAGGGCTCCGATCTAGCGGAGGTGGGGGTGGCGCTCGTGTCGGGTGAGAAGATCAACTTCCTCTCCGAGGTACGCTGGCCGCTCGGACCCTTGCCGGGGAACCTCGTGCGCTCCGAAGAGCCCGTCCCGCCCCTCGTTCTGGTTACGGACCGGCTGGTAGAGGCGCCGCGTCCCGCGGTGGTGTACCGGCCGCCGTCGCTCGTGGCGGGCGTAGGTTGCAGCCGGGGAGTTGGGGCGGACGAGATACTGTCTCTTCTCGGACGCTCCCTGGAAGAAGCCGGGCTTTCGAAAAAGAGCGTGGCCCTCCTGGCCAGCGTGGAGGCGAAGTCGGACGAGGAAGGGTTGCTGGAGGCTGCCGGAAGGCTGGGCGTGCCGGTCCGCTTCTACCCGGCCGTGGAGCTGGCGGGCGTCGAGGTCCCGAACCCGTCGGCCGTGGTCGAGGGTGCTGTCGGCACCCCGAGCGTGGCTGAGGCCTCGGTGCTCCGTGCCGGCGCGGACCTTCTGCTGGAGAAGCGGAAGTCCGGGATGGCAACGGTCGCTATCGGGCGGTTGCCCGCCCGAGGACGGCTCTCGCTGGTGAGCCTCGGTCCGGGGGACGAGGCCCTTATCTCCCCGCTCGCCCGCGAGGCCCTGACCGCCGCGGAGCTCGTGGTCGGCCTGGAACAGTACGTGGAGCGGGTGCGGCACCTGTTGTGGCCCGGCACGCGGGTTCTGGAGCTGCCGCTCGGGGACGAGGTGGAGCGGGCGTGGCGGGCGCTGGGGGAGGCCCGCGCCGGAGGCAGCGTCGCGCTGGTTAGCAGCGGAGACGTCGGGGTGTACGCGATGGCTTCCCCAGCGCTGGAGCTTGCGGGCGAGGAAGTCGACGTGACCGTCGTCCCCGGGGTCACAGCGGCCCAGGCGGCGGCCGCGTTGCTTGGGTCCCCGCTGGGACACGACCACTGTTCGGTAAGCCTCTCGGACCTGCTCACGCCGTGGGAGGTGATCCGGGCCCGCCTGGAGGCCGCCGCTGCGGGCGACTTCGTGGTCGCACTGTACAATCCGCGCTCCAGGGGGCGCGACTGGCAGCTCGGGAAGGCGAAGGAGATCCTGCTGGGGCACCGGCCGCCGGACACCCCGGTGGGGGTAGTCCGGGACGCCTACCGCCTGGAGCAGCGGGTGGAGATCACGGCCCTCTCCTCTCTCCGGCCCGAGGACGTGGACATGCTGACCGTCGTGATCGTAGGCAGCTCGCAGACCCGGATTCTGGCGGACCGCATGGTGACGCCCCGGGGGTACCTTTCGTGAACCGGGTCTTCGCCGTCACCGACCTCTGCGCGGGTTGCGGCGCCTGCATCCGAACCTGCCCGGAGAAGGCGATACATCCCGCCCCCAGAGGCTACCCCTCGCCCCTGCTGGTGCTCGAAGACCGCTGCACCGCCTGCGCCGAGTGCGCCGAGGTCTGCCCGGTCGCCGCGTGCGTCGAGGTCGTGAGGACGGAGGAGGATCGTTGAGGCGCGTACACCCCATAGAGACCGAGAGCTACCGCATCCTGCGCGGGCTGGTGGACCTCTCGCGCTTCGGGCCGCTCTCCCGCGCCGTGGTGGAGCGCGTGATCCACGCCTCCGCCGACCCGGAGTACGCGGAGACCCTGGTCTGCGACGAAGAAGCCCTGCTGGGGGGTCTGGAAGCCCTGCGCCGGGGCGCGCCGGTCGTGGCCGACGTCGGGATGGTGGCTGCCGGGATCACCGCCCGCGAGGTCCTGTGTCTCGTCTCTGAACCCCGGGCCAGAAAGCTCGCGGATGAGCGCGGCATCACCCGCTCGGCGGCGGGGTTCCGGCTCGCGGCGGAGGAGGCGGGTGGTGGCGCGGTGTGGGTTGTAGGCAACGCCCCGACGGCGCTCTTCGAGCTTCTGGAGTCGGACGTGCGGCCGGAGCTCGTCGTCGGGCTCCCGGTCGGCTTCGTCGGGGCTGCGGAATCCAAGGCGGCGTTGCTGGAGAGCGGGCTGCCGGCGGTGGCGAACCGCGGGCCGAAAGGCGGCTCGGCGGTCGCGGCGGCGGCCCTGAACGCGCTCATCTACTACGAGGAGGACTGATGTCTGACAGGCGGAACCCGGTAAGCGTTACCGAAAAAAAGAACGGCGAAGCCCACGGTCGTCCGGCGCTCCTCATAGTGGGCCACGGCACCCGGAACCACCGGGGCGTCCGGGAGTTCGAGGAGCTGGTCGGGCTCGTCCGGCGGCGCAACCCGGGGCTCCCGGTGGAGGGTGGGTTTATCGAGCTGTCGCGGCCCCCCATCTCCGAGTGCGTATCCCGGCTGACGGAACGTGGCGGTAGCCTGATCTCCGCGGTCCCGCTGATGCTCCTTTCCGCCGGGCACGCCAAGGACGACATCCCGGCGACGCTCGTCCGGGAGAAGATAAGCCACCCGGACCTCAGCTTCCGGTACGGCCGGTCTCTGGGCATCCGGCCGGAGCTGTTGCAGCTCATGGACGAGCGCGTCTCCGCCGTAGTCGCCGAGGAGGAAAAGGCCGACACGGCGGTGCTCGTCGTCGGACGCGGCTCCTCGGATCCGGACGCCAACTCGGACCTCTCGAAGGTGGCCCGCCTCTTTTGGGAGGGGCGACCCTACCCGCTGGTCGAGGGCGCCTACGTGAGCATGACGCCACCGGACGTGGCCGAGGGGCTGGAGCGGTGCCGCAGGCTCGGGGCGCGGCGCGTCGTGGTCTTCTCCTACTTCCTGTTCACCGGCGTGCTGGAGGAGCGCATCCGGCGCCAGAGCGAGGTTTACGCTGCCGAGAACCCAGGCTTCGAAGTGCGCTACGCGGGCTACTTCGGGGCGCACGAGCGGGTAGCAGACCTCCTGATGGAGCGCTACGCCGAGGCCACGGACGGGGACATAAGGATGAACTGCGACGTCTGTGTCCACCGGGTCGCCCTACCGGGCTTTGAGGAGAAGGTCGGCGCGCCCGCCACCCCCCACTACCACCCCGACGAACCGGGACACCATGGTCACCACCACGGCCACCATCACCACTAGGCGGCGGCGTGGCCGTGGAGGACCGGGTACGGGAGCTGGCGGGGGAGTTAGAGTCGGCTGACGCCGGTGCGATGGAGGTGGCGCGGGCCCGGCACCTCGCGCTCGTTAAACCCCCGGGCAGCCTGGGCCGGCTGGAGGAGCTGGGGGTGCGGCTAGCTGGCATCTCCGGCGCGGTGCCGCCGCCGGTCGCCGAGAGCCCGGCGGTCGTCGTTGCGGCGGGGGACCACGGGGTGCTCGAGCGGGGCGTCTCCCCCTGGCCGCGAGGGGTCACCGCGGCGATGGTGGATAATTTCTGCGCCGGGGGCGCGGCCGTGAACGCCATCGCTCGGGAGGTGGGGGCGCGGGTGAGCGTGCTGGACGTCGGGGTGGCGGCCGGCCTCCGGGACCACCCGCTCCTGCGCCGGGCGCGGGTGAGGGCGGGGACGGATGACCTGAGCCGGGGGCTGGCGATGAGCCGGGAGGACGCCGCGCGCGCCGTGGCGGCCGGCGCAGGCCTCGCGGAGGAGTTGATCGAGAGCGGCGGGGTGGACCTCCTGGTAACGGGGGATATGGGCATCGGGAACACCACCCCGGCGGCCTGCCTCGTCGCCGCCTTTACCGGGCGGCCCGCCCGGGAGGTGACGGGCCGTGGCACCGGCGTAGACGACGCGACGCTGGAGCTGAAGGCCGGGGTCGTCTCCGGGGCCCTAGAGCTCCACCGTCCAGACCCCGGAGACCCTCTGGGCGTCCTGGCGGCGGTTGGTGGGCTCGAGCACGCGTCGCTCGTGGGCGTGGTTCTCATGGGCGCCGTCTGCGGCGTGCCGGTGGTGCTCGACGGCGTGGTCTCCGACGCGGCGGCGCTCGCCGCTGTGGCGCTCGCGCCGGGCGTCGCCGGATACCTGGTAGCCGGCCACCGCTCCGCCGAGCCCGGCGCCCGGATAGCCCTGGAGCAGCTCGGCCTGGAACCCCTGCTCGACCTGGAGATGCGGCTCGGGGAGGGGACCGGCGGCCTGCTCGCCGTGCCGCTCGTTCGCGCCGCCGCGCGGGTTCTCGGGGAGATGGCGACCTTCGAGGAGGCGGGGCTCGGCGGCGGAGAGGCAGCCGGGTGAGGCCGCGGCCGGTAGCCCTGTTGCTGGCGCTGGTGTTGGACCGGTGCTTCGGCGAGCCGCCCGCGCGGGCGCACCCCGTGGTGGGTATCGGGGCCCTGATCTCCGTCCTGGAGCGCCACGCCCCGGAGGGGCCTCGCCGGGAGCTGGCGTACGGGGCGGCGACCGCCCTCGGCGTTACGCTCTTCCCGGCGCTGGTGGCCCGGGCAGCCCTGGAAGCTCTGGAAGGCATCCGGCCGGGGCCGCTGCGCTTGGCGGCGGAGGCCTGGCTGCTCAAGACCTGTTTCGCGCACCGGGCTCTCGAAGAGGCCGGCCGTTCGGTGGCCGCGCCGCTCGCCGTTGGAGACCTCCCCGCCGCCCGGGAGGCGCTGCGGGCCCTCGTCAGCCGCGACCGGGCGGGCCTCGAAGAACCCGGGGTGGCGGCGGCCGCCATAGAGTCCCTGGCGGAGAACCTGGGGGACGGCTTCGTGGCGCCGTTGATGTACTACGCGCTCGGCGGGCTGCCGGCGGCGGTCTTCTACCGGGCCGCCAACACCGCGGACTCGATGCTCGGTTACCGGGGTCGTTACGAGTACCTCGGCAAAGCCTCCGCCCGGCTGGACGACGCTCTCAACTTCGTCCCGGCCCGCCTGACGGCCCTGGCGCTCGCGGCGGCATCCGGTTCGGGCGCGGGCCGGGCGTTGCGGACGATGGTCCGGGACTACCGGCTCACGCAGAGCCCGAACGCGGGCTGGACCATTTCCGCCGCCGCCGGGGCGCTGGACGTTGTCCTGGGCAAGGCCGGATACTACGACGTAAACCGCGGCGCCCGAGACCCCGGACCGGAGGACATACATAGCGCCCTGCGCCTGGGACGCCGGGCCGCCGCCCTCTGCGCGGCGGGAGCACTGGCGGCGACGGTGCTGCGCGGGCGCTCCCCGGCCGGGGTACGGGGCTAATGTCCGCGCGGCCCAACCCGCCGTTCGACCGGTTGGAGCCCGTGGCGCACGGTGCCTTCGACCACGCGGAGCTCGCCGGTCTCGGCCTCGCGCCGGAGACCGTGATCGACTTCAGCTCCAGCATCAACCCGTACGGGCCGGCCACGGTGGTAGAGAAGGCCGTCCGGGCGGCGGACATCGCCCGCTATCCGGACCGGGAGAGCCACGCGTTGCGGGAGGCGATCGCCGGGCGCGAGGGAGTAGACACCTCCTGCGTCGCCCTTGGTAACGGGTCGGCCGAGCTGATCGACCACCTCGCCCGCGCCTACCTCGCGCCCTCCGCCACCGCCCTCATCGTGGGGCCCACCTTCGGCGAGTACGAGCGCGCCAGCCGCCTGTGTGGAGCCCGGACGCTCTTTTTCGGCAGGGCCGTCTCGCGTGGCCGGGTATCCTTGGCGCTGGAAGGGTTGTTGGAGACCGTGGCGCGGGAGAGGCCGCGGGTCGTCTGGCTCTGCAACCCGAACAACCCGACCGGGGATTACCTGCGCCGTCCCGCCGCCGAGAGGTTGCTGGAGGGCGTTTCCGCCGCGGGCGGCCTGCTCGTGGTAGACGAAGCCTACCGGGATCTGATGTTGTGGGAGGAGCCAGACGGCCTGGTGGACCTGCTGGCCACCGGGGGCCTGGCCCTGCTGCGCTCCATGACCAAAGACCACGCCATCGCCGGCCTGCGCCTCGGGTACGTGCTGGCCGCCACAGCGGTCGTGCGCGCCCTGCGGGTGGCCGCGCCGCCGTGGAACGTCGGGGCCCCGGCCCAGGCGGCGGGGCTCGCCGCGCTCTCGGAGCCCGCCGCGCGCCACCTGGAGCTCTGCCGCCGCCGGATGGCCCGGCAGGCGGCCTTTCTGCGCCGGGAGCTGGACGGGCTCAGCTACCCCGGGCCGCCGGGCGCGGCCAACTTTCTGCTCGCGGAGGTGGGGGATGCCGCGAAACTGCGCCGGGCGCTGTTGGAGAAGGGCTTGCAGGTGCGGGACTGCGCCTCGTTCGGGCTGCCGGAGTACGTGAGGGTCTCCGTGCGCCGCTCGGAGGAGTGCCGGCGCCTGGTCTCCGAGCTCAAGCGCCTGCCGCACCGGAGTGAGGCGCGGGCGTGAGCCGGCTGGTGTTCGTGACGGGCGCGGCCCGCAGCGGAAAGAGCCGGTACGCCGAAGCCCTCGCGGCCTCCCTGGCCGGAGGCGAGCCCGTCCTCTACGTCGCGACCGCCGCCCCCGGCGACGACGAGATGCGCAGGCGCGTGGAGGAGCACCGCCGCCGCCGGCCCCGGGAATGGCCCACGCTGGAGGCGCCGCGCGGCGTGGCCGCCCGGTTGCGCCGCGCGGACGTGCCGGGCGTCGTCCTGCTCGACTGCCTCAGCCTGCTCGTCTCCAACGTCCTGCTGGACGCCATGAACGGGCTGGGAGACGGGGCCGGCGCGGAGCAGCGGGCCTCGGTCGAGGCGCGGGACGAGGTGGACGCCCTGGTCCGGTGGCGGGACGAGAGTGGGCGCGGCCTGGTCGTGGTCTCCAACGAGGTCGGGTGGGGCGTGGTGCCGCCCTACCGGCTGGGCCGGGTCTACCGGGACCTGCTCGGCCAGGCCAACCAGAGGGTCGCCGCCGCGGCTGCCGAAGCCGTCTTGATGGTCGCGGGTATCCCGGTCTCCTTGAAGAGCGGAGGCTTTCCAGAGACGTACCCGAACGCCCCAGCCGGTTGAGTGCGACGTGCCAGCCGGGGCCTGGTCCGCGAACGCGGGCGGGAGGCAACCCGCCGGGTACACCGGCGTCCGTTGCCTGCAAGAAAAATAGCGGGGTTCCGGGCCGCAAAGGCCCCTTTCGAACAGGATAAAGACGCACCGTTAAGCTATACTTCCCGCCATGTTAGGGGTGGTTCTCGTCCTGCTCGGATACCTGCTGGGCGCCGTTCCGACCGGGCTTCTGGTCGGCTGGGCGGCCGGCGTGGACATCCGTAAGGTGGGCAGCGGTAACATCGGCACCGCCAACGTCCTGCGGGCCGCCGGCAAGTGGGCCGCGGGCCTCACGATGTTCGGTGACATGCTCAAAGGGCTCGTCCCGGTCGTGCTGGCGCGGCTGCTCGTGAACGACGAGTGGATCATCGCGTTCGTCGCCCTGGCGGCGGTGGCGGGCCATTGCTGGCCGGTGTTCCTAAAGTTCAGGGGAGGGAAGGGCGTCGCCACGGGGGCCGGGACCGTCTTCGGGCTCGCCCCGCTTGTGGCCCTGGGCCTGTTCGCCTTCTGGTGGGTCGTCGCGCTGACGAGCCGGTATACTTCCCTGGCGGCAATATCCGTAATGCTGGCGGGCCCGGTCGTCTTTTTCCTGGCGGGCCAGCCGCTACCCTACGTGCTCTACACCGCCGTGGGCGCCGCCATCGTGCTGTGGCGGCACCGGGAGAACGTCCGGTCGCTGCTGAGGGGTACGGAACGGAAGGTGGGCCAGAGAGTGAACAGAGATGGATAGCGCCCTGCGCGGAGCTTACCGGGGGAAGAGCCTGCTGCTGACCGGGGGAACCGGCTTTCTCGGGACGGCGCTCGTGGAGAAGATCCTGCGCAGCCTGCCCGACCTGGGCCGCCTCTATCTCCTGGTCCGGGCCTCCGGCGAGAAGAACGCCGGAGACCGCTTCGAGAAGGACGTGCTCGGCTCGGCGGCCTTCCGCAACCTGCGCGAGTCCCGGGGCGAGGGCTTCGGGGACTACGTGGCCGGCAAGGTGCGCGTGCTGGAGGGGGACGTGCACGCCCCGGGGCTCGGGCTCGGAGAGGATGACCTCTCGGAGCTCTCGCGCGAGGTGGACATCGTCGTCCACTCGGCGGCGTCCGTGATCTTCGACGCCCCCCTGGACGCCGCCGTGGGCTCCAACGTCGAAGGGACCCTGGGGCTGCTGCGGCTGGCGCGCGGCTGGGAGAGAAAGCCGCTCTTTATGCACATCTCCACCGCCTACGTCTCGGGGACGCAGGAGGGTCTGGTGCTGGAGAAGCCGCCGGGCTCGACCACGCCCAACGGCACGACGCTCGACCCGCGGGACGAGGTCGCCAGCCTGGAGGGCATCGTCGCGGAGGTGGAGCGGGCCTCAAGGGAGAGAGACCTCACACGACGGTTCGCCTCGGAGGCCGAGACCGAGCTGGGGATGGTCGGTTCCGAGGAGGAGGTCGCCGGGCGGGCCGACCAGCTCCGGCGGGCCTGGATGCGCGAGCGGCTCGTGGAGCGCGGGACGGTGCGGGCCCGGGAGCTCGGCTGGCACGACGTATACACGTTCACCAAGTCGCTAGCGGAGCGGATGGTTTTGCTGGAGCGGGGGGAGTCGCCGCTCATCATACTGCGGCCGGCGATTATCGAGAGCAGCCACCGGGAGCCTTATCCTGGCTGGATCCAGGGCTCCCGCATGGCGGACCCGATCATCATGGCGTTCGCTAAGGGACTTCTCCGGGAGTTTCCGGGCGACCCCGAGAGCCTGGTGGACCTGGTCCCTGTGGACCACGTGGTGAACGCCGTTCTGGCCGCCGCCATCCGGCGTCCGGTCGAGCCCGAGGTCTTCCAGGTGGCCTCCGGGGAGCGCAACCCGCTCCGCTACCGGGACTTCTACGAGCACGTCCGGGAGTACTTTATCCAGAAACCGCTGCGGGACTCCGGCGGCCGCCCGATCCCGGTCGCCGAGTGGAGCTTCCCGGGGCGCGCCCGCGTCGAGGGTTTCCTGAAGGCCGAGATCCTGGGCCTGAACATAGCGGGTAAGGTCGTCTCCCGGCTGCCCGACGGCCACGTGGCGGCCGACCTGCGGCAGCGGATCGCGCGGGCCGACAAACGCGCCAAGATGAGCCTCTACTACAGCCGCATTTACGGGGCCTACGCCAACATGGCCTCCACCTTCTCGACCGCCCGCACCGCGCAGCTCTACAAGGAGCTTCTACCCGAAGACCAACATGAGTTCCCCTTCGACATCACCGACCTGGACTGGCGCGAGTACCTGCACACCACGCACCTGCCGGCGCTCACGACCAAGCCCGGCCGCAAGCGGCGCAAGCAACCCGCCTCCAAGGAGCCCGGCGAGGTCGCGGCGATCTTCGACGTGGACGGAACCCTCGTGGGCTCGAATGTGGTCTCCTACTACGCCTGGCTCCGGTTGCGGGAGCTCCCCCCGGCGAAGCGTCCCCTCTGGCTCGCCTCTTTCCTGCCCAAGATTCCTTACTACTGGGCGCTGGACAAGGTCAGCCGCGCCCACTTCAACCGCGCCTTCTACAAGAACTACGCGGGCTGGAAGCCGGAGCGTGCCCGGCGGCTCGGGCGGGAGAGCTTCGAGGGCTTTACCCTGCAGCGCATCTTCCCCGAGGCCCTCGCCCGGCTCCGCGCCCACAAGGAGGCCGGCCACCGCGTCGTGCTGCTCTCGGGCGCCCTGGACTTCCTGCTGGAGCCGATGAAAGACCTCGCCGACGACGTGCTCTGCGCCTCCCTCGAAGAGGAGAACGGCGCCTACACCGGCGAGCTCGCCGGCGCGCCGGTCGCCGGGGACGCCCGCGCCCGGATGCTCGCCTCCTTCGCCCGCCGCCGCAAGGTGGACCTCTCCAGGTCCTACGCCTACGCCGATTCCATCTCCGACCTGCCGATGCTGGAGGCCGTCGGCAACCCCGTGGCCGTCAACCCCGACCGCCGGCTGAAAGCCGCCGCCGAAGAGCGGGGCTGGCCCGTCCGGCACTGGGACAAGGACGGCACGCCTCTCAAGACCCCCAAGAAGGTCTAGGGTTGCTCTCCCTCCGCTACCGCAAGTCCGTCCCGCGCTACCTGCTCATGCGCGCCGGCGCCAAGAGGATAAAGGGCCTGGAGACGGGCCGCTTCTCGCCCCTGCAACTGGAGGACGTCCCCGACCCGGAGCTTCCGACGCCGGAATGGGTCCGGGTGAAACCCCTGCTCTCCGGCATCTGCGGCTCGGACCTCGGGACGCTCTCCTCGGAGAACTCGCCGTACTTCTCCCCGATAACCTCCCCTCCCTTCGTCCTGGGCCACGAGGTCACCGGCGTCGTCACCGAGAGCAACTCGGGCTTTGTGGCCGGGGAGCGGGTCGCGCTGGAGCCCGCGCTCGGCTGCGAAGCCCGGGGCATCTCCCCGCCCTGCGCGTACTGCGCCGCGGGCCAGTACGCCCTGTGCCTGAACGTGGCGAGGGGCGACGTCTCGCCCGGCATCCAGACGGGCTTCTGCCGCGACACCGGCGGCGGCTGGACCCAGCGGACGCTCGTCGCCCACCCCTCCCAGCTCCACCGCGTTCCCGACGACCTCCCGGACGAGGCCGCCGTCGCCGTGGAGCCGCTGGCCTGCGCCGTCCACGCCGCCCTGAAGGCCGCCCCGGCGCCCGGCGACACGACGCTCGTGATCGGGGCGGGCAGCGTCGGGCTGTTCGCTGTTGCCGCCCTGCGCCATCTCACGGACACCGGCCGCATTATCTGCGTCGCCAAACACGCGCGCCAGAAAGAGGAGGCCCTCCGGCTCGGCGCGAGCGAGGTCGTCCACCCGAAGGACACCTACACAAAGCTCCCCGCTATGCTCGGCACCGAGGCCCACAAACCGGAGCTTGGCAAGCCGGTGGTGCTGGGCGGCGCGGAGAAGGTCTTCGAGTGCGTGGGCTCACCGTCCACGCTGGAGGACGCCCTCCGGCTGACCCGCCCCGGCGGCGAGACCGTCATGGTCGGGATGCCGGGCGCGCGCAACTGCCTGGACCTCACCGCCCTCTGGCACAAGGAGGTCCGGCTCTCCGGCGCCTACGCCTACGGCGTCGAGGACTACCGGGATGAGAAGGTAAAGAGCTTCGAGCTCGCGCTGCGCCTCGCGCCTGGGATCCACGTGGAGAATATGGTCGGCCCCCGGTTCCGCCTCGAAGAGTACCGCTCGGCCCTCGCCGCCGCCCGCAACGCCGGCCGCGAGGGTCACGTCAAGGTCGTCTTCGACCACCGGTAGACACGCCCCCTCTGACTCCTCTCGCCCTTGACACGACCCGCGCTGTCTGAGATATTGTAAGGAGTCCTAACTAGTGGGCTGATGGAAGGAGTGCGGCATGGTCGAGGGACGGGCGGGAATACCGGGTTACGGTTTTGGTGCGTCGGGTACGGCGGTATCGCCGCTGGGCGTCGAGGAGTTGGACCTGCTGCGGCAGACGGTGATGTTCGGCGGGGAGGATGAGGAGTACCTGCGGCTGGCGGGGGACGTGCTGGAGGACCAGGTCGAGGACGTGCTCGACGTATGGTACGGTTTCGTCGCTTCGCATCCGCACCTGGTCCGCTACTTCTCCGACGCGGACGGGAACCCCGACGAGGCGTACCTGGGGCGGGTCAGGGAGAGGTTCGGTCAGTGGATACTCGACGCTTGCCGACGGTCCTACGACGAGAAATGGCTAGATTACCAGCAGGAGATCGCGCTGCGCCATACCCGGATCAAGAAGAACCAGACCGACGGGGCGTACGAGACCCCGGATCACATCGGGTTGCGGTACATGATCTCGTTCATCTACCCTATCACCGCGACCATCAAGCCCTTTCTGGCGAACAAGGGCCACACCACCGAAGAGGTAGAGAAGATGTACGACGCCTGGTTCAAGTCCGTGGTGCTGCACGTGACGCTGTGGAGCTACCCGTACACCCGGGAAGGGGACTTCTGAGTTCGCGTTCGCTACAGTCGGGGGAGGTCGGGTAGTGGGCTCCGTCTTCGAGCCCGCCGGGCAGCACGGCGACGTGGACGCCAAGCTCGTCGCCGCGCTGGAGCGGCTCTCGCGGGTCTTCCAGCTGCTGCTGCGCGACGCGGCGCGGGAGCACGGCCTCAGCCCGATACAGGCCCAGTTCCTCGTCCACCTGCTCTTCCACGACCTGGAGCTCCGCCGCGTCGGGCGGCTCGCCCGCGAGTTCGACCTCACGCGGGCCACGGTCAGCGACGCCGTGGGCGCCCTGGAGCGCAAGGGGCTGGTCAGCCGCGAGCCCTGGCCCGGCGACGGGCGCGTCGCCACGCTGCGGCTCACCCCGGCGGGAAAGGCCCTGGCGGGCGAGCTCTCGACCTGGGCCGAGGTCATCCGGGAGCGGCTGGAGGGCACGCCGGCGGAGGAGAAGGAGGTCGTCCTGCGCTTTCTCATGGGCCTCATCGGGTCGTTGCAGCGGGCGGGTGTGATCTCGGTCGCCCGGATGTGCGTGACCTGCCGCTTCTTTCGGCCGGACGCCCATCCGGGCGGCGACGCGCCGCACCACTGCGCCCTGCTCGACGCGCCCCTGGCCGTCGCGGACCTGCGGACGGACTGCCCGGAGCACGAGCCCGCAACCGCAAGTTGAGGAGGGGAGACAATGGACTTTATCCAGGATGGTGAACCGGCGCGCCTGAAGTCGCTGAACGTGGGGCAGCCCGCGCCGCTGGCCTACCGGGGCCGGTGGGTGCAGAGCGGGTTCCGCAAGTCGCCGGTTTTGGGGGCGCTGTGGCTGGAGGAGACTGGTCTCGAAGGCGACGCCCAGGCCGACCTCAAGGCGCACGGCGGGCCGGACAAGGCGGTCTGCGTCTACCCCCTGGAGCACTACCCGTACTGGCGGGAGCGGCTGGCCCGCCCGCTGGAGCCCGCCGCCTTCGGCGAGAACTTCTCCACGGAGGGGCTGCTGGAGCCGGAGGTGTGCGTCGGGGACGTGTACCGGGTCGGGGAGGCGGCGGTGCAGGTGAGCCAGCCGCGCCAGCCCTGCTACAAGCTCGCCGCCCGCCACGAGGTGAAAGAGCTGGCGCTGTGGGTGCAGGAGACCGGGCGCACCGGCTTCTACCTCCGGTGCCTCGAACCCGGGGAGGTGCGGGCGGACGACGCTATAGAGCTCGTCGAGCGCCCGCCGGAAGGTGTCAGCGTGGCGGAGGCCAACCGGGTCATGCACCGCGACCGGCGCGACGCGGCGGGCATCGAGCGTTTGCTCGCGCTGTCGGCGCTCTCCGCCTCCTGGCGGCGGACGTTCGAGAAGCGGCTCGCCGGCGTCTCCGAGAGCGCCGCTCCCCGGCTCGAAGGGCCGGGCTGAGCTCTCGCCGTTACGCCCGGCGGGCCGGCTGCTATGCTTTCCGGAGCCGGTGGAGCGTTCGGACAGCATCGGCACCACAAAGCGTACCTAGCAGGAACGGGAGGAAAGATGAGCCGACCCGGGTTTACGATCACGCTGGACAGCGACAGCCCGCCGATGATGTTCAACGCGGGGGACGGGTTCCACTACGAGAAGCTGCCGGAGGGGACCCGCGTGATCTACCCTCCCGCGCCCGTGGACCCGTTGCCGGACCCGAACGTCGCCATCGAGAGGGCGCTCCTGGAGCCGATGGGCATGGAGCCGCTGCACGAGCTGCTCTTCCCCGGCATGAAGCTCACCATCGTCTTCGACGACGTCTCGTGCCCGCTGCCGCCGATGCGCCCGCCGGACAACCGCCAGCTCGTCATCGAGAAGGTGCTGGAGAAGGCCGCCGCGAAGGGCGTCGAGGACATCCACCTCATCGCCGCGCTCGGGCTGCACCGCCGCATGACCGAGAAAGAGCTGCGCTGGGCGCTGGGGAAGAAGATCATGGCCCGCTACTACCCCGACCGCCTCTACAACTACGACGCCGAGGACGAAGAAGGCAACACGGTCATCGGGGAGACGGCGCACGGCGAGCAGGTCCGCATCAGCAAGCGCGCCGCCGAGAGCGACCTGGTCGTCTACGTGAACATCAACCTGGTCTCCATGAACGGCGGCCACAAGTCCGTCCACACCGGCATCTCACCCTACTCCTCCATCCGCCACCACCACAACGCCCACACCTTGCGGAACACGAGGAGCCTCATGGACCCGCCGAACTCCGCCCTGCACGGTTCGGTGAACCGGATGGGCGAGCTCCTGGACAACGCCATCAAGGTCTTCCACATCGAGACGACGCTGAACAACGCCACCTTCCCGGCGGTCTTCGACTTCATGGGCAAGCCCGAGCACGAGTGGAGCGCCATCACGAAGGCCAACTTCCTCGCCAACCACAAGTCGACCAGCCTCATGCCCCGCAGCGTGGCCCGGCGGGTCTTCCAGTCCATCGTCGCGCCGCACCGGATGACCAGCGTGCAGGCCGGCGCCACCGACGCCGTCCACGACGAGACGATCAGGAACCTCCACCGCCAGCAGCTCGTCCACGTAGAGGGCCAGGCGGACGTGCTGCTCCTCGGGGTGCCGTACCTCGGGCCGTACAACGTGGACTCCATAATGAACCCGATCCTGGTCCACAACATGGTCCTCGGCTACCTCTTCAACCTCTACCGGGGCAAACCGCTGGTGCGTGAGGGCGGCGTCATAATCGCCACCCACCCGGTGCCCAACGACTTCGACGACGCCCACCACCCGAGCTACCGGCCCTTTTTCGAGGAGGTCATCGCCGAGACCACCGACCCGCACGAGGCGGAGCAACGCTTCGAGGAGAAGTACATCTACGACCCCTGGTACCGGACCCTCTACCGCCACGCCCACGCCTACCACGGCTGGCACCCGTTCACCACCTGGCAGTGGGGCGCCCACGCCCTCGACCATCTTGGAGGCGTTATCTTCGTCGGCGGCGACCCCTACACCACCGCCCGCATGGGCTACAAACGCGCCGCCTCCGTCGCCGAAGCCCTGGAGATGGCCCGGGACGTCGTCGGCCCCAGCCCGAGCACGACCTACATGCACATCCCGCCGCTCTTTATGTGTGAGGTTTCCTGATCGCGGCTTTGTAACCGGTATATCTCGGCTCTGGTACTCATCGAGGCGGGTCTGTTGACCTGTGGCATGGTATGGTGAATGCGCGCCCGAAGGTTGAGGGAGGGCCGTTAGCTTGAGCAGGTTTATCTACGGGCACCGAAGGTGCGAACATATGTTTACGGGGTTCATCCTTTCGCTGTCAGAGGCTGAGAGATATGAAGCTTGAAGAGTTGAGAAGAGGGATGCTCGTCGAATGGTTGTCCTCCGGCGGGGCTGTCACGCTGAAGAGCGTAGAGCCGGGCGGGGACGGGACGGTGGAGGTGATCTTCAAGGACGCCTCCGGCCGCATCGGGGAGCGGCTGCTCTTCCGGTCGGACGAGCCGAACCTGAAGGCCGTGCGGGAGGACGGCGGGTGGCGCTTTGACGGCGACGGGGCGCGGTTCCGGCTGGCGGCGGAGGCCCGCAGGATAGGCTCGGCGTACCTCTTCGACCCGCTGCTCGCCGTGCATACCTCGCTCGTGGACCCTTACCCGCACCAGATCTCCGCCGTCTACGAGCGGATGCTCAATCGCCAGCCGCTGCGCTTCCTGCTGGCGGATGACCCGGGGGCCGGGAAGACGATCATGGCGGGTCTGCTCATCAAAGAACTTATCGCCCGCGGAGACTTGGAGCGGTGCATGGTCGTGTGCCCGGGGAGCCTGGTGGAGCAGTGGCAAGACGAGCTTCGGGGGAAGTTCGGGCTGCCGTTCAGGATCGTGGCCCGCGAACAGGTCGAGTCCTCCATGACGGGCGACCCGTTTACCGAGGAGCCGTTCGTGATCTGCCGCCTCGACCACCTCGCGCGCAATGAGGAGGTGAAGGAGACACTTCGGCAGACGGAGTGGGACCTGGTCGTGGCGGACGAGGCGCACAAGATGAGCGCCTCCTTCTCGGGGGGCGAGGTCACCCCGACGAAACGCTACCAGCTCGGGGAGCTTCTCTCCGGGACAACGCGGCACTTCCTGCTGATGACGGCGACGCCGCACAACGGCAAGGAGGAGGACTTCCAGCTCTTTATGCGCCTGCTGGACGCGGACCGCTTCGAGCGGTACTTCCGGGGCGGCCGGGCGAACAAAGTGGACACGGACGACGTGATGCGGCGCATGGTCAAGGAGGACCTGAAGAAGTTCGATGGCAGCGACCTCTTCCCGCCGCGGGTGGCCCACATGGTTCCCTTCAAGCTCTCGGCTGCGGAACACTGGCTCTACGAGGACGTTACGGAATATGTAAGGACGGAGTTCAACCGCGCGGAGCAGGCCGCCGACGGTCGCAAGCGCACGGTCGGCTTCGCCCTGACGGTCCTCCAGCGCCGGCTCGCTTCTTCGCCCGAGGCGATCTACCTCTCCCTCGTCCGCCGCCGCAAAAGGCTGGAAGAGAAGCTGAAAGAAGCCCGCAGGCTCGGGCGCGTCGCGCGGGACTCTTCACTCGAAACCCTCGTGTCGAGGGTGGAAGACTACGAAGATCAGCTCGGTATCGGCGGGCGCGAGGTGCAGGAGTTCGATGACGCCGGCGAGGTGGAGCAGACCGAGGAAGAGGTCCTGGATCTCGCCACGGCCGCGACCACGATCCGGGAGCTCGAAGCGGAGATAGTGACCCTCAAGACCCTGGAGGAGCAGGCCCGCGTCCTGCGCAACGGCCACGGGGACCGCAAGTGGGCGCAACTGCGCGACCTGCTCCAGAACCCCCATCTTGGAATCGGCCGCGCTTCTGTGGACGGTGAGTCTCCCCGGAAGCTGATCGTCTTTACCGAGCACAAGGACACGCTCGGCTATCTGGAACGGAAGCTGAAGGCGCTCCGGGGCGATGACTGGCTCGTAAAGATCACGGGCGGCATGAACCGCCAGGCGCGCAAGGCCGCCCAGGAGAAGTTCCTGAACGACCCGGACACGGCCCTGCTCCTCGCCACCGACGCCGCCGGAGAGGGGGTGAACCTTCAACGAGCCTCCCTGATGGTCAACTACGACCTGCCGTGGAACCCCAACCGCCTGGAACAGCGCTTCGGACGCATACACCGGATCGGCCAGACGGAGGTGTGCCACGTGTGGAACCTCGTCGCGGAGGACACCCGCGAGGGACAGGTCTACCGCCGCCTGTTGGAGAAGCTGGAGGCCGCCCGCAAAGCCCTCGGCGGCAAGGTGTTCGACGTGCTCGGAGAGATGTTCCGGGACCAGTCGTTGAGCGAGCTGCTCGTGGCCGCCGTCCGGGAGAGCGGGCGCGGGTCGGTAAGCCGGAGCGTAACCGACAAACTGGACCTCGCGATGGAACAGGAACGCCTCAAGAAGATCGTCGAGGACCAGGCGCTCACCCACGAGGCGATGGACCCGTCCGTCGTCGGCAGGATACGGGAGGACATGGAGCGGGCGGCGGCCCAACGCCTGCAGCCGCACTTCGTCGCCGCGTTCTTCCTCGAAGCGGCGCGGCTCTTCGGGGGCAAGCCGACCGAGCCCGAAAAGGGTCGCTACAAGCTCGGGAAGGTGCCGGATGTGATCTTCGAGCGGGCGCGGCGGCTACCCGGCGGCTCCAGCATTGCAAGCGCTTACGAACGCATCACCTTCGAGAAGTCCTTGCGTAGCGTGAAGGGCAAACCACCGGCTGTGTTCTTCTACCCTGGACACCCGGTCGTGGACGCCGCCGGCCAGCTAGTCCTGGAGCGCTGCGGCGGGAACCTGGTCCGGGGTGCGGCGCTCGTGGACGAGTCCGATACCGGCAGGGAACCCCGCGTACTGGCGTTGCTGGAGCACACCATCCGCGACGGCAGGAAAGGTAAGGACGACGCAAACCGCGTCGCCGGGCGCAAGATGCAGTTCGTGGAGGTCTCGGCCACCGGAGAGGCCGGCAACTCCGGCTTCGCCCCGCACCTGGACTACCGACCCATCCGCGAAGAGGAGAAGCATATCCTGCGAGACGTCGGGGACCTGCCCAAAGGCGCGGCGGAGAAAGCGCGGAGCTACGCCGCCGGGGTCCTCGCCAGGGAGCATCTACGAGAGCTGCGGGAGCGGCGCGAGGAGCAGGTAGGGAAGGCGCGAGGGCTCGTCCGCGAGCGCCTGACGGCGGAGATCGGGTACTGGGACCGCCGGCTCGGGGAGCTGTGGGACGAGGTGGGCCGCAGGCCCGACGTGCGCGTAACCATCAACGACTTCACCCGCCGCCGCGACGTCCTGAGCCGGCGGCTGGAGCGCCGGATGGAAGAGCTGGACCGTGAGCTAGACCTCGTTCCCGCCCCTCCCAACATCGTCGGGGCCGCGCTCGTCATTCCCGCCGGAATGTTACCGGATGCGGAACTCCCCGCGCCCGGAACTCCTCACACCTTCGCCGCGAGCCCCGAAGCCCGCAAGAAGGTCGAGAACCTCGCCATGCAGGCCGTCATCATGGCGGAGCTGGACCTCGGCAACGACCCTCGGGACGTGTCGAGAGAGAACCGGGGTTACGATGTCGAGTCGAGAGATAAAGAGACCGGCAGGTTGCGGATGATCGAGGTGAAAGGCAGGGTGAAAGGCGCTCAGACCGTCACGGTGACCCGAAACGAGATCATCACCGCCCTGAACAAACCCGAGGACTTCATCCTCGCTCTCGTCGAGGTGGACGGAGACTATGCAGCCTACCCGCGCTACGTCCGCAGCCCCTTCGACAAAGAACCCGGCTTCACCGAGGTCAGCGTGAACCACGACCTCAAGAAGCTGCTGGAGCTGTCTCAGCCTCCGTCCTAGCCCTTCGCTAGAATGCGGGACATGGGAAACCCGTGCACAGACAGGACCGGACTCTTTCTATACGAGGGCAAGACCGTCGAAGAGTGGCTACCGGCGGTCGTGGAGCGGGTCGTAGAGCAATTCGACCCGCTCAAGGTGATCGTTTTCGGGTCGGTGGCACGTGGGGAGGCGAACTACGACTCGGACCTGGACTTGCTGGTTGTCTTCGACCGCGTAGAGCGGGAGGACAAGAGAGAGCTTGCGGTGCAGGTGCGTCTGGCCATGACGGAGGTGCCGGCTCCGATAGACGTGGTAGTCGCCGACCCGGAAGAGATCGAACGCCGGGGAAACATGGTGGGCACGATACTCTACCCTGCTCTGCGAGAGGGAAAGGT
Source organism: Actinomycetota bacterium (assembly GCA_004563715.1). Lineage (GTDB taxonomy): Bacteria > Actinomycetota > Rubrobacteria > Rubrobacterales > Rubrobacteraceae > SIRX01. The sequence continues at coordinate 4,755 of SIRX01000021.1, read as the reverse complement.
GCTTTATGAGCGAGCGCGCTGACCCTCCCGAAGTTCCGCGGTGGCTTCGCTACGCCCGGGAAGACCTGGGCACGGCGGAGTTAATTCTGGAACATGGTCAAGTTCCGCGGGCGGCTTGTTTTCACGCCCAGCAGTGTGCCGAGAAGGCCCTGAAGGCCGCGCTCGTCTACTTGCAGACCCCCTTCTCCAAGACCCACGACCTTTTTACCCTGCGGCGTTTGCTCTCCGACGAGTTTGAGATCGGCGTTTCGGATGAGGATCTCGTCCGTCTCAGTCGTTGGGCCGTCGAACCTCGCTACCCCGGCGACTTCGTCGAAGCATCCCGCCAGGATGCGGCGCTGGCCGTAAGGCAGGCCAGAGACGTTTACGAAACCACCTTTGAAAACCTGAAACGCCACGGCTACGAACCGGAGGAGAACGCTTGACCTACCGCAAGAAGCTGATCGAGGTGGCGCTGCCTTTGGACGAGATCAACGCCGAGTCGGCCCGCGAGAAGTCCATCCGCCACGGCCACCCCTCGACGCTTCTTGAAGAGCAACGGGTTATCATTTATTATATTGGTAGATCACTCTCGCTGCTTCGGCGGCGGGATGCGGGGTCGCCGGGAGGTGGCCCCAGCTTTTTGCCATTTCGTGGTGATAGATGAAGAGAACCAACGTGTATGTTGATGGTTTCAACCTCTACTATGGCTGTTTGAAGGGCACCCCTTACAAGTGGCTCGACCTGAGTAAGCTCTGCGGCGCGTTGTTGAAAGGCAATGCGATCAACCGCATCCGCTACTTCACGGCCCGCGTTCGTGCGAGGCCGGGCGATCCCCGAGGAGAAGGGGTCGGACGTGAACCTCGCTACCCACCTGCTGTACGATGGTTTCAGGAAGGACTACGAGGTGGCGGTCGTCGTCTCCAACGACTCGGACCTGCTGGAGCCGATTAGTGTGGTCAGGAGGAAGTTGGGTCTCACCGTGGGTATCTTGAACCCTCAGAAGAGACCGTCCCGGGTATTGGCTCAGGAGGCGGACTTTATGAAGCAGATCCGCGCCGGGGCGTTAAGAGTGAGCCAGTTCCCGCCGGCGTTGAAAGATGTTTACGGTGTCGTGACGAAGCCGGTGCGTTGGTAGGTGACAGCGTGCGCCGCGTAGACGAAGAACATAGAGGGACGACCGGACGGAGGAAGGGATGACCTACCGCAAGAAGCTGATCGAGGTGGCGCTGCCTTTGGACGAGATCAACGCCGAGTCGGCCCGCGAGAAGTCTATCCGCCACGGCCACCCCTCGACGCTTCATTTGTGGTGGGCCAGAAGACCCCTCGCCGCCTGCCGGGCCGTCCTGTTCGCCTCGCTGGTGGACGACCCGTCGAACGACCTGTCCGAAGACGAGGCGCAAAGGGAGCGCGAGCGGCTCTTCGACATTATCCGGGAGCTGGTGAAGTGGGAGAACTCCTCGGACGAGAGCGTGCTGGGGAGGGCGCGGAAAGAGATCCTGTGCTCCACCGGGGGCGAGCCGCCGCCGGTGCTGGACCCGTTCTGCGGGGGTGGTTCGATCCCGCTGGAGGCCCAGCGGCTCGGGCTGGAGGCGCACGGCAGCGACCTGAACCCGGTGGCGGTCATGATCACGAAGGCCCTCATCGAGCTGCCGCCGAAGTTCGCCAACGACCCTCCCGTCAACCCGGAGTCCCGCGAGACCGCCGACCTCTCCTCCTGGCGCGGGGCGCAGGGGCTGGCCGAGGACGTGCGCTTCTACGGGGCCTGGATGCGCAAGAAGGCGAAGGAGCGCATCGGCCACCTCTACCCGACCGTGAAGGACCCTGGGGACGGGAGCTTTCAGCCCGCGGGAGAAGCAGGGAGTGATGCGGCCAGGATGGCTGCGGCCCCAGGGAAGGGGTTGACCGTCATAGCCTGGCTCTGGGCGCGCACCGTCCGCTGCCCGAACCCGGCCTGCGGCGCGACGATGCCGCTCGTCCGCTCGTTCTGGCTCTCCAAGAAGAAAGACAAGAAGGCGTGGGTCGAGCCGGTCGTCGTGGACGGCTCGGATACCGAAGACGGGAGGCCAGGCGTCCGGTTCGTGGTGAAAAATGGGCAGACGAGCGGCGCGCCGCCGGACCCGCCGAAGCTCGGGCGCGGAGCGAAGTTCCGGTGTCTGGTGTGCGACCAGATCTCGGACGACGCCCACATCAAGGCCGAGGGCAAGGCCGGACGCATGGGCCAGCAACTGATGACCGTCGTCGCCGAGGGGCATCGCGGCCGGAAGTACCTGGAGGCAACCGGGGAACACGTCGCGGCGGCGGAGGGGGCAAGGCCCGAGTGGGGGCCGGAGCAGGAGCTTGCGAACGACCCGCGCAACCTCTGGTGCCTCCCGTACGGTCTGACCACCTTCGCCGACCTGTTCACCCCGCGCCAGCTCGTCGCGCTCGGGACGTTCTCGGACCTCGTGGGAGAGGCGCGGGAACGCGCCCGCAACGACGCCCTCGCTAGCGACCTGCCAGAAGAGCGGGCCGCAGCCTACGCCGACGCCGTAGCGACGTATCTGGCGTTCGCGGTGGACCGGTTAAGCGACTACAGTTCAAGCATAACCAGTTGGCATTCTGGACGAGATTTGATCCGAAACACCTTTGCGCGACAGGCGATCCCGATGAACTGGGACTTCACGGAGACGAATCCGTTGAGCGATTCGACGGGTAATTTTCAGGGTGGAGTTGACTGGATTTACAAAGTAATCGCAGAGTCTCCCGCAATAGGCATTAGCGAAGCTCATCAACAAGATGCAACCGACTCTATCAACAGTGTCGAGCGCCCGGTCATCTCGACCGACCCGCCCTACTACGATAACATTGGCTACGCCGACCTCTCGGACTTCTTCTACGTCTGGCTGCGGCGTTCGCTCGGCGGCGTCTACCCGGAGGTCTTCGGTACGATGCTCGTCCCCAAGTCGGCGGAGCTAGTCGCCACGCCCTACCGCTTCGGCGGCAGCAAGCAGAAGGCGCAGGAGTTCTTCGAGAGCGGTCTTGGGGAAGCGTTCGCCCGGATGCGCGAGAAGGCCAACCCGGACTACCCCGTGACCATCTACTACGCCTTCAAGCAGGCCGAGAGCGAGAAGCCCTCCGCGAACGGCGGCGTGGGGGGCGACGACCACGGCGTCCTCGCCGTCGCCTCGACCGGCTGGGAGACGATGCTCACCGGGCTCATGGAGGCGGGGTTCCAGATCACCGGCACCTGGCCCATGCGTACCGAGCTGACCAACCGCCCCGTAGCCACCGGAACCAACGCCCTCGCCTCATCGGTGGTGATGGTCTGCCGCCCGCGTCCGGCGGATGCCCCGGTCGCCTCGCGGCGGGACTTCCAGAACGCGCTGCGGCGGGAGCTGCCGGACGCCGTGGCGGTGATGATGCGGGAGAATATCGCCCCGGTGGATCTCGCGCAGGCGACCATCGGCCCCGGCATGGCGATCTACTCCCGCTACTCCGCCGTCCTCGAAAACGATGGCGCGCCCCTGAACGTCCGCACCGCGTTAGGGCTAATAAACCAGCAGCTAGACGCCGTACTCGCCGAGCAGGACGGCGACCTCGACGGCGAGTCGCGCTTCTGTGTCGCCTGGTACGAGCAGTTCGGCACCGGCGAAGGCGACTACGGCCTCGCCGAGACCTTGTCGAAGTCCAAAAACGTCTCCGTGCGCGGCCTCGCCGAGTCCGGCGTACTGGCCCAACGCGGCGGCAAGGTGCGCCTCCTCAAGCGCGAGGAGCTTCCCGAAGCCTGGGACTCGGCCACCGACGGCCGCACCAACGCCTGGGAGACGGCCCAGCACCTCGTCAAAGCCGTGCTGGTGGGCGAAGACAACGCCGCCGCCATCGTCCGCAGGCTCGGCCCGGACCGGGCGGAGGAGGCCCGGCAGCTAGCGTACCGCCTGTACCAGATCTGCGACCGCAAAAAGCGCCCCGAGGAAGCCTTCGCCTACAACACGCTCTCGCAGTCGTGGGAGCGCGTGCTGGAGCTGTCACGCCGGGAAGAGGAAGGAGCGCTGTTTTAGGGCGGCTAGCAATTAGCAGCCAGCGGTTAGCCAACAGCTAAAGGCTAAAGCCGACGTGTACAATCATCAGAAGGTCTGTGGAAGGTCTGCTATGGAATGGCGAGATCGCATACACTCGGATAGGAAGATCCTCTCGGGCAAGCCCGTGGTGCGGGGCACGCGCCTGTCGGTGGAGTTCCTGTTGCGGCTGTTCGCCGCCGGATGGACTGAGGAGCAAGTCCTGAAAAACTACCCCAACCTGGAGCCTGAAGACCTGCGCGCCGTCTTTGCCTACGCCGCCGAGACCGCGCGGGAGGAGCGGGGCCTGACCCTGCGCCGGTAGGGCTCTGCCCGCGTTTCACGTGGACTTCCTCGCCGACGAGAACTTCCCGCTCGATGCGGCAGACCGGTTACGGGAAGCCGGGCACGATATCGCCGCCGTGGTACGGGATTCACCGGGGACGTCCGATGAAGCGGTCATCGAGCGCGCCGTCCGCGAAGGCCGCGTGATCCTCACCTTCGACCGCGACTACGGAGGTTTGCTCTACGCAGAGCCGAGAGGCGCCTCGCCCGTACCCCCTGGCGTGATCTACTTCCGCTTCGACCCCTCGCCTCCGGAGGAACCCGCCAACTACCTTTTGGATCTGCTAGATCAACCGGAGTGGTCCGTGACCGGAAAGCTCACCGTAGTTGAGCGCGACCGTGTGCGCCAGAGGCCCCTGCCGGAAAACCGCTGAGAGATCGGAATAGCAGGAAG